>JAEWIY010000166.1 GCA_023386835.1 Verrucomicrobiota bacterium
TCGCTCGCCTGCGAATGGGCTCGCGTCGGGGGTGTGTCATTGTCGCGCGCCCACCAACGGATCCACTCGATGCGCAACCGCAGGGCGGCTGCGTCCGTGACAGCGGAGGAGGCGTCCGCGGCGTCGCTCAGGTGGGCGAGTTCGGCGAGGACAGCGCGGCGGGTTTCGGCGAGGTCCGGATCCGCCCAGAGTGGAGACGCCGCGGACGTCGGATCGTTCAACCACTCCAGCGCGAACGCGCGCACGGCGGCGTCGATCCGACCTTGCACCTGCAAGGCATAACCGAGGCCCAGATAGACATTGCCGCGGGTGGGCGCGAGCGCTGCGGCCGCTCGGAAGTGGCGCTCGGCTTCCGCCGGTTCGCCGCGCTCCAGCGCCAGCCAGCCGAGGTTGAAGTGTGCGTATTCGGTGTGCGCGGACGTCGCCAGGGAGCGTTCGAGCGCTGCGCGGGCGGCGGCGGTCAGACGCGTGGCCTCCTCGGGCGAACGGGCGCGCTGCCGCGCGAGGAGGTCGCGGGACGCCGCCTGCTGCCAGTAGTACGGATCGGCCGGCATCCACGCCGACGCCCGCTCGTAATCGTCCACTGAATACGCCCGTCGTCCCAGCGTGTCGCGCACCGTGGGCCAGAGCGGCACCGCGACGAGGACCGCCAGCACGAGCGAGGGCAGCGCCCGCGTGGGGAGGCTGGGCGTCGAGGCCGACGCGGGCGAGCCGTTCCGCCGACGCGTGAGCAGCGCGAGATTGGCCGCGGCCACGGCATTCATCAGCGGCACGTCGAGTTGATGATCCGTCAGCGCGAAGAGCGCGTAACCGCCGAGGCTGACCGCTGCCGCGGTTGTTTCGCTGGTGATCGGTTGCCGCCACGGGCGGGCGGCGACCAAACCGGCGCCCAGCAGCACCGCGGCGAGCGCGCCGGCGGCGCCGAGCGTGGCCCAAAGTTGCAGGGGCGTGTTGTGCAGTTGCAGGACCGTATCCACGCCACCGGACAACTCCGCGCGCACATTGGGGTAGCTGATCGGCACGGTGCCCGGCCCCCAGCCGATCAGCGGGCGTTGGGCACCGAGCCGCTGCCCGGCCTCGAGCATCGCGGTGCGCTGGACGTTGCTCTCGCGCGCGTGATCGCTCCAGCGCCGGTGCACCACGAGGTCGCGCAACCGTTCGTTGCTGGCGATGCCGAGGCTGACGAGGCCGAGGCCGGCGAAGAGCAACAGCGCCTTGCGGCCGGGCGACCCACGCCCACGGAACAGCGCGATCAGCCCAACAAGACCGCCCGCCGCGCCAAGGGCCAGCACGCCGCCGCGACTGCTGGTCGAGGCCAGCACGATCAGGCCGGCCAGGGTCGCCACCGCGCTGCCGAGTCGCCAGGCGCCGGGCAAACGCACGGTCCCCCACGCCAGCCACGGCAGCAGCAGCACGAGGGCGCCAGCCGTGTAGTTGGAATGTCCGAACGGGTGCGCGTTGCGCATCGCCCATTGAAAGCCGGGCGTCCAGGTCCATTGCAGCAGACTGGTGAGGCTCAGGGCCGTGCCCACCGCGACCAGCGAGGCGGCGAGCGCGCGCGTCCGCGCGGGGGCGTCGGCCAGCACCTCGCGCAACCACAGCAGCAGGGTCACGCCACCCAAGGTGGGCCAAACGTGCGGCAGGCTGAGCACGCGAAACGGGCTCAGGCTGGCGGAGGTCACGGCGGCTGCGGACAGCAACGCGCCGCCGCCGAGGATCAGCCGATCACTGAGCGTGGGCGCTCCCAGCCCGCGTCTCCAGCTGCGGACTACAAGCAGGGCGAGGGGAAGCGCCCAGACGAGCAGCGTCCAACCGCGCCACGGCCAGACGTAAAGCCGGCTCGCGGACAAAGGCGGCAACGTGACCAAAGCGAGCAGCGCCAACGCCGCCACCAAGCCAACCCGCACTCGCACCGTTGAAGCTGCACCGCCGTGGATGGGACTTACCACAGAGGGACAAGAGCATGAAGGACGGCCGAGTAGCGAGTAGCGATTCGCCTGCGGCAACGCCGCTCGCGAGTTTAAGTTCGGAGTTAAAGTTTAAGGGGTAAGGGGCTGCGCTAGGAGTAGCGGGTAGCGCGTAGCGAGTAGATCGGACACCCAGAGCTAAACGCGAAGACGCCGAGCCGCGAAGGCCGACGCTCAGCACCACGAAACAGGTCAATTTTTTCACCGCAGAGAACGCGGAGACCGCAGAGCCCGAACTCGGCAGGAGTAGCGCGTAGCGGGTAGCGAGCATCGCAGACGCCAGTCCCTAAGCGCGAAGACGCCGAGGGCGCAAAGTTCAGCGCGAAGATTAAGCCGGTCCGGGGCTCTCCCTCGCTTGTTCCTGCTCGCTGCTGCAGCCGGCCCCAATCCGGCTGGCCTTACACCTTAAACCTCAACTTCCGACTTAAACTCGCCGCAGGCGATCGGCCCGTTCCTTCTCCTTTCTCTGCCCGCGCCTCAGGCATTATGCGCGAAGACGCGAAGATGCGAAGGTAGCGCCAAGGAGAGATGGAGATCCGGAGCCTAACCTGTGGTTTCCGTTCAGGAGTCCTGCTTTTCCAACCATTCCGCTCTGACTTTGCGTCCTCCGCGATCTCTGCGGTGAACCTTTCATCTGGCCTTAGCGGCTTCGCGTCTTCGCGCTTAAGGATTGAGTGCCGGGATGCTCGCTACCCACTACTCGCTACTCGCTACTTCAGCATCAACTTCCGACTTAAACTCGCCGCAGGCGCTGGCCTTCGTGCTCTTTGTGCCTTTGTGGTGAATCCTCTCCCCGAAACTTCGGGCTTCAACTTGCGGGGGGGCGCACTCATCGTGCGGCGATGGGCGGTCGAAAGCCGGTTCTGAATCGAGGGTTGCTCCTCAAGTTGGTCGCAGTGGCAGTCGTTGCCGGCGTGGCCGGTTTCTTCCTGCTGCGCGGCTACGACTGGCGCACGGCGATCAACACGTTCCTGGAGACGGTGCGGCAGGCCGGGCCGCTCGCATTTTTTTCGGCCATGGCGATCCTGCCGGCGTTTGGGTTTCCGCTGGCACCGCTCACGTTGAGTGCCGGGCCGATTTTTGCACCGGTGCTGGGCGTACCGGTCGTGATCGCGCTCAGCTGTGCCGCCATCTTCGTCAACGTCACGCTATCCTACGTGCTTGCGCGCTGGTTGCTGCATCCGGTGCTGGAGCGGCTGGTTCAGCGGCTGGGTTACCGCCTGCCACGGGTGGGCCCGGACAACCAATGGGACATTGCCATCCTGCTGCGCGTGACACCGGGGCCGCCGTTTTTTGTGCAGAGTTACCTGCTCGGCCTCGCGCACGTGCCGTTGCGCATCTACCTGATCTGTTCGCTGGCGGTGGCGTGGTCGTACGCGGCCGCGTTTGTCATCTTTGGTGACGCGCTGCTGAACGGTCGTGGCAAGATGGTGCTGTTCGGCCTGAGTGTGATGACGGCGCTCGGGGTGGGCGCGCAATGGCTGCGCAAGCATCTCGCGCGCAAGCGCGCGGTGGCTCCCGTCTCCGAATTGTCATGACGCGCTCCGTGACCCTGGACCGCGAAGACGCGATCGAGACGGTCGGCGCCTTCACCCGAAGGATCAAAACGGTTCTGGAGGGCGGCGTGCGGCCGGGCTGGGTGCGCGGGGAAGTCTCGAACCTGCGTGTGCAGGCGAGTGGCCACGTGTATTTCTCGCTCAAGGACGCAACGGCTCAGCTGGCCTGCGTGCTCTTTCGCAGCGACGCGTTGCGCCAAACGGTGCGGTTGCGCGACGGGCAACAGGTCGTGGCGTTCGGCAACCTCAGCGTGTACGAGGCGCGCGGACAGTATCAGCTGGTCGTGCGCGCGCTGGTGGAGGACGGCGTGGGGCGGCTCCAGCGGGAGTTCGAGGCGTTGAAGCAAAAGCTCAATGCCGAGGGACTGTTCGATGCGGCGCGCAAACGTCCGCTGCCTGAAATGCCGGCGGTCGTGGGTTTCATCACGTCGCCCACGGGAGCGGCGGTGCACGACTTCATCCGGATCATGACGCGCCGCGGCTGGTGCGGCCGGCTGGTCGTCCTGCCGGCGCGGGTCCAAGGCGCCGGCGCGGCCGAAGAAGTCGCGGCCATGCTGCAGCTGGCTGGAGAACTGAAGTTGTTCGACGTGCTCGTGGTGGGGCGGGGCGGCGGCAGCCTCGAAGACTTGTGGGCGTTCAACGAAGAGGTGCTCGTGCGCGCCGTGGCGGCGTGTCCGGTACCGGTCATCTCGGCGGTCGGCCACGAGATCGATTTCACGTTGTGTGACTTCGCGGCCGACGTGCGTGCCGAGACGCCGAGTGGTGCGGCCGAGTTGATCTCGAGCCGGTGCGCCGCGTGGAGCGACCGGGTGCAACGGCTGAGTGAGCGCCTTGAAACGGCGATCGATGACTCGGCGGCGCAGGCCCGCGATCGCCTCATCGGGTTGCGCGCGCGCCTGCGGCTGTTGACGCCGATGGGGCAACTCCAGCAGGGCTGGCTGCGACGAGATGACCTGGCCAACCGGCTTGGCTCCGCGCTGCGGCACGCGTTGCAGGCGCGCATCGAGCACGTGCGGCGCGAGCGGGCGCGACTGGAACGGCGTTCGCCGGAGTATCGGGTGCAGTTCGAGTCGCACCGCCTGTTGGGGTTGTGGAAACGGCTGCAGGCGGCGAGCCCGGATTCCGTGCTGCAACGTGGATTTGTGATCCTGCGCGACGAGCAAGGCCGCCCGGTCATGCGCCGCGCCGCGCTCGCACCCGCGCAGGAAGTCACCGCCGAATTCGCCGACGGCCACACCCGCCTCCGGCGGGTTTAGGTTGAGTTCACCACAAAGTCACCGAGAACACGAAGTCGCCTCCGGCGCGTGCCGGAATTACGGCCCCACTTAAGTCTTCCGAGCCTCTGTGTCCTTTGTGCCTTCGTGGTGAATCAAAGCCCGGTCTAGATGGCGGGGAACTTGGTCCACTTCGCCCCGCGCTGGGAACTCTTCACCACGGTTTCGATGAAGGCCATGCCGGCGATGCCGTCGTCGATCGACGGGAAGTCGTAGCCGCCCTTCGGCGGTTTGCGGCCGGAGACGGAGTCAGCGATCGCGGTGGCGGCGGCACGATAGATGTTGGCGAACGCCTCGATGAAGCCTTCCGGATGTGCGAAGGGCGTGCGCGTCGCACCCTGCGCCGCTTCGCTGAGGTAGCTGTTGCCGCGGCGATGCGTGACGGGCGGCGCGTCCGCCTTCTTGAAGACGAGCTCGTTCGGATTCTCCTGGTGCCACTCGAGTCCGCCCTTGGTGCCGTACACGCGGATGTTGAGGTTGTTCTCGTCGCCGTTGGAAATCTGCGACGCAAACAGGATGCCCTTCACGCCGCCGCTGAAGCGAACGAGGCAGTTGCCGTCGTCGTCGAGCGGGCGGCTCGGGATGAAGGTGGAGAGCTCCGCGCAAATCTCCTCGATCTCGAGGCCGGTGATGTAGCGGGCGAGGTTGTGCGCGTGTGTACCGATATCGCCCATACAATTGGAGATGCCGGAGACCGACGGGTCCATGCGCCAGTTGGAGATGGCGCCGTCGCCCTTCTGGTCGATCGCGGTGATGGCATATCCCTGTGGATACTCGACCACGATCTTGAGCAGGCGTCCGAGCTTGCCGGAGCGCACCCACTCGCGCGCTTCCTTCACCATCGGATAACCGGTGTAGTTGTGCGTGAGGGCAAAAACCTTGCCGGTGCGCCGGACGACCTCGCGCAGCTTGCGACCCTCCGCGAGGGTGAAGCAGAGCGGCTTGTCACAGACGACGTGGAAGCCGGCCTCAAGGAACGTCTTGGCGACGGCGAAGTGCGTGTTGTTGCGAGTGACGATCGACACGAAGTCGATACGCTGGTCCTCGGGCAACGCGGCTTCCTTCTGCGCCATCTCTTCGTAGGTGGCGTAGACGCGGGACGGATCGAGGAAGAGGTCCTGACCGGACGCGCGCGACTTCTTGGGATCGGAGGAGAAGCAGCCGGCGACCAGATCAATCTCTCCGTCGAGCCGCGCCGCCATGCGATGCACCGCGCCGATGAAAGCGCCCCGGCCTCCACCCACCATCCCCATGCGAAGTTTTCGATTCAGTTTCATGCGTCAGAAAGTCCGAAGTTTCAGTTTTTCACCACCAAGGCACAAAGGACACGGAGGGACCAAAGTAGCGAGTAGGTCGGATTAAGCGCCAAGGCGCGAAGAATCGCGTGCGGCGCGTTTAAGTCGGGAGTTTGGGCTGAAGGAGTAAAGTCCAAGCTAAGCGCGAAGTTGCCAAGGCGCTAGGCTCGACGGAAAGGAGGGGCAAGGAGCAGGGAGCAGGAAAATTGCCTCCGGCGAACTCGGGCCCGAAGTTGAGGTATGAGGGTTGGGTTCGGGCCCCCATCCCCCAACTCCAGGTCCGGGCTCTGCGTTCTCTGCGGTGAAAATTAACCCGTTCGTGGTGCTTCGCTCGTGCCTTCGCGTCTTCGCGCTTAGTTCCGGTTGTTTGAACTACCCGCTACCCGCTACTCGCTACGCGCAACTTCCGCTGCCGGCTCTGCGCTCTTTGCGGTCTTGGTGTTGATCCAATTCTACAGAGCGACGGGGGCGCCGGTGGTGGCGGAGCGGTAGGCGCCGTCGATCACCTTCATCAGCGCGATCGCCTGGTCGGGCGTGTTGAGCGGAGCCTCGGTGCCTTCGAGCGCATGGATGAAGTTCATCGCGGAGCGCACACGGCCCATCGGCGCGTCGGGCGGCACGATGATCGAGCGGTTGACCGGGCGTCCGTGCTCGTGCGTGTAGAGTTCGCACACGTCGATCGCGGTCGAGTCGATCCCATCGAGCTGGAACAGGCGCTGGACCATGCCGCCGGCCTTCGAACCCTGGAAGGTCACCGACACTTCCTCGCGTTTGTTCATCTCGGCCCAGGACACGGCGAACGACATCGCCTGACCGGTGCGGAACGTGACGAAACCGTGCGCGGCCGCTTCGACGTCGGTGACGCCTTGCGCCACGTCCGGGATGCCCCACGGCCCCTTGAAGCTCTTATCGGTGATGTGATCGTTGTACGTGCGGGCCAGCACGTGGGCCGGTTCCGGATAGCCCATGAAGTAGAGGCCCAGGTCGATCATGTGCAGCAGGTCGATCAACGGCCCGCCCCCGGAGAGCGCCTTGTTGGTGAACCAGCCGCCGAATCCCGGAATGCCGGTGCGCCGAATCCACTTCGCCTGGCAGGTGTTGATCGTGCCGACGACGCCCTGCTGGATCTGCTCCATCATGGCGTAGCTCTCCGGCCGGGCGCGGTTGTTGAAGTTGAACATCAACGTGCGTTTGGCCGACTCGGCGGTGGCCTTCATCGCCATCGCCTCCTGGGCGTTCAGCGCGGGCGGCTTTTCGCAGAACACGTGCTTGCCGGCCTGCAGGGCCTGCAGGGCGAGCGGCGCGTGAAACTTGTTCGGGACGATGATCGAGACAGCGTCCAGATCCGGCATGCGCAGGAGCTCGGCGACGTCCGAATAGACCTTGCTGATGCCGTACTGCGCCGCGGCCTTTTCCGCCGCGGCCTGGTTGACGTCGGCCAGGGCGACGATTTCCGCACCGGCTTGGCGGAAGCCCGTGGTGTGATAGGCGGCCATGCCGCCGGCGCCAATGATCGCGATCTTGATGCTCATGAAAGTAGTAGCGATTCGCCTTCGGCGAGTTTAAGTCAGAGGTTGAAGTTTAAGGAGTAAGGTCCGAGTGAAGCGCGAAGTTGCCAAGCCGCTAAGCTCGGCGCAAAGGGGAGAAAGGGCGGGAAAATCGCCTCCGGCGAGCTTGGGCCCGAAGTTGAGGTATGAGGGTTGGGTTTCGGGCCCCCATGCCCCAACTCCAGGTTCGGACTCTGCGGTCTCCGCGTTCTCTGCGGTGAAAAACCGACCCGTTCCATGGTGCTTGGCGTCGGCCTTCGCGCCTTGGCGCCTTCGCGCTTAAGGATCGCCGACCGAGATGCTCGCGACGCGCTACCCGCCACTCGCTACGTCCGGCTTATTGGTTCTTCTTGTCGAACGCGGCGTCGAAGGCGAGGGCGCTCGGAGGGAAGTCGACCTTGCGCACGAACGCGGCGGCCTCGGTCGCGCCGTGGGCACGATCCATGCGGATGTCCTCCCACTCAACGGAGAGCGGGCCGCGGTAACCCACGTCGTTCAGCGCAACGATGACGTCCTCAAACTTGATGTCACCGTGGCCGAGCGAGCGGAAGTCCCAGAAGCGGCGGGCGTCACCGAAGTTGGTATGGCCGCCGAAGACGCCGACGGCGCCGTCACCATGGCCCCACCACACGTCCTTCATGTGCGCGTGATAGATGCGGGAGCCGAAGACGCGGATGAACTTCACGTAATCGACGCCCTGATACCCGAGGTGCGACGGGTCGTAATTGAACCCGAAGCGGCGGTGGCCCTTGACGGCCTCCAGAGCGCGTTCAGCCGAGGCGATGTCGAATGCGATTTCGGTTGGATGAACCTCGAGCGCGAAGTTCACGTTCACCTTGTCAAAGGCCTCGAGGATCGGACCCCAGCGTTTGGCGAAGTCGGCGAATCCAGCATCCCAATACGCCTGCGAGGTTGGCGGGAAGGCGTAGATCGAGTGCCAGATCGAGGAGCCGGTGAAGCCGTTGACCACGGCCGGGAACGCGTCCTTGTCCCCGCGGCCGGGTTTGGCGTCGAAGAACCGCCGGGCGGCCTTGGCGGTGTTGATCATCTGTTTGGCCGCGCGGCGGCGCACGCCTTCCGGCGAACCGTCGCCCCAGAGCTCGGGCGAGAGGATCGCGCGATGGCGTTCGTCAATGTTGTCGCACACCGCCTGGCCGACGAGGTGGTTGGAGAGGGCGAAACACTCGAGGCCATGGCTGTTGAGCAGGTCCCACTTCTCGCGGACGTAGCTCTTGCTGGAGAGCGCGGCATCGACGTCGAAATGGTCGCCCCAGCAGGCGAGCTCGACGCCATCGTAGCCCATGCTCTTGACGAGCGGAGCGAGTTTCTCGAGGGGCAGGTCGGCCCATTGGCCGGTGAACAGGGTGACAGGTCTCGGCATACGTGAAAGGGGTTGTGACCGGCAGCGAGGCTGCGCCGCCGCGCATCGAGTTCAACGATAGACCGGGCCGATCGCTCCGCGCGAGTGTTTTCACCAGCCGCAGCCGCTCGCCGCAGCGAGTTCAAGTGGGGAGTTTAAGGTTTAAGGAGTTTGTTCACCACTCTCGAGCGTAGCGACAGTCCGCCAAGCCACGAAGGACACGAAGGTTCGGTATGAATTCAGCAGAGTGCGGTAAATCCGCCGACGATTATGCCTCAACGAGCGATGCTGAAGCCCGACAGGGCTTCTAGAATCCGGGTTCGACCTTGGTGCTCTTTGTGCTTTTGTGGTGAATCTCCGCGTCGGTGCTCGTTACCACCAGTTGCGGTCGGTGGCGGCGGAGAGGGCGTGTTCAATTGGGGCCAGTTCGGGATGCCAGTGGCGCTCCCATTCGAGGCTGATCGGGCCGGTGTAGCCATCGGCTTGCAGCTGACGGCGCAGCGCCGCCATCGGAAACTCTCCGTCGCCAGGCAGGACATACGTGAACGGATGGCGCTCGCTCGGGCGGCTGACGCTGTCCTTGACGTGCACGTGCACGACCGAGTCGCGAATCGCCCGCCAGGTGCGCAGCGGGTCCTCGCCGCCCTTGCGCCAGGTGTGTTGCGCATCCCACAGGATCCCGGCGTCCGGAGCGGCGGCCAGCCACTCCTGGATGGGCGCGGCGGAGACGAGCGCGTCGTGCGTCTCGATCATCACGTCGGATTTCCAGCCGTGTTCGGCGCGTTGAGCGGCCCACCATTGCCACTCCTTCACCCCTGCCGCCAGCGTCGGTGCGTCGAGGGTCTTGCCGCCATCAAACACGCGCAGCCGCACGCCCCCGAGCGCCTCCGCCCACGGCACGTAACGGAGCAGCTCCGTACGATCGGCTTCGGCCGCCGCGAACAATCGGAACGAGGTATCCAAGGAAGCCACACGCACGCCCGCCGCGCGGACACGGGAAGCAAACGCTTCCGGCGTGCCGCAGATTTCCTCCAGGGCGGTCGGCACGTCCAGTCGCCCGGCCAGGCCGCGAAACTCCAGTGCGCAGTCAAACCGCCGCGCCAGGTTGAACAGCTCGTCCAACGACGCATCCACACACCCGAGAGTCGAAAATGCACGAATCATGGCGGACGAGTAACAAGCGAAGCAGCGAGTAGCAATTCGCCGCCGCCGAGTTTAGCCCGGAAGTTTGAAGTTAAACTGCGGCAGGAGTAGCGAGTAGCGGGTAGCGAGCATCCCGGTCGGCAATCGGTAAGCGCGAAGACGCGAAGCCGCTAAGTTCAGCGCTAAGAGATGTTGAGGTTCCGGAACCAGTCTTCTCGGTAGCCCGTTCCTTCTCCTTTCTCCCTTCTCCTTTCTCCGGCCGCGCCTCAGGTATTAAGCGCGAACACGCCTAGCCGCCAAGACCGACGCAAAGCACAATGGAACGGGTCTATTTCCACCGCAGAGAACGCGGAGACCGCAGAGCCCGAACTCGGCAGGAGTAGCGAGTAGCGCGTAGCGGGTAGCGAGCATCGCGGTCGGCGATCCTTAAGCGCGAAGACACGAAGCCGCTAAGTCCGGCGCAAAGGCATGATGGAGTTTCAGAATCCATCGCTCCTGATGCCTTTTGTGTCCTTCGTGCCTTGGCGGACCGTCGCTATCGCTCGAAAGTGGTGAACCCATTCCGGTTCCTGCTCCTTGCTCCCTGCTCCCTTCTCCAGCAGGCGAGTTCAGCGAGCCTGCCCTATTCGTACAGCCAATACCGGCGGCTGAGTTGCTGGAAAATCTGGGCGGACTCTTTCCAGCGCGCGAGGAAGCTCTCGATGTCGACCGCGGCGCCGTCGCGCTTGAGCGCCTCGAAGAACTCCTGGGAGCCGACGTGTTTGATGAAACCGCTGACCTGCGATTCCGTGGCGGCGGCAAAGGGGTTTCGCCCCTCCAGCCGGCAGGTGAGCCGCATCATGTGGAAATTCAGTTCCGTCGGGTTCCACGCGTCCCAGTCGGTCACCTCGATGTAGAGGCCAGGCGCGGGACGGCCCTGGCGATCGGTCCCGTCGACGCGACGAAACGCCAAGCCGGGCAGGCGCAGCGCGTTGAGTTCGCGTTCCAGGACGGCGAGCGAGGCGTTGGGGTGGGCGAGTCCACGAAATGGATACTCGGTGCCGATGCCGTGGGTGAAACGGCCGATGTACGTGCCGAGCCCCGTCATCGGGTAACCGACACAACCGGCGAAATCGCGGATGTAGGGCGACGTGGGAACAAAAGTCAGTCCGGTCTCCGGCCAGCGCATGCTGCGTTTCCAGCCGCGCATCGGCACGATGGTCAGTTTGCCCGCTTCGCGCACGTCGTCGGCCACGTCGATCGCGTTCGGCACCCACATGACCCGGGGCGCCTCCTTGGCCCAGCGGGCCAGTTCGCCGATCGTCAGGCCATGCACGTAGGGGGTGCGGAAGGAACCAACAAAACTCTTCCAGGGGCCGTCGAGCGGTGGACCGTCGACCTTCAGGCCGCCCAAGGGGTTTGGACGATCGAGCACGACGCACTCGACGTCGTTCTCGAAACACGCCGCCATCGCGTAGAGCATCGTGCTGACGAACGTGTAGCTGCGTGTGCCGATGTCCTGCAGGTCGATCACCAGGGCGTCGAGCCCCTGCAGCATCATCGGCGTCGGCTTCCGGTACGTTCCATAAAGTGAATACACCGGCAGTCCCGAACGCGGGTCGAAACCGTCCTTGATCGTGACCTCGGCGCGGGTGTCGTTGTAGAGGCCGTGTTCGCCGGCAAAAAGGGCCACCAGTTGCACGTCCGGCGCGCGGCGCAGCACGTCGATCGAGCTTTCGCCGCGGCGGTTGACGCCGGCGGGGTGCGTCACGAGCCCGACGCGTTTGCCCTTGATCGGGGCGAAGCCATCCGCCTCCAGCACGTCGATGCCCAGCATGACCGGGAAGACGGGGGCGACCGGCGCGGGTTTAACCTCTTCCGACGCGGCCACCGTCGGGGTGGATTCGGTGATCCGCACCGGCCGTTTACCGCCGGCGGCGCAGCCGAAGAAGCCGGCGAGGAGCAGGCCGAAAGCAGGGGCGAGGGAGAGCCAGGAACGGAGTCGAGGGCAGCCGGACATGCGCCCGGTCACATTGGCGGCGTGCGCCGGACCGTCGAGCCGGAACGCGGGCGGCGTGGATGCAGGGCGCGGTGGCGGGCGGCGCGGGCGACGCCGATCCGCCAGAGCAGGTCGAGGATGAAACCGAGCAAGGCCCCCATCACCACACCACCGAGCACCAACGCGTTCACCAGCGTGCCGAAGCGGCGGGTCCAGGTGAGGTGCTCCGGCGGATGCAGCGCGTCGTCTTCCTCCCCATCGGTTGCTGTCGCGGCCGGGGAAACGGGTTCGTTGGCCGGCGGGACCTCCAGGCTCTCCGCCAGTTCAACACTGTGGCCGAAACCGGAGGCGCGGATGATCGTCTGCCCGAGTTGGTAGGTGGCGTAGTAAACGGGAGCCGCGGTGAACGGATTCGTGATGAACTGGAGCCCGCCCATGACCATGAAGTTGGTGCGCAGCAGCAGGCAGAGCAGGAAGGCGACCGGCAGCTGCACCCCCATGATCGGCAGAAATGACACAATCGAGCCCGCGTAGAGCGCCGGCCGCACATGCTCGCTCCGAAACGACCAGAGGTAGGATCGTTTTCTCGCGACGTCGGCGAACCGACCGATCAGCGGATAACGGTGCAGCGACGCACGACGGGGCGTGAACCGCAGCAGCTTCTTGAGGCGGCGGATACGTTGAAAGCGGGCGTGACGTTGCTCGTGGGATTCTTCGGACACGGCGCAGAATGGGCTAGCATGCGCGTCGCTCCGGCGCGCCGCAAGTGCCCTCGGCATTCGCCTGCGGCGTTGCCGCAGGCGAGTGTAAGTCGGAAGTTGAAGTTTAAGGTGTAAGGACCGAGCCAGCGGGAGTCGCGGGTAGCGAGTAGCGGGTAGCGAGCGTCGCGGTCGGCAATCGTTAAGCGCGAAGACGCCGAGCCGCTAAGTTCAGCGCTGTGTGATTGCCTCGATTTCGTGGACAGAGGTTCGAGTTGTTCATCAAGCTCCCCCGGAACCCACGGCTGTCTTCACCCGTAAGGGTGGCCGTGGGTGGGAGGGGAGCTTCGTGAACAACTCGACTGGGATGACGGCTGCGTAAGGAGAGCACCATGAACGCAGGAAACGACAAGGGCGGCTACAAGCCGCGACGACGCTACGATGAGGACTTCAAGCGGCATGCCGTCGAGCTGACGCTGCAGGGGACTCGATCGATGCGCCAGGTGGCGGACGAACTTGGGATCCATGAATCGATGCTCCACGAGTGGCGCCGCAAGTTTGCACCGCGACCCGGAGCGTACACCGGCACGCCTCAGAACTTGGACGAGGCGACCAAAGAGATCGAACGACTCAGGGGCGAACTGGTGCGCATGCAGGAACGGGAGGTGGTCCTAAAAAAATCGTTGGGCATCCTCTCCGAAACGCCCGAGAGGGGTATGCCCAGGTCGACGCGATGAAGGGCGACCACCGCATCGAGATGCTGTGCGAGGTGCTGGGCGTGTCCCGCAGCGGGTATTATCGCTGGCGGAACGCCCGTGCCACCCGGCGCCAACTGGCCGATGTGCAGCTTGCATCCCAGATCAAACAGGCGCACCTCCGCGGGCGCCGCGCGTATGGTGCGCCGCGGATCGTCGAGGAACTCCGGGATCACGGCGTAAGGATCAGCAAACGGCGCTGCACGCGGTTGATGAAGGCGCACGGCCTCCAAGGGCGAAAAAAGCACCGCCGCCGGCCCCGCACCACCGACAGCCGCCACGCGCATCCTCCGGCGCCAAACCTGATCGCCACGGCGACCAAACCGACTGGGCCCAACCAAGTGTGGGTCACCGACATCACCTATGTTCCGACCGGCGAAGGTTGGCTATACTTGGCCGCCATCCTTGATGTCTGGAGCCGCAAGGTTGTGGGCTGGGCCTGTGGACCCACGCTGCACGTCAGCCTGGTGCTGACGGCGTTGCGCCGAGCGCAACGTAACCGCCGGCCGCCTCCGGGCGTCCTGCACCACTCCGACCGTGGGGTGCAGTATGCGTGCAGGGAATACCGTCGAGCGCTTCACGCTGCCCGCATGAGCTGCAGCATGAGTCGCCGCGGTAACTGTTATGACAACGCGATGATCGAGTCGTTCTGGAGTAGCTTGAAGACCGAGTGCGAACTCGACGCCGTGATCCCCATCAACCGTCGGGCCGCCCAGCTCGCCGTCTTCGACTACATCGAGACCTTCTACAACCCATGGAGGCGCCACAGCTCCTTGGGGTACACCTCACCTGTGGCCTTCGAAAAA
>JAEWIY010000227.1 GCA_023386835.1 Verrucomicrobiota bacterium
CGAGTGGCAGACGTCACGCCGCGCGACCGGCTTCATGTTCGCCGGCATCCTCTTCGCCTTGAAGGCCGGCCTCGGCCTCGGTGGCGCCGTCAGCGGCTGGTTGTTGGCCGCCTACGGCTACGTTCCCAATGTCGTTCAATCGGCTGAAGCCCTGTTGGGCATCCGTCTCACCGCTTCGGTCTTCGCGGCCGTGCCGCTGGTCATCACGATCATCTGTCTGATGATGTATCCGATCACAAAGGACATGAACCGCCGGATGCAGGAAGAGCTCACGGCCCGCCGGGCCAAGTTCGGCAATCAGCCGGCCTCGGCCTGAGCCCCTCGGCGAAAGACTTTCGGTCACACGCAGGCGCACGGTTCAGCCGTGCGCCTTTTTTTTGGGGCGGCAACGTCGGCTAAGCGGGAGCCAGGAGGGAGCGGCAAAGGAGCTGGAAAGGAGCCGCAAGAAAGCGCAGGAGGCGCAAAAAGGAAGAGGTAGGGATTGGTCGACCCCACCCACCTTCCGGCGATGGCCGGCTGTTCACAAACGCAATGGAGCGTGACCGGGGTCACGCTCCGTGATTGGCGGGGAGAGCTGGAGCCGGATGCGAGGGTCTAGTCGGCATCGTACACTTCGAAGAGCGCGATGCCGGTGGTGCCATTCGCGCCAGCGATGTGCACAGTGTAGTTGCCCGGCTCCAATGTCAGCAGCAGCGCTGCGTCGCGGCTGCCTTCAGCCAGCGGAAAGGTTAACCGGGCCGTCGTCTCTTTCAGGTCGTCGAGTTCGGGCGCCGTGCCCCAGTTGTCATTCACCGCCACTGGCGTGTCGTTGCCCTGGCGATACACCGTGCAGACGGGATCCGGCAGAAAACCCGAGAGGAACTCCGCCAGCCCCGGCCCCACTCCACGGATCAGCACGCGTTTGGGTGCGGAGCCCCGGATGGAGAACCCACCGATCATCACGTTGGCGCCCGTGCCGACCGGACCGCGGGTGGACAGGTTGATCATCTCCATCGGCCAGTCCGTCGCCGCATCGTAGACTTCAACGAGGGCGACTCCGGTGCCGGTCCCTTGCCGGTCACCCACTTGGGCCGTGTAATGTCCTGCCGGCAGATCGAGTCGCAGCGCCGCTGAACGCGTGTCGCCCTGCAAGGGGAACGCGCCGACCGCTTCAAAATCCGCCGCCAGCGCCGGCTCCCACGAATCGTTCTTCGCGACGTCGCTTTCGTCACTTGCAAAGAGCTTCAACTCGGGATCCTGAAGCACCGCGCCCGTGACGCCATAATCGGCCAACTTCGGACCCACGCCACGGATGACAACCGGTTTTTCACCGCCTCCGCGCAGGACGAAGCCCGCAATCATCACGTTGTCACCTATTCCCGCCGTGCCGCGCGTGGAGACGTTGACCAGGCGCGAGCGGTCGGCGCCCGATGCGAGCACGACGCGCGTTTCCGCTCCACCCGCAGGCAGCGTGAACCGGCGCGAACCCGACATGCCCGGGGCGGTGACGGTGACCTCGTATTCGCCGTGAAACGCCCGGCCGTAAACCGTTCCGTTCGCGTCCGCCGTCTGTGTTTCGTCCGTTTTCCAGGCGCCGTGCACCAGCTCGCGAAAAGCCGTGCCGCTCGGTTTTTCCGACCAGTCCCGGCGGTACATCGCCGCCTGCTCCCGCCAATGCGCGCCTTCCCAAAATCCCCAGAACTGGAAGCCGGTGACGGATGGATGACTGAACAGCAGCGTGAGGAAGTCGCGGGTGTAGTCCGCCTGCAGTTGTTCGTCATCCGTATCCACGTCGAACTCCGTCACCTTGAAGCTCAGTTGCGGAAACGCGGTCCGATAGCGTTCCAAGATCGACCACACGCGGGTGATGCCCGTCGGCGATGACTCGAAGTGTCCTTGAAAGCCGATGCCGTGCAACGGAGCGCCACGATTCAGCAGGAAGCGGATCGTGTCCTCGTACGCCTGTTGCTTCGTCGTATTGAGGCCGGCGCCGGACAGGATTCCGTAATCGTTGATGTAAAGCCGGGCGGTCGGATCGTACTGGTGGGCCGTCGTGAACCACTCGGTCATGATCTCGTTCCCGAAGATCTCCATCAGGTCCTTGTTGTCGTAGGGTTCGTTCAAGACGTCCCACTCGTCCAGCCACGGCTCCGTCGCCGAAACGACGTCGGCGATGTGCGTGCGCACCCGCTGCGGAATCGACGCATCCCGGGTCGGGAGCAACGCCTTGATGCTTTCCGGCAAGTTGCGGGCGGAGGGCCAGACGAGCACATGCCCGCGCAGCTGAAAGCCGCGGTCGCGCAGCCACTGGAGCGACGCGAGCGTCTGCGCACGCGAGAAACCGCTGCCCCAGTTGCCCTCCCACGCGGGCCACTTCAGGTCGTTCTCCGTGCTGCCTGCGTTGAAGAGCTCCACGAGTTTCGTCCGGTAGGTTTCGTCGTCCGGGCTCGAGGGCTGCACCAACCGCTGCGCCTGAAAAGCGGTCCCAAACGCAAACGCGTGGCGGCGCAACCGCACCCGCACCCGGGCGCCGGACACAGGCTGCCCTCCTTCGTCGACCACCCGGACGACGTAGTCAGATTTCCGATACTCTTCGATCCGGGCGGCCGCCGCCGCGCGCCAGGGTGCATCCGCGGCCCGGCCTTCGTAACTATAGGCGGTCCGCGGCATGTCCTCCAGCCGCCGGTCCTTGCCATACCACCACACTTCCACGCCGCCGAGATCCAGAATCCTTGGCCGGTCACCCGCGCCGAAACCGAAGTTGATCCGGAAGTCACCGGCGTTGTAGCTCCCATTCACCTCGAACGGCAGCAGGTACTCGGTCCACTCGGGGCCGGCGCTGACCTGCTGCGACAGCGACTTCGTGTACGCCGGGCCCGGGCCTTCGGCGTACACCTGGACAAACACCGCGCCGGTCTCGTCCATCGTCTGAACCGCACGCATCCAGAACCGCAGCAACACCACGTCCTGGTTGGCCAGTGCGCGGTTGTTCGTGCCGAACAACGCCGCGCTGTAGAACTCGCCATTCGGTCGCTTCACATCGACCCGCGCCACTTGGGTAAACGTGGGCCCGGCTGTGTCGATCCGCTGAAGTTCAGCAACCGCTCCGCCCGCGACACTGCCGCCATAGAACGAACCCTGCAGCGCCAGGTCGCCGTTCACCAGCGGCTGCCCGCCGCCCGGGACCGTCTGGCCAGCCAGACGCACCAACAGCAACGCAGCCAGGAACATCCACTTCGCCGTTCCGAGGAACGGCCGGCACGAACGCATCAACCAACGTGTCATGGGGCTAAGCGGCAATCCCAGCACAGGCCCCACGCCAGCGCACGCCCTCCCCCTGCGCTAACGCTAGACGTGCGCGATACGGCAAGCGCGCGTTGCCGCCAACCGTCGGATCAGCCCGGCGCCCCCCCCCCACATTTGACGTTTTAAGGTG
>JAEWIY010000054.1 GCA_023386835.1 Verrucomicrobiota bacterium
GCCCAACGGCGTGCAACTCGTCTTCGATCCGCCCAGCCTGCCGCCCATCGGCGGCCGGATTGGTTTCGATACCAACGAATTTTATCACTACTACGTCAGCGGCATCAGCGGCCCGGTCCCGGGTGACGGCGCGTGGACGGATGACTCCGACGCCGTCATCCAGTTCAAACCGGAGCCGACCACGGAGCCCGTGCACGTGCACATCGTGGCGTATCCCTTCCTCGTTCGCGACCGGATCCCGGAGCAGCCGACTGAGCTGTGGTTCAACGAGCACCTCGTCTTCTCCGGCCCGTTCATCGACCGCGGGGTGCTGCGCATCCTGCTGCCGCCGCACCTCTGGAACGAAAAGCCCGTCGCCACGCTCCGCCTCCACCTGCCCAACGCGCACGCGCCCGCCGAGATGGGCTTGTGGGCGGACACGCGTTTCCTCGCGCTCTGCCTGCAGGAACTGCGGACGTTTGTGGACGAGGCGGCCGCGCAGTAACCGCGCGCGCTCGAGGAAGTTCAACCGGTGCCCACCGTGGCCGAAGAAGCCTCCGTCTCCGTCCGTCGCACCGCCGTGCTGGGCGCGCTGTTGGTGTGGCTGGCGCTGGTCTGGGCGATGCGCGGCCCGATCTTTGGTCCCGCGATCCTCGAAACCGGTGATCTGGCGGTCAACGCGCTGCAGATCGACCAGGCCAAACTCGGACGCGAGTGGTACGGCAACTACTCGCGTTTCCACTTTCACCACCCGGGGCCCGCCTTCTTCTACGTGTACGCGGCGGGTGAATACCTCTGGCATGACTGGCTCGGGATCGTCCGTTCACCGTACCAGGCCCACCTGCTGGCCGGGCTGGCCCTGCAAGCGACGCTCCTGACGCTCGCGCTGGCGATGCTTGCGCAGCGGCTGGCTGTCACTCGTCTGCTGCCGGTGCTGCTGGCCGTGGCGGCGGGCTACTTCGCCTGGCGAGGCGACGCCCTCTCCAGCCTCTGGCCGCCGTACGTGCTGGCGGGTCCCTTCCTGTGTTTTCTGGTCGCGGCCACGTCGGCTGTCAGCGGACGCCCGCCGCACACCGTGCTCGCAGTTCTCGCCGGTGGATTCCTGGTGCACGGACACGTGGCCCAGCCGCTCTTTGTCGGCGGACTGGCCGTGGCTTTGGTCGGACTGGCGCTTTGGCGGCGGCGCCGAAACGAAACACCGCGCGCGCCACTGATGTTGCCCCGGTCCTGCGTGATTTGGAGCGCGGCCCTGGGCGCCCTCTTCCTGCTTCCGTTGCTGCTCGATTTCGTCGTGCACGGCACCAGTGGCAACACCGCGACGATCGTGCGTCGTTTCCTGGTCAATACAGGCGAGGGCAAATCGCTGGCGCAGGCGCTGCTCTACGTGCTCAGCTTCGCCACCCCGGCGCGACACCAGGAGGTCCTGCTGGCCGTGCTGGATCGGTCCACGTTCCACTTCTTCCTCCAGCAGTCGGCGTGGTTCATCGGTTGGGCGGTGGTGCTGCTCGGCACGCTGCTGCTGGCTCGGCGGCTGAATTCACGCCTCACGCCGGAAACGACCCTGTTTCTGCAGACGGCCGCAGCGGGCTGGGTCCTGACGTTCGTCCTGTGTGTGCTCTGGGGCTTGGCGCAGGCGGGCCCCATGTTTCACTACAATGGCGCGTTCTTCTCCGCGGTTTATGCGTGGCCGCTGCTGCTGGGCACCACCTTGGCGCTGCGGGCGATCCAGGAGGTGGTGGCCAGCCCGCGTCTCATGCAGGGCGGCGGGTTCGTCGCGTCGCTGCTGGTTCTGACGATTGGTTTCGCACAACCTGCGCCCAACCCACTCGCCGGCACGCCTGCGATCACCACCGCCGTCGAGACCGCGTTGGCCCAGGCGTCCGGCGACCGTCCCAAGATCCTGCTTTTTGCGGAACCCGACTGGCCCGTGGCGGCCTCCGTCGCGCTCGCTCTGCAACGCCGGGACGTCTCGTGGTGGATCAACGAGCGCTGGACCTTCATGTTCAAACCCGAGCGCAGCCTTCAGCACCTCGGGCCGGATCTCCTCGCCCACGCTGATCTCTGGCACGTTGCCGTCACCGAAGGTTCCGCCGACGGCGACATCCACGCCGTGGAGATCGCCACCTCCGCGCCCGAAGTCATCCCGGGCGAGACGATCATCGACAGCGCGATCAACATGGGCCGTTTTGCGGTCACCGGCTTGGAGGTCACGGCTCCGGAACCGGCTTGGAGCGTGTTGCCGCGCGCCATCCTGCAACTCGCGCCGCAGCCCAGCCCTTCCGACGTGCGCGTGATTCTGACGGCTGCGCGCAACCCTCGCCTGACCAGCGGATCGCAACACCAACGAGCCGAGGTGTGGTTCGCCGGGCAGCGGGCGGGCACCGTGGCGGTCGACGCGCGGCAGGACGTCAGCGTTGTCGTTCCGCGGGCGTGGTGGAACGCCGCCGGGCCGCGCGCGACGATCGAGCTTGTTTTTCCCGACGCGGTCCGGAACTACTCGTTCAGCCGTCCTCGTTCACGGGACGCGTACGCCTGGGCGCTCTGGAGCGTCCGGTTTGAATCCGTGAACTGAATACACCGGCCTCCGGAATGCTCCTGCTCGATCTTACCCACACCAGCCACACTCCCGCGCGCACCGGCGTGCAGCGCGTGTGCCGTTCGCTGCACGCGGCGCTGGCCCGGCGGGACAGCGTGCATCCGGTGACGTTTGATCCGTTCGAACAGCGCTGGCGCAGCCTCGACGCCACCGAATTGCGCGGATTGACGGCGCCAGCCCGCGGACGCCGGCGGTCGGCGCAATGGTCATGGGGCGCCCGTTGGCGCGGGCGCTGGCGGCGCTGGACGCGGCAGCCCGCGCGCGCGCTGCCGATGGCGTTTGAAGGCATCGTGGTGCCGGAGATTTTCTCGCCCGCGGTGGCGGGTGCGCTGCCGTCGTTGTTTGCGCAGGGCCGGCCGCGGGTGGCGGTGTTTCACGATGCGATCCCGTTGCGCTTGCCCGAATACACGCCCGCGAAAACCGTCGCCCGCTTCCCTGCCTACCTGCAGGAACTGACCCAGTTTGATGGCATCGCGGCAGTCTCGGAGGACTCCCGCGCCGCGCTGATCGATTACTGGAACTGGCTCGAACTGCCACGCACGCCGCCCGTGGCGGTCCTGCCGCTCGGCACGGATTCCGCTGCCATTCACGCTCCGGCCGCGCCGGCTGCGACGCCCGGCGAAAAGTCGCCGGCTCCTGAACCGGTCGTGCTCTCGGTCGGCAGCATCGAAGGCCGCAAGAATCACCTCGCCCTGCTCAACGCCTGCGAAAACCTCTGGATCGCCGGCGAGCGCTTTCGCCTGCACTTGATCGGGCTCGCCCGGCCCGAAACCGCCCGCCCCGCGCTGGAGCGAATCGCTCAGCTGCGAAAGGCCGGCCGGCCGCTGCAGTACGACGGTGTGGTGGATGACGCAGCGCTGGCGGCGGCGTATGCACGCTGCCTGTTCACCGTTTATCCGTCGGTGATGGAAGGTTTTGGCCTCCCGGTGATCGAAAGCCTGCAGCACCAGCGTGCCTGCATCTGTTCAGCGCGCGGTGCGCTCGGCGAAGTTTCCCGAGCGGGAGGCTGCCTGGCGTTGGACGATCTGAACACGCCCGCGCTCACCGACGCGATTCGCACGCTGTTGCACGACGCGCCGCGCCGCGACGCCCTCGTCCGCGAAGCGGAGCAACGTCGCTTCCGCACGTGGGACGAGTACGTGGACGATCTGCTGCTCTGGCTCGATCAGTTGCGCGCGGTTTAGCACGCGTTGGAACCCAAGTGGCGCGCGCCGCCCGCCGAGCTGGCGCGGCTCACCGATGCGGGCTCGGGAAAGTTCCGACGGGTTGCAGAAATGGCTTAGGATCTGCTCAGGGGCGGGCGCACCCGTATAACCGACGATATGACGCCCATTCTGGACAGTCGGAAGCTGCTGGCCTTCGCCACCCTGGCCCGGGTTGGGAGTTTCACCTTGGCCGCGCGCGAACTCCATTTGACGCAGTCGGCCGTCAGCCACGCGATCAAGTCGCTGGAGGACGAAGTCGAACTGCGCCTCTTCGACCGCTTGGGTCGCTCCGTAAAATTGACGGCGGCCGGCCAGCAATTGCTCGAACACGCCCACAAGATCCTCGCGGAAATGAAGGACGCTCGCGAAGACCTGGCGGCGTTCCCTCGCCCGTAACCGCCACCCACCGTCGTATTCATTTTGTTCATCGGCGCCCGCGCGCCTCCCTCTTCCTCCAAGCAACCGCACCTGCCGCCTGATCGCAGCTGGACGGCGATCGGCGGGAGGAAGAGGTTGTCGCGGCGGAGAACCGAAGAAAGCGCGGGTCACAGCCGATCCGCCATTGGGAGAGGGAAACAGGCCAGCGGTCGCTCGGCGGTGTTGCAGAAAACCAACCAGCGTCCGTCGCGCACCAGGAGCTTCGGGTGATCGATCGCTCCGACGACGGAGGCGACGTCCACTTTCCGCCACGTTTGACCGCCATCCGCGCTCACCTCGGCGCAAAGTCGGGTTTGGCCACCGCCTGATTCTTTCCACACCACCGCCAGCGCGCGCCCCTGCACGGCCACGTCCGCATTTGCCGCCAGACGTTCCCCCAGCCGCCGCCGCGCTTCGTCGGGTGCAGCGCCTAACCGACCATAATAGACGCCGCGCTTCTCGGGCGCTCCGCTGAACCAGACCCCATGGAGTTGTCCGTCGGCATCCGCCGCCACCGAGGGCCCGTGATGCGGGCAACCCTCAATCGCCCAGTCCTCGAAGGTGACGCGTCGCACGTCACCCGCACGCCCTCCAGCGGTGAGCGTGGTTATCGCGTGATCGCGAATATTGGTCCCAAAGATGTGCCGCCAGAACGCGACCACCGAACCATCTTTCTGTGTGGCGAGGCTGATGCGGCAGCACTCACAGCAGTGGTCCGCCACCTTGTAGTCGCCTTGGAATGACAGGCCACGATCGTGTGACACCGCGTAGTAAACCGCCGCGCCGACGTACGCTTGACCGCGATTCTTCGCGGCGATCTGGTCGCGTTTGTCGATCCACGCCACAAAGACCTGCCCCTGTTCATTGACCGCCAACGCGTCGAAGCGATGGGTGATCACCTGTCGGTCGCGATGCACGATCATCGGCGTCGTGAAGGTACGGCCTTGATCGACGGAGCGCGCAAAAAGGATCTCGCCCGTAAACGGCTCTGCCAGCGGCTGGGTCCACGTGACGTAGATTTCGCCGCCGGGCCCAACTGCGATTTTCGGTCGGGCGTCCATGCCCGCATCGATCGGCTCGGGTGCTCGCGTGACCAGCACGGGATTCGACCACGACGCGCCGTTGTCCTCCGAACGGCTGACCGCAATGTGTCCGGCCACCCGATGCACCGCCCACACTACGCCAGAGGCGTCATACGTGGCCGTCGCACCGAGTTCGGCCGACGCCGGCCCAGCGGCATGGGCATGGGCCGGATGGTCCGCCCGCACGGCCGAAGTCAGGAACAGCAGGAAAAACAGGGAACGAATCATGGCGGAAGCGGGTTACCAGGCGTATTCGAGTCCAGCATACAGCGCCCGCGGCAGACCGGGACTGAACACCGGGGTACTGGAGGAAACCGAGGCGCTCTCGGCGTAGCGCCGGTCCGTCAGGTTCAGGACGCGGGCGAAACAGGTCAGGCGTGAGGTCAGTGCGTAGCTCGCGCGGACATGAAACAGGTCGTGCCCGGGATACCGGCCGTACGTGTCCGAATTGCCCGGTTCGAGCCAGTACGAGCCGAGGTGAACCCACTCCAGCTGCAGCCACGTCCGCGCATTCGGCCGCCAGGACAAGCGGGTGTTCGCCATGATCTCCGGAGCCGCCTCAATCGTGTGTCCACTGTAGTCCACACCCCCGCTGGTCCAGTCGACGTAACGATGCCGGGCATAGGAGAAGGACGCATCGAGCTTCACACCGGCTCCCAGTTTCGCGCCGAGGCCGACCTCGATCCCGCGATGCCGCGTCTCGCCGGCATTCACGTTGCGCGAGACATTCGTGGCCAGGTCGCGCTGGCTGACGAGGTCGTCCCGCTTCACCAACTCGTACCCAACGAGTTCATACGTGAGTTTGCCGTATTCGCCGCGAACCCCCGCCTCGAACTGTTGCGCCTTGATCGGCTGCAGTTCCAAGGCGAGCCGCGCCCGCGCCAACGCCAGTTCCGGGGTCGATTCGTGTCCGGCCCGGTAAAGCTGGCTTTCCGAGGGGGCACGAAACCCCGAGTGCCACGCGGCGAAGAGGTGCGCGTGTGGAGTCAGTGAATACGTGGCGCCAAGCTTCGGGCTCACCCGCGTGAAGCGGGTCTGGTTCTGTTCCAGCTGTCCGTAGTAACGCGTCCCGTTGCCGATCACCGCGGGGATTGCGCCCGCGGGCAGCCGATTGCGCTGACGGAAGCGCAGATCGTCGTGCCGCACGCCGAGGTTGAATCGCAACCGGTCCGTCCACGCGAATTCCGTGTGCACATAGGGCGACACACTGGAGAAGGTCACGCGGTAGTCGTAAATCCGTGCGCCGCGCGTCGCGTCGTGGTACAGGGTATTGGCCCCGCTGCCGGAGCGGCTCACCAGGAGATTGTCCTCGCGCCGCGAACCGGGGCTGTAGTCGACATCCAGGCCACTGATCAAGCGCGCTCCGCGCCAGGGCAGATTGAGACGCCACTTCGCGAGCAGGCCGTACGATGCGTTCTCCGTCTCCTCGATCCGAGGGTCGAAGCTGAGGTTGTAGGAGCCGTTCAACTCCATCGCGTTCTTCCGGAAGTACGGAATCACCGACACCATGCTTTCCGGTCCGAGCCGCTCGTACTCGACTGACGCCCGGACTGCGCTGACTTCGCGATACGCGATCGGAAACAGGTTGCGGGTCGGATGATCGCGAAAGTCCGACCACGTCAGCGGTGAATTCGCGCCGGTCTCCTGGTCGATTTGCGACACGGCCACGATCGCCTTGAGCGTGCTGTCGGCGCCCAGCGGATAGTCCGCCCGCAATTGAATCCCTTGCCGGTCGTACGCGGTCGTGTCGCGCCAGCCCCCGACGTGCGTCCGGTTGAGCCGGACCGCGTACGCGCCTGCGTCACCCAGCGCGCTGCCCGCTTCGGCGAGCAACCGCCACGTGCCAAACGAACCCGCCTCCGCACGCGCGGTGACATGTGTCTCCCACTGCGGCGCACGTGTCAGCACGTTGACGATGCCACCGATCGCATCGGACCCATACAGCGCGGTGCCCGGCCCGCGTGTGACCTCGACGGAACCGGCCATGGCCATATCCACTTCATAGAGCGCGTTGTGGTTAAAGAAACCCGTCGCGCGGACCGGGATCCCGTCTTCAAGGAACAGATACACCGGGCTCGTTGTGAACGGCTGCCGGATCGCCGTCGTGTGTCCCTCGCCGTTCGTCACCGCGACGCCCACTCCGGGAATCTGGCCCAGCAACTGCGCCGGGTGCAGCGGCGCGGTGTCCTGAATCGCCTGCGTCGAGAGGAGGCCGATCGATTGCGGCGTCCGTGAGAGCGGCGCCCGTTCACGCGTGCCCGTCACGGTCATCGCCTCGAGAGCGACCGGTGCCAGCCCGTCGTCAGGCGGCGAGAACTCTGCGCGCCCACCGGTGGCGAGCGCGGCGAAGAAGAAAAGTCGGAAAGAGAATCGTGCAGTCATAGCCAGGGCCGAGGGCTGCGACGCAGCGCGCCGCAGTGGGTGTCGAGGTGCAGGCGATCAGCGGCCCCGTCGGCGACGCGGGCGCGGATCCTTGGCGCCGTCGGAAAACCGGCGCCCCGTTTCACGCCTGCGGTGCAGGCGTCTTCTCGTTGCTCAGGCCAGGAGCCTTGGTGGCGGCAGTGGCGGGGCCGCCCGCCCCTTGCCCACCGGCCACAGGTCGATCGAGGCAAACACGAGCGGCGCGAGCGCTGGCACGTGCATTGGCTCGGACACGGGGAGCGGACCAAAGACCGGCAGCTTGACGAAGCTCTTGTTCTCCGGCGCCGGCGCGTTTTCGCGCTCCTGGTCCTGTTTCCCCTTCTGAACAACTTCACAGAGGCCGCACATCTCGCCGATGAAGGTCTTTTCGACCGCCGCGCGGATCGACATGGCCGGCACGTAACCCGTGAACATGCGCCCCCACGCGACGACTTGCGTCACGTCCCACAGCCCGCCCGTGGCGATGAACCACGCGAACAGGATGAAGGAAACTCGAAACCGAAAGCGCACGCACGCACTCAGCCAGCCACCCCGCCGGTCCGCAACGGCGAATCCCATCAGGCTTGATCCGGATCAAGCCTCAGGCCAACCCGCGGGCGGGGATCGCCGCGCCGCGCCCGTTGTAGGATGGGCCGCTGTGCACGGGGCACCGAGACCGATGAAAAGAAGGCGTAAAGACATTGCCCGGTTTGCGACCACCACAACGTCAAGGAGGCCGTCGTTATTGTTGAGCGACGATCATAGGAAACTGAATACAACGCCACTGAAACACGGACGGTGCTCTCCTCTACGGGAGACTCGGCAGTCTTTAGATAACGAAAAGGCAGATTCGGGATTGCTAAAGCAAAACAGCTGCCTTTGAACAGCGTCGCTTCAGCGGCAGGCGCAACCGCGTGGAGTCGTCCCCCAGCTTCACTTCATGGCTTCTCCGACCGCCTCCCGCGGCCGCAGGCAGGCGCAGCGTTCCCCGGCCGGTCCGGCGGCGCTCGCGCGTGTGCTTCGGCTCCACGCCTGTCTTGTCGAGCAACGCCCCTGCAGCTCGCGACGCCTGGCGAGCGAACTCGGCGTCACCGAGCGGACGATCAAGCGCGATATTGCCTACATGCGCGATCAGCTGGGCTGTCCGATCCAGTGGGACCACTCGGCGCAAACGTATCGCTATACACACGCCTGTGATCTCCTCCCGCTGCTCCGGCTGACGGCGGATGAAGCCTTGTCGTTGACTCTCGCTGGTCAGACGTTCGCCGCCTGGGCCGGGTCGCCGCTGGGGCAGGCACTGACGGTGGCGCTCGCCAAGATCGCCGGCGTGGTCGGCGGGACGGTGTCCCTCCCGGCCAGCGCAGTCAGCGGGCTGGTTCAGTCGGGAGTTGGTACGGCCACTGACGACGCGGAACGCAAGCATCTCGCCTTGCTGCTTGAGAGCATTCACCGGCGTCGCGTACTGCGCATCCTTTATCAAAAACCGACCTCTCTTCGGGCGGAGAGCCGCCGGCTCCATCCGCTCCACCTGGCGCTCCTGGATCACGAATGGGTCCTGATTGCGCATGATGTGGGTCGGCGCGGTCTTCGGAACTTCCGGCTCTCCCGCATCCGCTCGTTGCAGCACACTGGAGAGCGGTTCGATCCGCCGGCGGGCTTTGATGCCGCGCGCTACCTGCGCGGCAGCGTGGGCCGCTTCACGGGCGAAGAGGATTGGAGAGTCCACCTCGAATTCGACGCCGTTGCGGCTCCCTACGTGCGCGAGCGCCCCTGGCACCCGTCGCAACAAGTCGAGGAGCAGCCCGAAGGCCGTATCCACGTCAGCCTGACATTGAACAACCTGATCGATGTGCAACGCCGCGTCCTCGCCTGCGGCCGCCACGTGCGCGTCCTGGCGCCGCGGGAGCTGCGCAAATCAGTCGCCGCCGAGGTCGCCGCTCTCACCGATATCTACCTCCTGGAGTTAGCGGCAGCAGAACCGGCCACACCCGAAGAAAAATTCCCGTGATGACACTCCTTGTCCCTCTCCTCCCGCTAAACTGAGCGGCGTCTCACGTTCATGCCCTCGCGCCGTTCCTTCCTCTCCTTGCTCACCGTATCGCCGCTCGCGTTACTCGTTCGGGCGCGAGCGAATCCCGAACGTATGGCGGCGGGTATCACGCTCGTTCCCATTCCTCGTCGCGAACCCGGAAGGATCGCACCATGGGCCGGCGATCCTGAGACGCTTGGCCGCTGGCGTCGCGCCCCGCGCCGCCTGGTTTTGGAGAGCTTCGATGAGACCAGCAGTCAGCTGCTGCACGCCATCCGGATCGGATCCTCGGTGGATATCCTCTACGACGGCGGTAGCCTCCAATGCGGGCGCCGCACGATCACCCCCGGCGCGCTTTTCGAAGTCGAAGGGTTCTCCGTCAACGCCGCCCGCAACCGCTCGATCTCTCCGCGCTCTCACGAGCGCGGCTCCGTTGAAGCAAGGGTTTCCCGTCTTTCTCGCCGCCAACAAGGAGAGCTCTCCGCGCTCTCACGAGCGCGGCTCCGTTGAAGCTCGTGGATCACCCGGAAATAGCGCTCCGCGGTCCAGGTTCTCTCCGCGCTCTCACGAGCGCGGCTTCGTTGAAGCTCGCTGTTGATCCTTTGCCACCCCTCGATGGCCCGATGCCCGGTCACTCCCCGTAGCGCCGGCGCAGCCCGCTGAGCCGGTTCCGGCTCCTCCGAAAATGGTGCCCAAGGGGGGACTCGAACCCCCACGCGGTTAAGCACAGGCTTCTGAGACCTGCGTGTCTACCAATTCCACCACCTGGGCAAAAGGGAGGTGAGAAAACAGGGCCCGCCGCGCAGGTTGGCAAGCCCCGATTTTCACCTCCGCGTAGAACGGCGAAACCGCCTCAGGTGACGTCGGGCTGCTCCCGCGCCAACGCCTGGCGGGTGTGGCCATAGATCCGCTCCGCCAGCCGGTCGGGAGTGGTCGTGTGCTTCGGCAAACCTCAACGGTTCCGGCTTTTACCGCCTGGGCACCTTCTGTCCGGGACGACGAACGGTCATCGTCGGCCGCCAACCTACCTGCCGGCGCCGGCGGCCGTCTTCGTCCGCAGAGCCAGTCGCCGTTTCATGCGCTCACCTGCCCCTGCGCAGAACGGATACACGGGCGAACGCGTGGCCGCAAAGAACCACAGCCGCGAACTGCGCCGCGGGCCGGGGGTCCGTTCGGCGACCCTCTCGTGCCGTCGGCCGGTGCGCTGCGTCGCACCTCGCCGCCCCACCCGACCTGCCCGACCTGCCGCCCAATGCATTTCCGCAAGTATCCGTACCACCCCAACTTTGAGTTCGTCGGTCGGGTTCGGAAAACCGGGGCGTTCCGCACCGCCCGCGGTCCCGGATCGTTCCTCTTGGGCAGCGACGGCGCAGGTGTGCACCACGTGCGGGTGCAGGCGGCGGGCTGGGAACAGAACGATTCCGACGCCGGCCTGCCGGAGCTGCCTCGCGTCAAATCACGTAACCGCACCGGCCTGCAGTTGACGGCCGACGGCACGCTGGAGTGGCGCAGCGCCGACGGGGAACGGCTGCTGTCCAGTCCACGCGGACGATTCTTTGGCCAGTGCGGTCCGGCGTCGTGCTTTGAATTCATCCGGGAGCCTGACGACCTGTTCTACGGCCTCGGCGAAAAGTGGACCGGGCTCGAGCACTCCGGGCGGCGGACCAAGTTCTGGAACACGGACGTCTGGGCCGACTACCACCCGCAGGCGTACCTGGATGGCAAACCGCCGCCGGATCCGGCGTATTTGTCGATCCCTTACCTGATCGTGCGACGGCGGGGACGATACGTTGGCCTGCTGCTGGACAACCCGCACGCCACGTTCGTGTCGACCGCCGCGCAGATTGTGATCGGCAACCAGATGGAGCTGCGCGACGAGCGCCGCGACTGCTTTCACCTCGGCGCCGAGCAGGGCCAGCCGAACCTGTACCTGATCGAGGGCCCGACCCTGCCGGAGCTGACGCGCCGCTTGCAACGACTCGTCGGCACCACCCCACGGCCGCCGTTGTGGGCGCTCGGGGCGCACCAGTGCCGCTGGGGTTACCGCTCAGCCAAGGACCTCCTGCGGCTCGATCGTGAATATCGCCGCCACCGTTTCCCCGTCGATGGCCTGTGGCTGGACATCGACTACATGGACAACTTCAAGGTATTCACGTGGGCACGACAGCATTTCGATGACCCCTCGCGGGTGTTCGCGAAGCTGGAAGCCGACGGTCGTCACGTGGTGCCGGTGATCGATCCCGGGGTGAAGCGGGAGCCCGGATACCGGGTCTACGAGGAAGGACGCGCCGCCCGCGCCTTCTGCCTCAATCCGCAGGGACAGGAGTTTGTTGGCCTGGTCTGGCCGGGCGATTCTGTCTTCCCGGATTTTTCGCGCGAGGATGCGCGGGCGTGGTGGGCGGCCGAGGTCGCGGCCTTCGCCCGCCTGGGCATCAAGGGCGTCTGGATCGACATGAACGATCCGTCGACCGGTCCGGTGGAGAACAACGAGATGCTCTTCGACCACGGCCGGCGCAGCCACAGCTCTTACCACAACCAATACGCGCTCGGCATGTCGGCCGCGACCCACGCAGGCCTGCGCCAGGCGCACCCCGACGAGCGCCCCTTTGTGTTGAGCCGCTCCGGCTTCATCGGTTCGCAGCGTTACGCCGCGATCTGGACCGGCGACAATGCCAGCAACTATCACCACCTGAAGGCGTGCATCAGCACGACCCTCAACCTGGCGTTGTCCGGCATTCCCTTCAACGCGCCGGACGTCGGCGGGTTTGGCGGCGATACGAACGCGCAGCTGCTCCAGGACTGGTACAAGGCCTGTTTCCTCTTCCCGTTTTTCCGCAACCACTCCTGCGCCGGCACGCGCGACCAGGAGCCGTGGGCTTTTGATGGTGAGACGTTGTCGGTGACCCGGCACTACGTGCGGCTTCGCTACAAGCTCCTGCCCTACCTGTATCACCTTTTTGCGGACCACGAGGCGCGTGGCGAAGCGATCCTCCGGCCGCTCTTTTATGACTTTGCGGATACCCGAAAGCAGGAACTCGGACTGGTGGACGACGCGTTTTTGGTCGGACCGGCGATCCTGCAGGCGCCGATCGTCACCGAAAAGCAGCGTCGGCGTGACGTCATCCTACCCGCCGGCCCCGCGTGGTGGGACGCGACCAAAGGGCGATGGCATGAAGGCGGCGCCACCCGCCGGGCGTCCGGTGCCGGGACGTTTACCCCGCTCTACATTCGCGAAGGCAGCCTGGTGCCGATGCAGGTCGGCGGACGCGAAACGCAGCACAACAATTTCCGCGACCTTGAGCTGCACTGCTGGCTGCGCAACCGACCCGGAGCCCGCGGCATCGGCGCCGTAACGGCCGACGACGGGCGCAGCTTCCGTTACCAACAAGGCGAACAGACCCGCCTGCGGTTTGAGGCCGCCGCCCGGCGCGGAGCCTTGCACGTCCACGTGATCCCGGAGGCGACGGGCTTCGGCCCGATCCGACTTCGCCTCATCGCCTACGAACGTTTCGAGGAGGTCGTGCTGCACTCCACCCACGGCAGCACCGTGCTGCCATTGACGCCCCACGCCTGGATCTTCACCGGCTCCCGCCTCCGCGCGTGGGGGACACCTGCGG
>JAEWIY010000080.1 GCA_023386835.1 Verrucomicrobiota bacterium
TTGATCTGCTGCGTCCATGTTGAAGTGAAAAATGATTCTGGCTCCCGGCCCCGCCCCGCGCGCCCAAACTCAGCGTGCGTCCCGACGCACCATCAACCGATGATGCAGATGCACAACCTGCTCCCGCAAAAATTCGCGAGTGCCGTCGTTCCAGAGCACAAAATCCGCCTGTTCAAGTTTTATCGCCAGAGGCAATTGCTTCGAGATCCGCTGCTCGGCAAGCGCATGGGGAGTTCCGCGCTTTTCCAGCCGAGCCAGTTGAAGGTCGGAACTTGAGGCCACGCAGACGGTGAAATCAAACCAATTTTCCAGCCTCTTCTCGAACAGTAACGGGACCTCCACCACCCATGGTCCGACCCGGTCCGCAATGAAAGCCGCCCGCCAGCGCTCGAACAGTTTCGGGTGCAGAAGTTCCTCCAGCCATTCACGTTCAGGATCCGACGCGAATACGATTTCGGCCAGGGCACGGCGGTTCACCTGACCTTCCGACGTGAGCACCTTATCGCCAAAACGCGTCGATATCGCCTCCACCACGTCGGGCCGCGGCATCAGTTCATCGCGCACGATCTGGTCGGAATCCAGACGGCGGTAGCCCACCTCCTCGAGATAGGAGGTCGCGGTGGACTTGCCGCTGCCCATGCTGCCAGTAACGCCGATGATCATGCGTGGCGGAGGTGGTGTGGCCGGCCACGATTGAACTTGCCCGCGCCACCAGCAAGTCCTTACACCAACGACCTCGGAGGCGGCGCACTCCGGTCCACGTGCGCCTTCATTCCCCCGCCCTGCCGCCCCCCGCGCGATCACTCGCGCTTGTATCCATCCCACGGCTTCACCGCCGCACCCGCCTCCTCGGCGTCCGCTTCGCCTGCTGACCATGCTGGCGACGATCTTTTCCGCCGCCCTGCAAGGCATCGACGCCGACCTGGTCCACGTGGAGGTGAATTCAGGCGAAAGCGGTGAGCCGCACCTGATTCTTGTCGGACTCCCGGATGCGGCCGTGAAGGAGTCGGACGACCGCGTGACGTCCGCCGTGGCCAACAGCGGCTTCAAGATGCCGCGCACCCGGACCACGATCAACCTGGCGCCCGGGCACCTGCGCAAGGAGGGTCCGATGTACGACCTGCCGATCGCCCTCGGATTGCTGGTCGCGACGGATCAGCTCAATCCGTCACAACTGGAGCACTACCTCATCGCGGGCGAGCTGAGCCTGTCCGGCGCGACCCGGCCGGTGCGCGGCGCGCTGGCCATCGCGCGGCTCGCGCGCCGACTTGGCAAACGTGGCGTCCTGCTGCCGCCCGCCTCGGCCGCCGAGGCCGCGCTCGTCGAGGGTTTGGACGTGCACGCGCTGCGCTCCCTCGACGAAGCGTACCGCTTCTTCAGCGGCGAGAAGATCCTGCCGCGGGCGGAGCCGCTGCCCGCCCGGCCGAACTTGGACCCGGGCGCTGGAGACTTTGCTGATGTCAAGGGCCAACCGGCCCTACGCCGCGCGGTCGAGGTCGCCGTCGCCGGCGGACACAATCTCGCGATGATTGGCCCGCCCGGTTCCGGCAAATCGATGATCGCGAAACGCATTCCCACGATCATGCCGGCGCCGTCGCTTGAGGAGTCGCTGGAAATCCTGAGTGTGCAGTCCGCCGCCGGACAGACGTTGGGCACGGACGCGACCGCGTTCGGCCGCCGTCCCGTGCGCTCCCCCCATCACACGATCTCCGATGTCGGCCTGCTCGGCGGCGGCGCCATCCCGGGGCCGGGGGAAGTTTCGTTGGCCCATCACGGCGTGCTCTTTCTCGACGAACTGCCGGAATTCAAACGCAGCGCCCTGGAGGTTTTGCGCCAACCGCTCGAGGACGGCGTCGTCACCATCAGCCGTAGTGCCGGAAAGGTGACACTGCCGTGTTCCTTCATGCTGGTCGCTGCGCTCAACCCCTGCCCATGCGGCTTTCTTGGAGACACCCGCCATCAGTGCCGTTGCACACCCGCGCAGATCCAGCGGTATCGCGGCAAGATCAGCGGGCCCTTGCTCGATCGGATCGACCTGCACGTCGAGGCGCCGGCGCTTTCGGTCGGTGAGTTACGGGATGAGAAGCCGGGCGAGTCCTCCGCCGCGATGCGTGCCCGCGTGCAGGCGGCCCGTGACCGACAACTGGAGCGGTTTGCCGGCACACGGATCCCGTGCAACGCCCGCATGACCCACGCCCAGGTGCGCCGCCACTGCGCGATTGATCGCGCCTCGGGCGACCTCCTGCAGCAGGCCATGGAGCGGCTTTCGCTCTCGGCACGCGCCTACGATCGCATCCTGAAAGTCGCACGCACCATCGCGGATCTCGCCGGGGCCGAACCGATCGCGACCAATCATCTGCTGGAGGCCATCCAGTACCGCAGCCTCGACCGAACCCTCACGTATTGAAGCGTCAATACAACAGAGGGCTTCTTAGTTTCACCAAGGCCTGATCGAGGCCTCGGCCAAAGTTCAACCGTAGTCTCAGATCAAATACGTCAGGTCGTCCCCCGTTTTGGTCTTTTGCGCGCGCCGAAACGGCTGTAGGGGTCGACCGGCTACCGTTAAGCGCCGCCCCCCACCGCCGACCTCCACCGTGTCAGGAAGACAATGAACAAAGGCGGCTCAGGACTCGCGCTCCGGCTCCTTCTTGTCGTCGGCGGCGTTGCCAGAGGCCGACGTTTCGTCTGCCGGCGACTGTCGATCCAGCCATTCCCCTTCGTACACTTCATCGGTTTCGTCCGGCAGGTCCGGTGCGCGCCAGATGAAATAAACCACCACCAACGCAGCGACCAGGAACACCGCGCCGATAACCCAGATGATAGGGCCTCGGGGCGTGTCCGGAGACAGAGCGGCGAGGGCGAATGACAACATCACACTAGCGTTGAGCGCATTTGAGACGGTGCAAGCACCTGAAGAATCGGTCTGACGGCAGCGGGGAATTTAGCGAGTTCGGCCGTTCCGTAATAACATAAACTGATAAACGGCCCTAGAGCCCGAGGTCGGCATGGCCTAAGCAAAGAGTATAGGCAAATGCCCCTACTCACTCTCCATTCTTCCCCCACCTTGCGCCGATTGACTCTATTCTCATCGGGTGGCCAACTTGCCAGCGTCCCCTCTGCCCCCCTCAACCAAGGTCCAGCTCGGCTCCCTCCGCGTGAAATCTTTCGCCGGCAGCCGCGCTGCCAGCACCCCTGCATGACTAGTGCCGGGCCAATATAATCTACCAACCAAAGGAAGGTTTGCCGATGACTCCAGCACCCGCCGGCCCCGATCCTGTTTCCATGCAGGCTCCGCCTGCGATCTCCCGGCGTATTCTACAACCCTCCTGGTCAAGCAGCCAGAACGGTCTACCGAAGTCGGCCGCGGCCGCTGCTAAATCCGCGCCATCAAAACCTATCCCCTTCCCGTCACCGGCCGCACAGCCGCGAGAGCGCGCCCTCGCGATTGCCCAGCTCCTGTTTGTCGGCGACGCCGTCGTCGCTTTTGCGTCCGTCTGCGTGGGCTTCGGCATCCGGACACTCCAGCGTGGAGACTGGGAAGAGTATAGTTATTCGCTTCTGACCGGCGAGGGTCCCGCAGTTTTATGGGGCATCGGCGGCGGCCTGGTCTTCCCGTGGTTGATGCTGATGCAGAAAACGTACGAGGTCGCCAACGTGTACCGGATGCATTTCTGGGCCCGCAACCTCCTCAAGAGCGTTCTGCTCTGGCCCATGATCATGCTCGCTTTCGTCGGGCTGACCCGGGAGTTCAGCTTGGCGCCACGCCTGGGCTTCTTCTACGCCACCGCCGCGCTGGTCATCTGCCAGGTCATCTGGCGACTCCTCATCTACTCCTACCTCGTCCAGCCGCGCGTCCGGGAGGTCGCCAGCTCGCGTGTCATCATTGTGGGCTGGAACAAGAAGGCCGCCGCCATGCGCACAGCCATGCGGAACAACCCGTCCCTCTTGGGCGAGATCCTGGGGTGCGTGCCGGCCCCTGGTGGCACCTTCGCGGAAACTCCGCCGCGCGACGTGCCCGTCTTGGGCCAGTTTGATGAACTGCCGCAGCTGGTCCGCGCCTGTGAGGCCCACTCCATTATCCTCGCCGATGTCGCTTGTCCGGCTTCCAGCATTCGGGCGCTCGTCGAATTCTGCCAACGCGAGTACCTCGATTTTAAACTGGTGCCCGAATATTTCCCGGCGCTTGCGTCCCGACTGCAGGTGAAACTCGTCGGCGGTGTGCCGCTCCTTGGTATCGTCAACCTGCCGCTCGACCTCACCTACAATCGCATGCTCAAGCGCGCCGTCGACCTGATCGGCGGGTGTTTCGGCTTCGTGCTGAGCGCGCCGCTGGTCTGCCTCTTCTGTTGGCTGGTGTGGCTGGAGGAACGGGGTCCGGTCATCTATCGGCAGATTCGCACCAGCCAGAGCGGCCGGACATTCTATATCTATAAGATCCGTAGCATGCGGATTAATGCCGAAGCCTCGACGGGTGCGGTCTGGTGCAAAAAAGACGACCCCCGACGCCTTCGGATTGGTACGTTTATGCGGCGCTGGAATATCGATGAGTTGCCTCAGTTCTATAACGTTATCCGCGGCGACATGAGCCTGGTCGGGCCCCGCCCGGAACGTCCGGAATTGATCGAGCAATTTAAGGACGCCATCGCCAACTACAATGTCCGCCACGCTGTCCGGGCCGGGCTCACCGGTTACGCTCAGATCCACGGCTACCGCGGTGACACCGACCTTTGTAAACGCATCGAGCTGGATCTTTATTACCTGGAGAACTGGAGCCTGATGCTCGATTTCTACTGCCTGGTGGCGACGTTCTTTAAGTTCAAGAACGCTCATTAAACCACCCGGCCCATGCTCCGTTCGGCGAACGTCCGCGGATTCGGTGTTTTTCTCGTCATGTTGGCTTGTTGCACGCGTCCCTCGTCCCTCCTGCAAGGAGCATCGCTGATGTCGGGTTGGCGTGTCATTAACGAGAGCAGCGCGACCGTCGGGTACGAC
>JAEWIY010000165.1 GCA_023386835.1 Verrucomicrobiota bacterium
ATTCACCAATAAGGAGCTGGTGAATAAGCGGTGAATAAGTCCGGCTGGCGGAGCCAGCCGGACGGAGAAGGGAGAAAGGAGAAGGGAGAAGGAACGGACGGTGGACCGGGCGGTGCGGCTTTCAAGAGTATCCAGAGAGTGGATGCAGGTGGAGGGGCGAATCCTGTAGCCAGGCGGTGGGGACGTTCCGTCCAGGCGGCTCCCGCGGTTTTTTCCTTCTCCTTTCTCCCTTCTCCTTTCTCCATTTCCGCCTCCGTCCCCCCGTGCCCGCACGCGACCTGCCCATCTACGAACTTGAACCCGCGATCGTCGCCACCCTGCGCGCGCAGGGGCGCCTGATCGTGCAGGCACCCACCGGCTCCGGCAAATCGACCCAGCTGCCGCAGATGCTGCTGCACCATGGTTTCCTCGACGGTGGCCAGGCCGTGGTCCTGCAACCGCGGCGGCTGGCGGCGCGTCTGCTGGCCCGGCGGGTGGCCGAGGAGGTGGGGGCTCCCCTGGGAGATGTCGTGGGTTACCAAATACGGCTGGAGTCACGGGTCTCCGCCGCCACCCGGGTGCGCTTTGTCACCGAGGGCATCCTGCTGCGCCAGATGTCGTTTGATCCGGACCTGCGTGGCATCAACGTGCTCGTGTTCGACGAGTTCCACGAGCGGCACCTGTACGGTGACATCTCACTGGCGCGGGCGTGTCAGATTCAGCAGACCAGCCGGCCTGACCTGAAGATCATCGTGATGTCGGCCACCTTGGATACAGCCGTCCTGCGCGAGTACCTCAGGCCGTGTGAGGTCCTGAACTCGGGCGGACGGACGTTTCCGGTGACGGTTGAGTACCTGTCGCGCTCAGCGGACTTCGAGCGTGAACCGGTCTGGGAAGTCGCTGCACGCGAAGTGGTCCGCGTTGCCGGTGCAACGACCGGTGACCTTCTCGTGTTCATGCCGGGCGGTTACGAAATCAGCCGCACCGTGCAGGCGCTGCAGGCGGAGCGGGCGCTGCGTGATTTTGTGGTGTTGCCCTTGCACGGCGAGTTGCCGCCGGAGGCGCAGGATCGCGCCGTCGCGCGGTACGACACGCGAAAGGTGATCGTGTCGACGAACGTGGCCGAGACATCGCTGACGATTGAAGGCGTGACGGCGGTGATCGACAGCGGCCTGGCCCGCGTGGCGCGTTTCGATGCGAACCGCGGCATCAATACCCTGCTGATCGAAAAAATCTCGCGAGCGAGCGCGGACCAGCGTGCCGGCCGGGCCGGACGCACCGCACCCGGTGTGTGCGTGCGGTTGTGGACGGAAAAAGACCACGCACAGCGCGCCGCGCAGGAGTTGCCGGAAGTCCGGCGGCTCGATCTCGCGGAAGTGGTGCTGACGCTCAAGGCGGGTGGGATTGCTGACGTGGCGAGCTTCCCCTGGCTGGAGCCTCCGGAGCCAAAGGCCCTCGCTCGTGCCGAAGCCTTGCTGACTGACCTTGGCGCCACGGTGCCGAATGTCGGTGGTCATGGCTCCCGCATGACAGAGATCGGACGCCGCATGCTTCGGTTCCCGGTTCATCCGCGGTACGCACGCATGCTGCTCGAAGCGGATACGCGTGGCTGTGTGCGCAGCGTCGCGTTGATGGCCGCGTTGACGCAGGGGCGGACCTTTTTGCAACGCGGTGTGCCCAAAGCGGTGGAGGAGGCTCGGGAGGACGTGCTTGGGACCGAAACCGAAAGCGACTTCTTCCTGCTGATGCGCGCCTGGCGTTTTGCGGATCAGCAACGCTACAACGTCGAAGCGTGCCGGCGGCTCGGCGTGCATGCGCAAGGCGCCCGACAGGTGGGTCCGCTCTTTGCGCAGTTTTTGGAGATCGCCGAAAAGGAAGGGCTGGACGTCAGCGAGAGCCGCGTGGACGGCGAAGCGGTGCGGAAATGTGTGCTGGCCGGCTTCTCCGATCATCTCGCGCGACGATTGGATCGTGGAACCCTGCGGTGTGAACTCGTCCATGGCCGGCGGGGCATGCTGGCGCGCGAAAGCGCAATTCAGGACGCGACGCTGCTCGTGGCCGCGGAGGTGAGCGAAATTGAAGGGCGGGGTGGTGAAGTGAACGTGCTGCTTTCGCTCGCCACCGCGATCGAGGAGCCCTGGTTGCGCGAACTTTTCCCCAACGACTACACGGATACGACGGGCGTGGTGTACGACGAAAGTGCCCGGCGGGTCATCGCGCGACGGGAACGCCGGTTTCGCGACCTGGTGTTGGAGGCGAAGCCGACGGCGGAAGAACCGCCCGCCGGGGCGGCCGCCGCGCTGTTGGCGCGCGAGGTTTTGGCAGGGCGGATCACGCTTGGAGAATGGAATGAAGGCGTGGATCAATGGATCGTGCGCGTGAACCGGCTGGCGGAGTGGTTCCCGGAGCTGGAGGTAAATTCCATCACCGAGGCGGACCGCGCGACGCTGATTGAGCAGATCTGCTACGGCAGCTACGGGGCGCGTGAGTTGAAGGACAAACCCGTGATGCCGGCGCTGCGGGAGTGGCTGACCGCGGAGCAACTCGCGGTGTTGGATGACTACCTGCCCGAGCGCCTCGTCATGGCCAACGGGCGCAAGGCCCGTCTGCGTTACGGCCCCGACGGCCCGCCTGTCCTCAGCGCACGAATACAGG
>JAEWIY010000178.1 GCA_023386835.1 Verrucomicrobiota bacterium
CCCTCAGAACGTGGCCCGCGCGAGCGGTTTTCCGACTTCGTGCGCCCTTCGAGGCGCGGCGGTATTTCAGAACGAGAGGGAGAGGAAGAGGTGCGGCCCGCCTCCGTTGGCGGGGGTGACGCAGGGGACAGCGTCCGCTTCAGCGTCGCGATTAGCTTCTTAAACATGTGCAAAGGCCAACGGTCGGCGATTCGCCTCGTATTGCAATCCCGGAGATGGAGCCGGGCGAGCCCTGAAAAAGCGGGTGACTTGCGCTTTCGTTTCGGCCTTCTCCCCCGTCCGCCTCCGCCACCAAGCTTGGGCCGTGCTGCCTTTGACCGACTTTCAGGAACACCGGCGAACGCCAATGGTGATCATGCTGCTGCTCGCGGCCAACCTGCTGGTGTTCGCCTGGGAGGTCATCGTCGGGCTGCAGTCCGACGCCGAACTGCACCGGCTGATCTCGCAAGGCGCGCTCGTGCCCGCGCGATTCACCTCCGGTTGGCGGCAAGGCGACGTGTGGCTCGACCTGCTAACCGCCACGTTTCTCCACGGCGGCCTGGCCCACCTGCTCGGCAATCTCTGGTTTCTTTGGGTTTTCGGACGTTCGGTGGAAACGCGCGTCGGCAGCCCGGTCTTCCTGCTCCTCTACACGATTGCAGCGGTGGGAGCGGCCTTGCTGCAGGTCGCGGTCGATCCGCGATCGACCGTGCCGATGATCGGCGCAAGCGGAGCCATCTCCGGCGTGCTCGGCGCGTATTTTGTGCTGTTCCGCTCCGGCTGGGTCCTGACCCTCGTCCCCTGGATCGTGCCGCTGATCCCGGTGCCGGCCGTGATCTTCCTGGCCCTTTGGTTTCTCCTGCAAATGGGCAACGGGATCGGCGCCTTGCTCGACGACACGGCACATCCGGGCGGCGGGATCGCGTGGTGGGCCCACGCGGGCGGTTTTGTGGCGGGAGTAGTGGTCGCACTCCTGCTCCCACGGGCTCGTGGCCGGCGGGGACGTCGCGCCCGGCGACGCTGAGGGCCACCAGCCAACGTCGTCTTGCGGACCGCCCCCAGAGTGCGCACAGTGCGCCATGGCTTTTCCCCAATCGCTCCTGCGGCGTAGTGTTTTTGTCCTGACGCTGGCTTTCGCGCTCGGCGGCCTGTCGGGCTGCCAGTCGGGTGGTGTCGCCGCGGGCGAGGGCCCCGGGATCAAGGGCTACGTCGAGGGCGAGCTGAACGGCAACGTTGCCGCGCCGCTGGACGCCACGCTCGCGGTGGTGATGCAGGAACTGGTCAACATGGGCGTGCTGAACGCCGATGAGCAGCGCGACTCGCTCGTCATCGAGATCAACGCCCGCACGCTGCAGGAGGTACCCCTGCGCATCCGCCTCAGCCGCGTTGCTGACGAGCTGACGAAAATCCGCGTGAAGGCCGGCGAGAACGACGAGCAGCTGGCGCGGTCCATCTACGGACGTATCCGCAATCGCCTGCAGCTGCAGTTCAACTGACCTCGGCGAGGCGTGGCCGCCACCGCTGGGACTGCGCCTCCGGTCGTGTCGAGTCCATGGCCATGGCGTTGTGAGCAGGATTTCGCGGCGATCCGCCGTTCGGGCCGCTTGCTCCGGGCTCGGCCACCCGTTTGGCTGACGCCCGCTTGCGTCCTCGCCCGCTGTCTCACTCCACCCTGCATCCCGCCCAGCTGCGATCGCTCCGCCATCGTCTTCGGCTGGCCATTCGCGACGCCGGGCTGACCGACCTGGCCGCGCATCCACGGGATGGTGACAGCGCGCCGTTCTGGGAACTTGAACCCACGCCGCTGGTGCTGCCCGCCGAGGAGTGGGCGCTGCTCGAGCGGGCCGTCCGCCAGCGCGCCCGCCTCGTCGACGCGTTTCTGCACGACATCTACGGTCCGCAAGAGGTGCTGAAGGCCCGCGTGCTGCCGCCCGAGTTGGTGCTGGCGAACCCGTATTATCGCCGACCGTGCCTCGGCCTGTTGCCCGCCGGAGTCACGCCCGCGCCGCTCCTGCGCTTCGACTTGGTGAAGACGAAAGCCGGTTGGCTCTTCACGGATACCCAGGCCAACACGCCCGTCGGCCTCAGCTACGCGGTCCAGAACCGGCGTTTTCTCGCCCAGGAGAATGGCGAGTTCTACCGCGCGCTGCCGGAGCATCACAACATCATCAACTCTCCGCTGCAGTTGCTCGACGCACTGCACCAGCTCGCGCCCGAGGCGACACGGACGCCGGCCATCGTGCTGCTGACGACGGGGCCCCGTTACCCGTTTTTCTCCGAACATGCGTTCCTCGCCCGCAAGATGGGCGTGCCGCTCGCGCAGGGTGACGACCTGCTCGTGCTCGACGACCGGGTGTACCTGAAGACCATCGCGGGCCTGCAACCGGTGGATGTGATTTACCGCCGGCTGAACGACGCCCACATCGATCCGGTGGTGTTCTCGACGGATCGCGACACCGCGGGAGTGCCGGGGTTGCTCCAGTGCCTGCGGGCCGGAACCGTGGTGGTGGCCAATGCCATCGGCAGCGGCGTGGCCGAAAGCCGCGGGCTGCTGCCGTACCTGCCGCAACTGCTGCGTTTCTACCTCGGCGAGCGGCCCGTGCTGCCCTCGGTGGCCACGTACACCTGCGGTGACACCGACCAGCTCGATCACATCCTCGAGCACGCAAACGAACTCCAGCTGCGGCCCCTCCACGCGCGGCGGCTCGGGCAGCCCGAGGGAGCCGTGCTGACGTTGACTGAGGGGCAACTTCCGGCCGCGGTGCGCCTGCATCCGTTCGATTACGTGGCGCAGGCCCGGCCCGAGTCCGAGCCGTTGTTGCCCGGTGGGCGCGCGTCGCCGCCGTTCCGTCTCTCCACGTTCGTATTGACGCGAGCAGGACAGCACACGGCGCTGCCCGGCGGGCTGGTGCAGGTGGGATCGGACGAACCTCGCCCGGACCGCCTCGGTCTGACAGCGGACGTGGTCGTGCTTGCGGCAGCCGAACCGACGACCGCCCGGCCAGACGAAGGGGACGCGGAGCGCGCCCAGCGGGCGCCGCTGCCGACGTGGCCGAGTTCGCGGGCGGCCGAGAACCTTTTCTGGCTGGGCCGTTACCTGGAACGGGCGGAGGCCACCGCGCGCATGTTGTCGATTCTCGACGATGTCGTGCTCGAGGAAATACCCGCGCGTGAGCGCCGGCGCTGGGTGCCGGTGTGGCGCGGTTTGCTCGAGGCGACCGGCCACGCCCACGAACGCATCACGGCCCGCTCCAATCCGCAGGTGGCGTTGTCCGATGAGCTGCTGCGGCGGATGACGCTCGACCGTTCCAACCCGAGCTCGCTCTTCGCCTCGGTCCGCTCGGCGGCCCACAATGCCCGGCAGTTGCGCGACTACGTCAGTCCGGAGGCCGGCAGCATCCTCACCGCACTGGAACAGGCGCTGGAGATGCTGTCGGGCTCCGCGCGGCGACGCAGCCGTTCAAGGGTTGAAAACGCGCCCGCGTCTGCCGTCCGCGCAGTGCTGACTCACGTCAACGCCGCGCTCAGTGCGGCCGATCGCACCATGCTGCACGACGCAGCGTGGCGATTCCTCCAGGTGGGCCAGTTGCTGGAACGGTCGATCATGACCTGCGCGGCCCTGCGGCACGTGTTCGCGGCTTACGGGCGCGGGGAGCAGGCTGAAACAGCCAGCGCCTCGACGCAGGATCATCCGGAATTGTCCGCCCTGCTGCGCATGCTGGGCTCACAAGATGCGTATCGGCGGCTCTACCAGACCCGCAGCCAGCCGGCGCGGGTGGCGGAGCTGCTGCTGTTGCAGCCGGAAGCGCCGCGCAGCCTGACCCACAACCTGCGGCACCTGCGGGAGCATCTCGCCAAAGTGCAGGACCTGATCGGCAGCGGCGACGACGAGCTGGTGCGCCAAGTCACCACTGAACTCGAAACGCTGCCCGCTCTGGTTAACGACACCACCACGCCGGCCGAGGCCGCCGCCGCAACGCCCTCGCTGGGACAGAAACTCGGTGGCTTCCTCTCCGCGCTCTACGAGCTGCAAACGCGTTTGAGCGACCACTACTTCAGCCACCAAGCGCGGCTTGAACCCACCCTCGGCGGCCGGCCTCCGGTCAACGGGACGCACACGACCGTCGTTTGACTTGGCCGGGCGCTCCCGCTCGACTCGCGGATCATGCCCTCCCCGAAAGTTTCCCTGCAACTGTGGTCGCTGCGCGACCAGACCAAGGCTGACTTCGCCGCCACCGTGCACGAGGTCGCGCGCATCGGCTTCGCCGGTGTGGAGACGGCAGGCTTCGGCAACCTGGATGCAACCGCCGCGGCCGCGGCGCTGCGCGACGCCGGGCTGACCGTTTCCGGCATGCACGTCGGTATTCAGGTTCTTAGGACGGAGCTGAACCGTGCGATCGACGAAGCCCTGCTCTGTGGCGCGACCGATGTCATCGTGCCGTTCTGGCCGCCCGCCCAATTCCGCTCGGGTGCCGCGGCGACCGAAGTCGGGCAGGAACTGGATCAGCTCGGCGCGCGACTGCGCGGCTACGGGCTGCGGCTGCATTTCCACAACCACGCCACCGAGCTCAAGGTCGTCGATGGACGCCGCGTTTTTGACTGGATGCTCGACGCCGCCCAACCGCGAAACCTCGGCTGCGAGGCGGACGTTTATTGGGTGAAGGTGGGCGGATCAGACCCGGCTGCGTTTATCCGCGAACAGGGTCGGCGCATTCGGTTGCTCCATCTGAAGGACGAGACCGAGCTCGGCAGCGGCCCGGTCGACTTCCCGTCCGTCTTCGCTGCCGTCGAATCGATCGGCGCGGTCGAGTGGTACGTGATCGAAGTCGAGAAGTACAATCACCCCCCGCTGGAATCGGTGCGCCGCTCGTTTGAACAGTTGCGCGCCTGGGGCAAGGCGTGAGCCAAGCCGCAAAGCACCTCTTTCTGCCATGGCCAAAAAATCCAAGGAACGCCTGAAGGTCGCCGTTTTCGGCGCCGGTGCGATCGGGCTCGATCACATCCAGAGCTTTAAACTCCATCCCTCGGCTGAGGTCGTGGCGCTGGCCGAGACGTCGCAGGAGCGCGGCCGTGAGGCGGCGGACCGGTTCAACATCCCGGAACTCGTCACCGATTACCGCGTCCTCCTGGCCCGGCCGGACATCGACGTCGTGTCGATTGCACTACCGAATTACCTGCACGCCGCCGTTGCGCTCGCGTCGCTGCGAGCCGGCAAACACGTCATGCTGGACAAGCCGATGGCCACGAACGCGGCCGATGCCGCCCGCTTGGTCACCGAAGCGCGCAAGCAGCGCGTGCGGCTGATGGTCGGTCAGAACAACCGCTTCATCCCGGAGGTTCAGACGGCCCGGCAGCTGATCGACGATGGTGTGCTCGGCGAAGTTTACCACGCCAAGACCGCCTGGACGCGCCGCGCCGGCATCCCGCGCATCGGCTCGTGGTTCACGCAGAAGCAGTTCGCGGGCGGCGGCTGCACCTACGATATCGGCGTGCACGCGCTGGATCGCTGCCTCTACCTGCTGGGCGAGTTCGAGGCGGCGGCCGTCAGCGGCCAGACGTATTCAAAGTTTGGACCACGCGGTCTCGGCTCCGGCACCTGGGGCAAGAGCGAGATTAACCCGAAGGCCAAGTTCGACGTCGATGATTTCTCCGTCGCGTTGATCAAGCTGAAGAGCGGCCGCACCGTGCTGCTCGAGTCGTCCTGGGCCGCTCACCAGGCGGATCCCGACTTCAACGGCACGCAGGTCTTCGGCACCGACGCGGGTCTGCTCCTGCCGCCGCTCAAGCTCTTCCGGCCGGGCAAACACGGCTACAGCAACGAGCTGGTGAAGTTGATTCCGACGCCGGTGAACCCGAACCGGATGGTGCATTTCATCGACGTGGTCCTCGGCCGCGCCGAGCAATTCGTGAAGCCGGAGGAATCGCTGGCGGTGCAGAAGATCCTCGACGCCATCTACGCCTCCGCGCGCAGCGGCCGCGAGGTTCGGATACGCTGAGGCGTTTTCGGCTCAGCTCCTCGATTCCTGCGAGGCGCTGAGCCCTTCCGTCAGCACCTCGCGCAGCACTCGCGCGAGGTCGCTGGCGCGGTACGGCTTCGCCACGCGTCCGCGGAAACCGTGGGCGCGATAGTTGGCCAGGACCGGATCGCTGGAGTACCCGCTGGAGACGATTGCCCGCACCTCCGGGTCGAGCTGCCGCAGCGACTCCATCGCCTCGCGGCCACCCACGCCGCCCGGGACCGTCAGGTCCATCAGCACGACGTCGAACGGTCGTGCGCTGTCACGAGCCGCTGAATACTCACGAACCACTTCGGCGCCGTCGCGCACCGCGACCACCTCAAAGCCCAGGCGCTCGAGCAGCGTGACGGCCATGCGACGAATGCTCTCCTGATCGTCCATGAAGAGCACGCGACCGGCCATCGGACCGGTCTGCTCCTCGCGGACGATCGCCGGCGGCAGCGCGGCCGGCAGCGCCGGCAGCAGGATGCGGAAGGTCGTTCCCAGCCCGAGCTCGGAATCCACCTCAATGTGACCGTCGTGCTTCTTGACGATCGAGTACACCATCGCAAGACCGAGGCCGCTGCCGGTCGCCTTGGTGGTGAAATACGGATCGAAGATTCGTCCAAGATTCTCGGGCCGAATGCCCGTCCCCTCGTCGGAGATTTCGAAGCGCAGGTACGCCCCCGGAACGATGGCGCGCACGGCGTCCCCATCGTGGGATTCATTGATCAACTTGATCCGCACCACGCCGCCTTCGGGCATCGCCTGTACGGCGTTGATCACGAGGTTCTGCACCACCTGTCCAATCTGCCCCTTGTCGACATCCGCCGGCCAGAGGTCGGTGCTGACGGTGAACTCGCACCGCACGCGTGAGCCATGCAGCGCGAAATCGGCCGCCTCCCGCACCACCTCGGCCAGGCGCACGGTGGTGCGCACGGGGTCGCCGCCCTTGGCAAACGTGAGCAGCTGGCGCGTCAACTCGCGCGCCCGGACCGACGCCGTCTCTGCGTCCTTCAACCAGCGCCCGGCGGTCTCCGGCAGGCCCCGGTCCAATTGCGCCAGGGTCACGTTGCCCAGAATGACGGTGAGCAGGTTGTTGAAGTCGTGCGCGATGCCGCCCGCGAGCACACCGAGCGACTCGAGCTTGGAGTTGCGCACCATTTCCGCCTCGAGCCGCGAGCGCTCGGCGACGTCGCGCAACACCATCACCATCCCGATGGCCTGGCTCTTCGCGTCGTGGACCGGCGCGCAACGGCCCTCGACCAGGCGCGACTGCTCCTGCCGGTCGACCAGCACGGTGGCGGGCGGCAGATCCACCACCCGCTCGCCGCGCATCGTTTCGTCCACGGGCACGGAAACCGCGGCCTGCGACCGTTCGTGGCGCAGCACACAGACCTCGGACACCGGCCGGCCGATCGCGGCGCCTTCCGCCCAGCCCGTCAGGTGCTCCGCGGCTTCGTTGAGGTACTGAACCACACCGGCGCGATCCGTCGTGATCACCCCTTCACGCATGGCGCGCAACGTGACGGACAGGCGCTCCCGTTCCTCGGCCAAGACACGTTCGAAACGTTTGCGCTCGGAGATGTCGGAAACAAATCCCTGGATCCGAACGACCGCTCCCGCCGCGTCGCGCACCGCCCGCGCGCTTTCCGAGATCCACCGGCGGCTTCCGTCCACGCCGTGCACCTCCGACTCGAAGTCCCGCACCGCGCCGCCCCGCGCCAGCGTCTTCAGGAACTCACTACGCCGGTTGGCCTCGACGTACAACGACTCCGCGCCACGCTCCCGCGCCCAGACGAGAACCTGCGCCGGTGTCTCACCACCGAGGATACGTGCCATCGCCGGATTGCACAGCACCAGGCCGTCGCTCGGCGTGGACTCGTAGACGCCCTCGATCGCGCTCTCGAACAAGGTGCGGAAACGCGCGTCGCTCTCGCGGGCCTTTTCCTCCGCCTGTCGCAGCGGGGTCAGGTCGGTGCACACCAGCAATACGCGCTGGAAATCGGAGATGCCATCGATCTCCGGCACCGTCCATTGCACCAGCGCATGTTGCCCGGGTCCGTCACCGCCGGAGCGCACAACCTCCACGCTCACCGCCCGCTCACCGCGCCAGAGGGCCAGCAGTTGTTCCCGAAAACCCGCCAGCACCCCCGGATCGGCCGGCTCACCGGCTTGCGCCGCGAGTTCCGCGAGACTGGCCACACCGGCGGAGCGCAACGCCACGCTGTTGGCCTGCACGGGACGCACGGTCGCGTACAAACGCGCCAGCTCGTCGGGATGCTGGTGCAGCCACGGCTTCAGGTCCGTCACGCCTTCTTCCTGACGCTCGTCCAGCCAACGGCAGACCGCCGAAAAGTCCTGCTCAATGATCGCAACCGGCGCGTGCTCGAAAATCTGTTTCGCCCGCTGCTCCGAGCGGCGCAGCTCCTGGGTCCGCTCAGCGACGCGCCGCTGCAGGCGGATGTTGAAGAACACCACCACGAGACCACCCGCGGCGGAGACGCCCAGGGCGATCGCGACCGCGTAGACCCAGCGCGGCACCCACGGGGGCTGCGGCGCATAGATGAAGTTCTCGAGGTACGCGACGCGCGGCGCCAGCCCGAGTTCAACCAAACCTTCCGCCATCTCGTGGATCCGCGCCGGCTCCACCGTGCCGAGCGGCACCGTGCTCGGCTTGATCAACCCGCGCAGCAATTCCGCCTCCTGCTGCAGCTCGGCCCGCGAACCGAAATCAGCTCCCCACGCCGCTCGCCGCTGCTCCAACCCGTGGATGACTTCCGCCGGATTGCGCAGCGCCTGCTCCCAACCACGCAGCACGGCGCGACGCAGCGCCTGCACCCGTTGCGGGTGGTACGCCAGTTCAGCCTCCGAGGTGAAGAGGCTGTCGCCATAAAACATCATCACGCCGTGGTCCGCCGGCCGCAGGATGGCCTGAGCATTGGCGTCCAGCCCGTCGATCTGCCACGCCGTGGGCCCACTCGCGTCACCCGCGGCGCCGCCACCCAGTTCGCGCGCGTCGAATCCCGGTTCAACATGACCGCGGCGCAACATCAGGCGCAGCGCGGCCGATTCGACCGGCGGGCGCAGCGCGAGGTCACGCCCTTCCAATGCCGCGAGGCTGCCCACCGGCGTCGCGAGCGCGAGCGCCTCCGGGGTTTCCTGCAGGATCGCCGTGACGAGCACCACCGGCCGGCCCTCCAGCCGCGCGAGCACGAAGTCTGTTGCCCCCACGCCATACACCGATGCCTGGGGCACGACCGCTTCGACCGTGGAACCAGCGGACGCACGATGCTCGAGCTCCACCTTCAGTCCTTCTTCGGCGAAGTGACCGTTCCACGCAGCCGCGTAATAACCGGCGTAACGGAAACTCGGCGGACCGGGCAGGAGCAGCGTCACCGGATCCGCCGTCGCGGCTTCGCTCCCCGGTGCAACCGAAGGCCACAGGGTAGGCACAAGGCCGGCAAGGAATAGACCACCTCGCCACTGGCGGGAGAAGCGCGCCAACATCATCTGGACGCGGCGAGTCGTAGGGAGCGCCAGCGGCGTTGTCGAGCGGGTGGTTCGCCGAAACCTCGCGAAATGAACGTAAAACGAAGCGCTCGCGCGTTGCCAACCGGCGCCGCCCACGCTCTTCCTCCGCGCATGACGTGCAGGCTCCGACCCGCCACACCCGCTGATGCCGAGTTGATTCACGCGTTGGTGTATGAACTCGCGACCTACGAGCGCTGCCCCGAGCAGGTGGAGGCAACGCCAGAGACGCTGCGCGCCACTCTCTTTCCGGCCGACGGCTCGGCGCCCGTCGCCCATGCGCTCCTCGCCGAAGCCGACGGAGAGCCGGCCGGCTTCGCGTTGTACTTTTTCAACTACTCCACCTGGCTCGCGCGGCCGGGCCTGTATCTCGAAGACCTGTTCGTTCGGCCGGCCTTTCGGGGCCGCGGCATTGGCAAGGCCCTGTTGCTCCATCTCGCCCGCGTGGCGCACGAACAGGGCTGCGGACGCATGGAGTGGGCCGTGCTCGACTGGAATCAACCGGCGATCGATTTCTACGAAAGCCTCGGCGCCCAGCGGCTCACCGAGTGGACCGTTTGTCGACTCGACCGCGCGGCGCTCGCCGCCGCGGCCGCACGATCGCGCCCGGACGCCAGCGACGATTCGCCCTCACGCTCCACGTGAGCGGGCGGGAGAAGTGAAGGTCACCTGGCCGCGCCACCGCCGACGTTTGTCACTTATTACGTGACAAAGGACGGCCCCTCCCGGCCGCCCGTTGAAGTGCCACGATGCGAGTGGCCACCCGAGCTCCTGGAGGCCTTGGGCGGAGTTGAGCCGACGTGGCTGGGCCGTGCGCAGGATGTGCTTTGTGTCCCCCCGAACGCCATTGCCGTGCGGACGCTGCGGCCCGCTCTGCAGAAGCTCGCCACGATCGACGGGCCCGCGGTGATCGTCACGGCCGCCAGTGAGGCGTGTGATTTTGTGTCGCGCTTTTTTGCCCGCGCGTCGGCGTCCCGGAGGATCCGGTGACCGGGTCCGGCCTGAGGCCGACGCTCAACCCAAGCCGTTTTGCAGCACCCAGCGGACGAGGCTGGCGACTTCGCGCACGCCGAGCTTGTCCATGATGTTGGCGCGGTGCTTCTCGACCGTGCGAGTGCTCAAATTAAGGTCTGACGCGATTTCCTTCGACGAGCGGCCAGCGGCGACCAAGCGGGCCACCTCGATCTCCCGAGCGGAAAGGACGGACGGCGGCTGATTGCTCGCCGGGGGCAACGTCTGCGGCATCGACGCCCGGACTTCCGCCTGCACGTGCGAGGCGAAGAACATGCCGCCGGACATCACCGTATCGATCGCCTGAAGCACGTAGGCCAACGGCGCCGTCTTGTCGACGTACCCGGCGACACCCAGACCCATCAACTGCGGGGGCAGCTTGGGTTCGGCATGGCCCGTCAGCACCAAGATCCGCGTGGCCGGAGTATGCTGGCGCAGGTCCTTGACGATGTCCAAACCGTGCCGACCCGGAAGATTGAGGTCGACCAACGCCAGATCGGGCGGATCGGCGAGACACGCATCGACCCCGGTTTTGCCGTCGGCGAAATCCTCGACGTTGTTCCAGCCCTTCTTTTTCTGCAGCGCTCGCTTCAGCAACTGGCGGAAAACCGTTTCATCCTCGATCAGGACGATCCGAGGAGATTCGTCCAAGGCGGAAGCAGGCGTCGGGGCGGAATTCATACAGACGGTAGGCTGTTATCGTCTCACTTTCCGTTCGGGCAAGCGCGAGGTTGCGGCAAACACGTAATAATTGTGTACGTTACACCTGAGGACGTACGAAACTGTATTGCTCAACAAAGCTTGGGACTGCCGCTTCCGGGAGGTGTAGTGCTTCTGTTAGGGTACGTCCTTTCCGCACCATGACCTCCACGCTGCTCGCGTCGGCCCCCGCTGCCCCGGCCCCCCAGGCGCAGCCCCCCCTCTACCACCAACTGGCGGAGGCCCTGCAGCAATTGATCGAGCAAGGCACGCTCCGCGCGGGCCATCGCATTCCGTCGGTCCGACGGATGGCCCTGCAACGTGGCGTGAGTGTCGCCACGGTTATCCAGGCGTACACGTTGTTGGAGAACCGCGGTTTATTGGAGGCGCGGCCGCAATCGGGCTACTACGTGCGGGCGCGGCTTTCGTTTGACGCCCCCGAGCCGCGCATGGCCCGGCCGATGGCACGGCCGTCGGAAGTCGGGGTAAGCGACCTCGCCGCGGAGATCATGACCTTCGCGGTTGATCCGGAGTACGTGCCGCTGGGCGCGGCCTGCCCGCACCACTCCCTTTTCCCCACGCGCAAACTGGCGCGGCTGATCGGCGCTGTCGGCCGGAACGATCCGACCTTGCTCGGCCGGTATGCGATGAACTGGGCCTACGACCCCCTGACACGCGAAATTGCCCGTCGCTATTTGCAGGCCGGCGCTCCGCTCGGGCACGACGAACTCGTCATCACCCTCGGCTGCACCGAGGCACTGAACTTGTCGCTGCGCGCCGTCACAAAGCCCGGCGACACGGTTGCGATCGAGACGCCGGCGTACTTTGGCCTGCTGCAGGCGCTGCAGAGCCTGGGATTGCGCGTGCTCGAGATTCCGACCGATCCGCGCGAGGGGCTCTGCCTGGACGCGCTGCGCGACGCTCTGCAGACGTGTGAGGTGAAGGCGGTCGTCGTCATGCCGGCGTTCCAGAACCCGCTCGGCGCCGCGATGCCCGACGAGAAGAAGGCCGCGCTCTACGAACTGCTGGTCGAGTTCGATCTGCCCGCGATCGAGGACGACATTTACGGCGACCTTTATTTTGGCGAACGGCGCCCCAAGCCGCTCAAGGCGTGGGATCGCGACGGCCGCGTGCTCTTGTGCAGCTCGTTTGGCAAAACCCTCGCGCCTTCGCTGCGCGTCGGCTGGTGTGCGCCGGGGCGTTACCTCGAACGGGTGCGCCGTCTCAAGTTAACGAATACGCTCGGCACGCCGGTGGTCCTGCAGAAGACGGTCTCGGACTTCCTGCGCGACGGCGGCTACGATCACCACCTGCGGTCGATTCGTCGCGCTTACCGGACTCAGGTGCAGCTGTTCTCGCAGACCATCGTGCGCTGCTTCCCGCCCGGCACCCGCCTCAGCCGGCCCCGCGGTGGTTTTATCCTCTGGCTTGAATTACCGCTGACGATCGACACGACGCGCCTGCATGCCGACGCGCTTAAGCATCGCATCGCCACCGCGCCGGGTGTGCTGTTTTCGGTCAAGGACCGGTACCGACACTGCCTGCGCGTGAACTGCGGCCTGCCCTGGGCTCCCGAGATCGAGGCCGCGCTCGAGACGTTGGGCCGGTTGGCGCACCAGCAGTTGACACCAGCCTGAGCGGGTCCCCGGGGCTGTCGTGAATTTTACCCTACATCGATGAGACGCAACGTCGCGATCCTGATCTTTGACGAAGTGGAGGTGCTGGATTTTGCGGGACCCTTTGAGGTCTTCGCCGTGACCGACGAGTTGCGCGGCCATGGGACTTTCCAGGTGTACACGGTCGCGCCCACACCAGCGACTGTGCGGGCGCGCAACGGCCTCAAGGTCGTGCCCGATTTCACCGTCGATAACTGCCCTCCACCGTCGATTCTTGTCATACCCGGCGGCGCCGGCACCCGGGCGTTGATGCGGCAACCCTCGTTGATGGAGTGGTTGAAGAAACGCACCAGCACGGCCGAGGTGACACTGTCCGTCTGCACGGGCGCGTTGGTCCTCGCTCGACTCGGGCTGCTCAACGGACTGCGCGTCACCACGCATCACGAAAACCTGGAGGAACTCGCCGCCGCCGCACCGGGCGCGATTGTTGATCCGTCCGAGAGATTCCATGTTCACGCGCCGATTGCCTCCCGTGGGCGACTGGTTGTGGCGGGCGGGATCTCAGCGGGGATTGATGCCTCGCTGCACGTTGTCACGACACTGCTCGGTCCGGAGGCGACGGAGGCCACCATACGCTACATGGAGTACCGGGCGGCGAACCCGACCGGTGGAGGGGCCCCGTGAGCACGCCGGATGCGGAGCAACGTCCGCCCACCCTGCTGGCCCTCACCCTGGCGTTCGCGTCGATCTACCTGATCTGGGGCAGCACGTACCTTGGTATCCGCATTGCGGTGACCACGCTGCCGCCGTTCCTGATGGCGGCCGGGCGGTTCGCCCTCGCGGGAGGTTTCCTTTATACGTTGCTGCGCTGGCGCGGCGTGCCCGCCCCGACGCGGCGCCACTGGCGCGACGGCGCGATCGTCGGAACCCTGCTCCTGCTCGGCGGCAACGGCAGTGTGGCGTGGGCGGAACAGTTTGTCCCCTCCGGCGTGACCGCGCTCATCATCGGTTCGAGCCCGCTCTTTATGGTGCTGACGGAGTGGGCGTGGCCCGGTGGCAGCCGTCCCGGCACGGGCGTGTTGTGCGCGCTGTTGCTCGGCCTCGGTGGCGTGGCCTTCCTGGCAGCCCCTTGGGAATCGGGCGGTGAAACGCTGCACTTGGGCGGTGTGCTGGCCATCCTCGCCGGTTGCCTCTCGTGGTCGATCGGCTCGATCTACTCACGACATGCGCCGAGCATGCCGAACCTGTTCATGGCCTCGGCGCTGCAGATGCTCTGCGGCAGCATCGCCCTGCTGCTGATGTCCGCGGGATTGCAGGAATGGCGGGACTTCGAACTCGGCCAGGTGTCGCGCGCCTCCTGGCTCGCGTTCGCCTATCTTGTGGTGATCGGCTCGCTCATCGGCTTTTCGACCTTCGTGTGGCTGCTCAAACACACGACGCCGGCCCGTGTCTCCACCTACGCCTACGTGAACCCGGTCGTAGCCGTGTTCCTCGGTTGGGTGGTGCTCGATGAACCAATCACCACCCGCACATTGATCGCTTCGGCCATCATCGTGACGGCGGTGGCAATCATCACGACGCGCCAACCCAAAAACAAACCTCGCCCCATGCCGGTCACACCGGCACAGGCGAGGTCAGGACAGCGTTAAATTTACAGAAGACGCGGCGGCCGTCACACTCGAGATAGACTCGTCC
>JAEWIY010000229.1 GCA_023386835.1 Verrucomicrobiota bacterium
GCTGCGCCGTATTGGAGACGGCGCAGCCGGCGAAGGAAGCTTCTTCGGAATCGCCCCCGGCCGCACCGGCCGCGCCGGTGGATTCCCCCACCGCCGCAACGTCGGCGGACAAGGCTTCTGAGTCCGCCCGCGGTAGTCGGACGGGCGATACACTGTTGATCCCGGGTGGCTCCGGTTCCCGCCCGGATATGGCGGCCGCCGCCCCGGCCGGATCGTCGAGCTGGATCGTGGTGCTCGGCCTGTGCGCTCTCGGCGCCGGCTGGTTCTGGTGGAAACGCCGCGCGGCGACTCCGATGGGTCGGGGCAATCGTCCGCGGCAGATCGAGATCGAGGAATCGCGCCCGCTCGGCAACCGCCAGTATCTCGTCGTTGCTTCCGTTGGCTCAAAGAAGTTCCTGCTCGGGATCGCTCCCGGCTCGATCCAGATGCTCGCGCCGCTGGAAGCGCAAGAGGAGCCGGCTCATGCCACGGTTCGCTGATTCTCTCGCCCGTCCGCGGGTGTGGCGGGTCCTGCTCCCGCTCGTGGTGTTGATGTGGCTGCTGCTGCCGGAGACCGCGCTGGCCCAGGCGGCGGATGCGGCCAACGCCGCGCCCGCGCCGGCGCCGACCCAGCCGGATGGCGGCTGGCGGCTCGCCATTGACTTGGAAGGGGCGGAACAGCCCGGTCGCGTGACCGTGGCGCTGCAGATCGTCATCATGATGACGCTGCTGTCGCTCGCACCTAGCCTCATCATGCTGATGACGTGCTTCACGCGCATCGTCATCGTGCTTGGTTTTGTGCGAACGGCCCTGGGTGTGCCGAGCGCACCGGCCAATCAGATCATCATCGGCCTCTCCCTTTTCCTGACGTTTTTTGTCATGGGTCCGGTGCTACAACGCGCCAACGACGAGGGCCTGCAGCCGTATCTCGCCGGCGAGTTGCGCACGGTGGAGGCGCTCGACCGTGCCTCCGCGCCGTTGAAAGAGTTCATGCTGCAACAAACCCGCACGCGTGACCTCGAGTTCTTCCTGCAACTCGGCCGCTTCCCGCCGACCAAGGTGCAGGATCTGCCGCTGCGCGTGGTCGTGCCGGCGTTTATCATCAGCGAACTGCAGACCGCCTTCCAGATGGGCTTCCTGCTCTTCCTGCCGTTCCTGGTAATCGATCTGCTGATCTCCTCCACGCTGATGTCGCTCGGCATGATGATGATGCCGCCCGCGATTGTGTCGCTCCCCTTCAAGTTGCTGCTCTTTGTGCTGGTCGATGGCTGGCACCTGGTGGTGAAGAGCCTCGTCGACAGTTTTAACGGATGAACGCCGAAGCCGCTCTGGACATCTTCAAGTCAGTGGTCGTGTTCGCGCTGTACGTGATCAGCCCGTTCCTGCTGCTGATGCTGCTCGTCGGCCTGGTGACGAGCCTGATCCAGTCGGTCACGAGCATCCAAGAGCAGACGCTCACGTTTGCGCCGAAGCTGCTCGCGCTGGCCGGGGCGCTCGTGGTGCTTTCGCCCTGGCTGCTGCGCTCGATCAGCGAGTTTGCCGTTTCCTGCTTCACCCGGATGGCCACGGCCGGACCGTAGTGAACCTTTGGTGACGAGACGGTCGCAAGCCCATGCCCGTTGAGACCATTTATGGCGTGCTGATGGGCGCGTTGCGGGCGCTCGGGCTGGTGGCCCTGCTCCCGACGCCCGGATCGCTGCCCATGCCGCGCGTGCTGCGGGTCGCCCTCGCCGTCCTGATCGCGGGTGTGCTGGCCGGGACCTCCCGCGTGGCGCCATTGCCGGAGACGGTCGGTGGATTGGTCACGGCGGCGTTGCATGAAATGCTTTTGGGACTCGCGATGGGCTTCATTGGGCGGACGGCATTCGGGGCGGCGGAAATGGCGGGACGCTTGATCGCCAACGAAGTGGGCGTTGTCGCCTCGCCGGGCATTGATGCGCCGCGACCGGACCAGGAGCCGCTGCCGACGTTCATCTCCGCGTTCGCCGGGATGATGTTTTTTCTGCTGGGAGCGCACGAATCCGTGCTGGCGGCTTTCGCGCGCAGTTTCGACCTGGCACCGGCGGGGGCGGCGGCCTTCAGCCCAGCGGCAGCCGAAACGGCGGTGCGGGCGACTTCGCGGCTGATTGAACTGGGCCTGCGCATTGCGGCGCCGTTCATCGCACTGAACTTCGTCGTGACATTGGGGTTCTCCATTTTGGGCCGCGCCGTGCCGAAGATGAACGTGTTCATCGCGAGCATGGCGGTCCGGGCGCTCGCCGGTATCGGCCTGCTCGCGGGAGCCGGCACGCTGATCGCGCGGTATCTGTCGAGCATCTACGACGACATGCCGTGGTGGATACTCGAGCTGGTTGGCCGCGCCTAAGAGGGGCGCTCTCTGACAGCTGTTGGAGCAATCCTCGACGACCCCCGGCAAAAACTGCCGACAGGGTTGATCACCTAGTCGGCGTTTCCTGCCGCACGCGTGTTGGGGTAAGTAAAACACGTTGTAAGTAAGGGATAGGCAGAGGTTTAAAATGAGGCGAGCGGAACTGGCATCCGACCTGCGATACGCTCGGCACGCGCATGGCCGACACCGACCAAGATCAAAAAACAGAACAGCCGACGGGGAAGCGGCTGCAGGAGGCCCAGGAGCGCGGGCAGTTCGCCAGGACGCCGGAAATCAACGTGGTGTTCACGCTGGCGGCGGCTTTGGGGGTTGTGGCGATGACGGCGCCGAGCGCGGCGCAAACGGTCGGTGAGTTTGCGGCGGGCATCTTCGCCAACATTCATCGAGTGCAGATCGAGAATGGTCAGGTGCCGCGCCCGTTCGGCACCGCGTTCCTCGTGGTCGGCAAGGTCATGTTGCCGGTTCTGGCCGCCACGGTCTGTGCGACCATTCTTTCGGGCGGACTCCAGAGCGGGTTCCGGATCAGCCCGAAGGCGCTCAAGATCGGTTTCGAGAAGCTGAATCCGGTGGCCGGGTTCGGACGCATTTTTTCCCAACGCACTGTCGTCCATGCGGGCGTCGACTTCCTGAAGATGCTCGTCGTGGGTGGCGCGCTCTACCTCGCCGCGCGCATGCTGCTGCTCGATCCGCTGTTCAACGCGCCGGTCGAGGCCGCGTATCTCGGCGGTTTTATCCAGCATTCCGTGGTGACGTTGTTCGCGCGACTGCTGCTGGCCCTGGGTTGCATTGCCGCGCTCTCGTATGCGTACGAGCGCTACAAGAACCACGAGGGCCTGAAGATGACCCGCGAGGAAGTGAAGGAGGAGCACAAGCAGGCGGAGGGTAATACGCAGGTGAAAGGCCAGATGCGCCGCATGGCCCGCCGACTCCTTCAGAAGCAGATGCTCGCAGCGGTTCCGATGGCCGACGTCATTGTCACCAACCCGACGCACTTTGCCGTCGCGCTGAAGTACGAGCGGGGCGTGGACGCCGCGCCGGTCGTTTTGGCCAAGGGCGAAAACCGTTTTGCGCGCCGCATCAAGGCGCTCGCGGCCGAACACGGGGTGCCGACGGTCGAGAACAAGCCCGTGGCGCGACTGCTGTTTGCCGTCGGCAAAGTGGGCGAGTCGATCCCGCCGGAACTCTACCAGGCCGTGGCGAGCATCCTCGCCTTCGTCTACCAGACGCACCGGCTCTACTTCCACGAACTCCGGACGCGCCGCGCCGCGGCCACGGCAACGCCCGCTGCCTAATCGCTCATGGCCGCCGCCCTTTCCGTTCCTGCCTGGCTTAAACGCGCCGACCTGATCTTCACCGGGGCGCTGTTTATCACGGTGCTTTTGCTGGTGGTGCCGGTGCCGCCGTTGGTCCTCGACCTGTTGCTGGCCATCAGCCTCGGCTTCTCGCTGCTGATCCTGCTGCTGATCGTTTACGTGAAGGATCCGCCGGAGTTCTCCGGGTTTCCGACTGTCCTGCTGGGCTTCACACTCTTTCGACTCGCCCTGAACATCTGCTCGACGCGGCTCATCCTGACGCGGGCCGAGGCGGGCGGGATCATCGATTCGTTCGGTCACTTCGTCATCCAGGGCAACTACGTCGTCGGTTTCGTCGTTTTCCTCATTCTCGTGGTGATCAACTTCGTGGTGATCACGAAGGGCGCCGGCCGTATCGCCGAGGTGAGCGCTCGTTTCACCCTCGATGCGTTGCCTGGTAAACAGATGGCGATCGATGCCGAGCTCAACGCCGGCATCATCGATGAAGTCACCGCGACGGAACGCCGCGTGAAGATCCAAAAGGAAGCGGACTTCTACGGCGCGATGGACGGTGCCTCGAAGTTTGTGCGCGGCGACGCGGTTGCCGGCATCCTGATCACCCTCGTCAACGTGCTCGGCGGTTTCGCCATTGGCGTGCTGCAGATGGATCTGTCGCTGGCGGAGGCGCTGCAGAAGTTCACCCTGCTTTCGATCGGTGACGGCCTGATCTCGCAGATCCCTGCGTTGATCGTCTCGGTTGCTGCCGGTTTGCTCGTCACGCGTGCCTCGGAAAACGGCAACCTCGGTGCGCAGGTGGGCCGCCAGCTGACGCGGTATCCGCGGGCGCTGAAGATCGTCGGCGGGATGATGATCTTTTTCGGCGTGCTCCCCGGCATGCCGATGCTGCCGTTCCTCGCGCTGGGTGGCCTGCTCTACTACGTTGGACACAATCTCCGGCGCCATCAACCGGAAGGCGAAGACAGTGCATTGCCCGACGCCGCTGCTGGAGCGCGTCCGAATGGCAAGGCTGGCGCGGCCCCGGCGGCAGCGGGCAAGCCCGGCGAGGCGCCTGCTCCGGCCGCTCCCGGCGCCGTGCCGGATGAGCTGCGCAAGCTGATCGATCAGGATACGTTCGCGATCGAGGTCGGTTATTCGCTGCTGCCGCTCGCCGACGCCAAGCAGGGTGGCGATCTGCTCGCCCGCATCACGGGTGTGCGCAAGACGCTGGCACGCGAGCGCGGGCTGATCGTGCCGCCGATCGCGGTGCGCGACAATCTTGAGCTCGAACCCAACGACTACCGATTCCTGCTGCGCGGCAAGGTCATCGGCCGCGGCAAGGTTTACGCGAACAAGTGGATGGCGATGAACGTGAGCGGCAGCAAAGTCGCGTTGCGCGGCACCGCCTGCCGCGAACCCGTCTTCGGCCTCGACGCGGTGTGGATCGATGCCGCCGAACGCAAGGCGGCGGAGCTCAATGGATACACCGTCGTTGATTCAGCTTCGGTCATCATCACGCACCTCTCCGAACTGCTGAAGACGTCCGCCCACCTGCTGCTGGGCCGCCAGGACGTGCAGGCGTTGATCGATCACGTGAAGGCGACGCACCCGGCGCTGATCGCCGAGCTGCTGCCGGACCTCGTCAACCTCGGCATCATCCAGCGCGTCCTGCAGAACCTGCTGCGCGAAGGAGTGCCGATCCTGAGCCTGCCGGTGATCCTTGAGGGCATCGCCGACTACGCCGGTGTGACCAAGCAGCCGGAGGAGCTGAGCGAGCTCGTGCGCCGCCGGCTCGGTATGTATTTTGTTTCGCAATACGAGGCGCGCCCGGGCGTCGTGTCCGCCGTCACGCTGGATCCACGCCTCGAGCAGGTGCTTGTCAGCCGGATTCATCGCAGCCCGGGCGAGGTGGGGCTCGCGCTCGATCCGGTCCTCGGCCGACACCTGCTGCAGGAGCTGGCGAACCGCACCCAGGCGCAGGCGGAGGCCGGCCTGCCGACGCTGATCGTGGTGGGCGCGGAACTGCGCCTCGGCTTGCGCCGCTTCCTAGAGCCGTCCTTCCCGCGGCTGACCGTGCTCTCCTATCAGGAGCTGCCGACCGCCACCGAAATCGAAAACACGGGCATCATCCCGCTGCCGGCCGCGATGGCCCGCACTGACCTGAAAGTCGCTGCTTGAGCGCCCGTTCTTCCATGGCTGCCACTCCTCAACCTGCTCCTGACGCTCGCCCCGGCACTTTCCGGCTGGTGGTGCGCTCGGCCGAGGAGGCGGTCCAGGCGATCCGCTCGCAACTGGGTGAACATGCCCGCGTCCTGTCGGTGCAGACGCTGCCGCAGTCGGGCTGGTCGCGCCTGGTGTCGTCCCCGAAGTTTGAAGTGATCGCCGAAGTGCCGGAGCCCACTCCCGAGCCGCCGCCGGCACCTTTGCCGATTGCGACCGCCGGGGCGGCGCGCCGCGCCTACGGCACCCGCGAGACGGAGCCGGCGGAACGTCTGCCGGGTGTGCTGCGTCGCGCCGGTTTTTCCGAGCAGTTCGTCAGCCGGCTGGCTGCCACCACCAACCGCGAGGACGGGCGTGAGCGTCCGCTGCACGAGGCGCTGGTGGAGCTGGGTCGTGACTTGCGCCAGACGCTGGCCGCTGTCCCCGCCAAACCACTACCGAATCGCGTCGCGTTTCTCGGCTCCGCCGGGGTGGGGCGGACCACCGCCCTATGCAAGTGGATGTCGAACCAGGTTTTTGAGGCCGGGCGCACGGGCATGGTGTGGAAGGTCGAATTCGACCGTCCGAATCCCACGGCGGCACTCGATGTGTTTTCCGAGGCCCTGGGTGTGCCGATGGCGCACTACACGCCCGGCCTGCCGGCCACGTCGGAGGGTTTCCTGTTGGCCGATCTGCCGGCCTTGTCGCGACGCGGTGGAGACGCGAATCGCGCCATCCACGAGTTTCTGGAGCGGGAACGCTTCACCGGGCGCGTGCTCGTGCTCAACGCGGCTTACGACATGGAGGCACTGCAAGCGGCTTGCGCGGCCGGACTCGAACTCGGCGCCACGCACCTCGTGCTGACGCACCTCGACGAGGTCGCGCGCTGGGGCCGGCTGTGGGACTTCCTCCTGCAGGGCAAACTCACGCCGCTGTTTCTTTCCACGGGTCCCGGCCTGGCCGGTGACCTCGAAACCGACGTCATCGGATCGTTGATCCGCCACACGCTGCCCGGAGCCTGACGATGCGCTTCGTATTCCTCACTTTCGGCTTTCTCGGATTTGCGCTGGTCGCACTCGCCGGATTTTCCGCGCATCGGGCACCCGATCTGGTGCTGCGCGATGCCGCGATCGGTTGTGTGGTCGCCGCGCTCCTCGGCCGCTGGTTCTGGCGCGTCCTCCAGAACGCGGCTATCCAGACCGCCAATGCACGTCGCGCGGCCGCCGAAGCCGCTGCGGAAGCCGAGGCGGCCCAGAACCGCAAGGACGTGCGCACCGCGGCTGTCGCCGCTGCCAATGCCGCCGCGGCCACTCCGCGTCCCAGCGGCCCTCCCGCCGCTCCCACCGCCGCCGTCGCCGGCGCGCGCTGACTTTAATTCACCCCCCAGCTGATCATGAATCCAACCACCGCCGAGACCGTCGACTCACCTGCCGCCGAAAATGCGGCTCCCGTGGTCGCCCGTGCCACGACGGCTGCGCCCGCCGGCGCGAACACCGCCGCCTGGCGAGCGTATCAAACGGCGGGTGCGCAGACCGATGAAGCGAGTCTGATCGACCGATACCTGCCGCTCGTGCGCAACGTCGTCGACCGCATCAAGATGAACCTGCCGGCGCACGTGGAGGTCGCGGACCTCTACAGCGTGGGTGTCACGGGTCTGATCGCCGCCGTCCGCCGGTACGATCCGGAGCAGGGGCACACCTTCACGGCCTATGCCACCACACGTATCCGCGGGGCGGTATTGGACGAGCTGCGACGCCTCGACTGGTGCCCGCGCCGGGCCCGGGCAAAAGCGCGCAAGCTGAAGAACGCAATGGCCGAGCTTGAGCAGCGTCATGGCCGCGCGGCGACGGAAGAAGAGGTCCGCACGCATCTCGGTTTGTCCGCCAAGGAGTACGCCCATTGGATGGAAGAGGCCAAACCCGTGACGTTTGTCGCGATCGATCAGAGCACGGACAACGAGGACGGCGGCGGATCCTCCCTGCACGACCTGATCGCCGACGAGAACGACGTGCCGGTGCAGTCGCGCCTGGAGAAGGAGGAGCTCTGGAAACTAGCGGCTCAACGAATCTCCGAACTGCCCGATATACAGAAACGGATCCTCGCCATGTATTATTTCGAGAACATGCGGCTGGCGGAAATTGCCGCAGTCTTCAACCTGACCGAATCGCGCATCTGCCAGATTCATGCGCAGGCGATCATCGGCCTGCGGGCCTTCCTGCAACGGGCGCGCGACCGGTAACGCACCGCCACTTTTTACCTAGCGGCGCGTTATGCTGATCCTGATCGGAGCGTTCATCGTCCTGGCTTCCACGCTGGGCGGCTTCATGATTGCCGGAGGCAATCCGCTCGTGCTGCTGCACGTGTCGGAGTTTGTCGTGATCCTTGGCGTTGCTCTTGGCGTGCTGATCATCGCCAGCCCGGGGCATATCATGAAGGAGATCCTGCACAAAACGCAGGGTGCGCTCTTCGGGCGCAAGGTCGGGCGCGACGAATACGTCGACCTCATGAAGCTGCTCTACGAGCTGTTTCTGATCGGGCGCCGCAACGGATTGATCGCCCTTGAGGAACACGTCACCAGCCCCAACGAGAGCACAGTCCTCGCCAAGTATCCCACTTTCCTCGCGCACCAGGAGCGGCGCGAGTTTCTGGTCAATTCGCTCAAGCCGGTGATCGATGGTCGCATCAAACCGGACCAGCTCGAGGCGTTGATGGAAACCGAGCTGGAGGCGAAAGCGGAGGAGGCCGATCACCCGGTGCACCTGTTGCAACTCGTCGGCGACTCGCTGCCCGGCATCGGCATCGTCGCGGCCGTGCTCGGCATCATCAATACGATGGCCGCCATCGCGGATGGCCCGGAGGTGGTCGGTGAACGTGTGGCCGCGGCCCTCACCGGTACGCTGCTCGGCATTTTTGTGGCTTACGGTTTCGTCAACCCGCTGGCCAATCGCATCAAGTTCAACAACGCCACCGACCAGCAGTACCTGAAGTGCATCATGGTTTCGGTGGCCGGTTTCGCCAAGGGTTTGGCGCCTGCGACCGCCGTGGAGATCGCGCGACGTTCGCTCGATCGCTCGGTCCAGCCGGCGGCCGATGAACTGGAGACGCTGTTGAAGGCGTTGCCGGTGCCGGGCAAGGCGGCGTAGTTCCGCCGCGGAGACAGCGCCATGGCGAAGAAAAAAGGAGGCGGACATCACGGCGGCGCCTGGAAGGTGGCCTACGCCGACTTCGTGACCGCGATGATGGCGCTGTTCATGGTGCTGTGGATTTCCGCGCAGGACGAAAAAATCCTCATCTCCACGTCGAGCTATTTTCAGTCGCCGTTCCGCTCGCCGCTCGAAGCGCGCGCCGGACTGTTGGAGTACGATGCGCAAGAACCCACGTCATCCTCGCAGGGCCGCGACATGGACAGCACACCCCGCAATCAGACGGATGCGCGGCCGCTGGACCTGCAGTTCCTGAACTCCTTGGCGAAGGACTTGTACCGGTTGCTCAACCTCGACGAGAACCTCGCCGAGCGCCCCGTCGACATTCATGTGACGAGCGACGGGCTGCGAATCACCTTGTTCGATCGCACGCAGCATCCGCTTTTTGTGGGCAATACGGCGCAGTTTACCGAATGGGGTGACTTCGTCATGCAGAGCCTCGCCTGGATGATCGACCGCAACGGTTTTAACGTGGTCATCGAAGGCCACACCCGCTCCGGACTCGAGATGCCGGACGCCGCGTACTCCGAGTGGGAGCTGTCGGCGGATCGGGCGAATGCCGCGCGTCGCGCCCTCACGCTCTACGCGGTGGAGCCGGAGTTGATCGAGCGCGTGACCGGTTATGCGGCCACCCGGCCGATGCCGACCGAGCCCGCGACGTCCGAGTCCAACCAGCGGGTCGCCTTGAGTCTCAAGGCGGGCCCGCGCACGGCGCGCACGATGAAGTCGCTGCGTGAGTTCGACTGATTTTCCGAAATGAAATCCTTTTTGAGTGATCGTCAGCGCCTCCCGGTTAAGTCCCTTTCGCTCCCGGTGGCGACGGAGGGTCTCGCGAAGGCGGCGGGCGGAACGTGTTCGGCCGTCAAGGCGACCCCCGGCGCTCCGGCTTCGGGCGGCCAGCGGTCGGCGCCGCACGTGGAGACGGTGAAGCAGGGCGACAAGGTCGTGCGCATCATCGTGACCTGCGCCTGCGGTGAACGCGTCGAGATCGACTGCCTGTATCCGGCCGGCGGATAAACGCCGCCGCGGCGCGGGTGGAGTTCGAGCGTCGTTCGAGGCGACGCATTGATCGACCGAGACGCGGACCCGGCACCGGGTGCGCGATTCGTTTGTTGGGTTGAGGCCGCCTGTCCGCGCGACGCGATCGCCGGACGACTCTCCAGCCCGCGGACGATCGCGATTGCACCGGCCGATGGTGCGGCTCGAGGCGCGAATCCGTTGGCAAAACCTGCCGACCGGGAAGGCGGCAGAAGTTGCCCGGCTGAGTTGAGGGATTCAGAAATGGCTGTCGGACGGTTACTAGCGTAACTGGCATCGCTGCTGCTTTACGCGGGGCGAATGAATATCGGGGTTTACCAAAGCGCTGCCTCTCTCTCCGCTCTCGAGCGGTGGCAGGATGCGGTTACCCAGAATATTTCCGCCAGCCAGGTCTCCGGCTTCAAACGGCGGACGGTGCAGATCGACGGCCAGCAGTCTGGCGAGCTCCTCTACGGCGCGAACATGCGGCCGGACCAGGGCGACGGCCGCGCGGCGATCTTCCCGGCGGTGCGGTATGGCGTCGCGTTCTCCGCGGGTGAAATCCAGCCGACGCGCCGCGATCTCGATTTCGCCATCATGGGCGACGGATTCTTCAACGTCCGGATGCCTGACGGAGCGACGGGCTACACACGCTCGGGTCAGTTGCAGATTCGCCCGGACCGCACGCTGATCACGTCGCAAGGGCTGGAGATCCTGAACGAGATCGGGCAGCCGCTGCAACTGGCGCCGGAAGGCGGCCCGTTGACGGTCGACGCTCAGGGCAATCTCACGCAGGGCGACGTGCAATTGGGCCAGCTGGCCGTGACGCGCTTCGACAATCCGGAGCAACTTCTCCCGATGGCCAACGGCCTCTTTGTGGCCGCTCCGGGCGCCGGTGGTCAACCGGCCGAGAAGGCCGGGGTGCTGCAGGGGCACATCGAGTCCAGCAACATCCAGCCGCTCCAGGAAATGGTGCACCTGGTGAACATCGCCCGCGCTTACGAGGCGAACCAGAAGATCATCCAAACGCGCGATCAGATGCTCCAGCGCACCCTTGATGCGGTGAGCTGATCGCCGCGTTTCCCCATCCCTTCCGCTTCTTCCGACGATGAACCTCTCGCTTTATTCCGCCGCCACCGGCATGGAGGCCCAGCAGCTCAACTTGAACACGATCGCGAACAACCTCGCGAACGTGAACACCGTCGGGTTCAAGCGCAGCAAGATCGAGTTTCAGGATCTGCTCTACCAGACCCCGCTGCAGATGGGCACCGAAGCGGGCGACGGAAACGTCATTCCGACCGGCATCGAGGTCGGCAACGGCACGCGCGTCGCGGCCACGTCCAAGGTTTTCACCCAGGGGCAGCTCACGTCGACCGGGGAGAAGTTCGACATCGCGATCCAAGGCGACGGCTTTTTTGAAGTGCAGCGCCCCGACGGCACGATCGGCTACACACGCGACGGGTCGTTCAAGCTCAACGCCAACGGCCAGGTCGTGACGGCCGATGGCATGCCGGTGCTCAGCGGCTTCCAGCCGGTGCCTCCAGGCACGGTGGCTGTGACGGTCGCCGAAAACGGTGAAGTGACGTACCAGGGCGCGGACGGCGCGCAGACGTTTCGCCTGACCCTGACCCGGTTCGCGAATCCGAGCGGACTGCGCAGCCTCGGTGGCAACTTGTACGAGGAGACCGCGGCGAGCGGCACGCCTGAGGCCGGCCAGCCGGGCGAGAGCGGCTTTGGCTCCGTCCTGCAGGGCTACATCGAAACTTCGAACGTCAACATCGTGGAAGAGATGGTGAACCTCATCATCGCGCAGCGCGCCTACGAGGTGAACAGCAAGTCGATCCAGACCTCGGACGAGATGCTGCAGAACATCAACCAGCTGAAGCGCTGATCATGATCCGCTTTGTCACCACCTGGGCACGACTGCTGTGCCTCGCCGCCTGCCTCACCGGGATGTCCGCCTCCGGACTGCGCGCGCAGGATGCCAGCTTTCCCTCCCTTGAAGGCGACCCGTGGCTCGATGCGCTCACCTATGAGTTGCTCCAGCACTTTGGCGCCGAGGGCGAGTTGTCGCTCGAGTGGGCCCGGCAGCGGCCGGCGGAAGCCAGCACGCCGGTGGATCTGAAGGTGGTGGCCTTTCCCGCCAGCCTCTCCCCGCAGATGGCCCTGCGTATCCGTGCTTCGACGACGAGCGGTCCGGTCGAGCACACGGTGATCGTCCGGGCGCAACTCTGGCGCGACGGCTGGACGGTGCGTGAGCCTTCGGTGCGAGGAGAAACGGTATCGCCGTCCTCGCTTGAGCCGATGCGTTTTGACGCGTTGCGCGATCGCGACGCCGTCACGGCGACTGATGACCTCGACCTGGTTTATTCCCGCGCCATTCCGGCCGGCCGGCTGCTGAGCTGGCGCGACGTCGCCCGTCGCCCGCTGGTTCGCCGCGGCCAGCTCATCGAAGTGGCGGCCACCGATGGCCCGCTGACGGTGACACTGAGGGCGGTCGCTCTCGCGGATGCCGGTCGTGGTGAGGTCGTCCGGGTGCGCAACCCCGACTCCCGCAAAGAATTCACCGCGCAGGTCGTCTCCGACGCCCGCGCCCAAGTCCGGTTCTGATTCCCATGCGCTCCGTTACCTTCCGCCTTTGCCTGACGCTTTTCGCGCCCGTCCTGGTCTGGCCGGTTCGCGCCAGCTCGTTGTGGACCGCTCCCGGCAGCTCGGAGAAGGGCATCGTGGCCGACGTGAAAGCCGGTCGGGTGGGGGACATCCTCACGATCGTCATTTCGGAAACCGCGGCACAGAGCTCGACGCAGTCGAAGTCCACCAACACCAACGGCTCGGTGGAGGCGGCGGTGACGCAGTTCATTTTCCCGCCCAACGCGAGCCGCTTCGGCACGCACAATGGGGCGCTGCCGGGCACGAGCTTCGGTGGCAGCAGCAGCTACGCCGGTGGTGGCCAGGTCAGCAATTCCCAGTCGCTCACCGCGCGCGCCGCCGTCGTCGTCACGGACGTGTTGCCCAACGGCAACCTGGTGATCGCGGGCGCGCGCCGGGTCACCTTCTCCGGTGAGACGCAGCATGTGATCCTCCGCGGTGTGGTCCGTGCGGCGGATATCAGCTCCGCCAATACGATTCTCTCCAGCAACATCGCCGACGCGCACCTCGAGTTCATCAGCGAGGGTGAACTGAGCGATGCGCAGAAGCGCGGCTGGATCAGCCGGCTCTACGAGTTCCTCCGCCCGTTCTGAACCGGAGCGCCGATCCCCGCACCTCCATGTTTCGTCCTGTGTTTTCCCACCTGCTCCACCGGCGCCTCTTCCGCGGCCTGCTGGCCGTCGGACTGCTCTGGCCGTGCTCCGCGGTTTTCGGTGCTCGGCTGAAGGACCTCGCGCAGGTCGAAGGCAGCCGCGACAACCAGCTGGTCGGCTACGGCCTCGTGGTCGGTCTGGCCGGCGATGGTGACTCCAACGCGGTCACGACGCTCCAGTCCGTGGCCAACGTGCTCAGACGGAACGGGCTCACGATCGACGCGACCCAGGTGAAGGCGAAGAATGCCGCCGCGGTCATGATCACGGCCGACATCGCTGCCTTCCTGCGGCCGGGCGCGCGAATCGACGTGACGGTCGCTTCGATGGGTGACGCCAAGTCGCTCCAGGGTGGCGTGCTGCTGCAGACTCCGCTCTACGGCGCCGATGGCCAGGTTTACGCGGTGGCGCAGGGCGCGATCGCGGTCGGTGGTTTCCTCGGCGGCGCAGGTGGTCCAGGAGGCGCGACCGTGCAGAAGAATCACCCGACGGTCGGCCTGATCAGCAACGGCGCGATCGTCGAGCGCGAGATTCCGACGACATTCGTGCGCGACGGCGGGCTGCGCCTGCAGTTGCACAATCCTGATTTTACCTCGGCCGCCCGCCTGGCCACGGCCGTCAACTCCATCTTCCACGGCACCGCGATCGCACGGGACGCCGCCACCGTTGATGTGTCTTTTCCGGCTGAATACGTCGGTCGTGAGGTTGCGTTCGTCGCGGCCCTCGGCATGATCGAAGTCTCGCCGGATACGCTCGCCCGCGTCGTGATCAACGAACGGACCGGCACGATCGTCGCAACAGCTCCGGTCAGCCTGTCCCAGGTGGCGATCAGCCACGGCGCGCTGACGATCACGATCGCCTCCAACCTCTCCGTTTCCCAGCCAGAACCGCTCAGCCGGGGTGGCGAGACGGTGGTCGTGCCAAACACGCAAACCGACGTGCAGGAAACCAAGGGCGGCTTCACCGTCGTTGGCGAAGTCTCGTCGATCGACCGGCTCGCGGCGGCGTTGAACGCGCTCGGCGTCAGCACCCGCGAGATGATGGCGATTTTCCAAACGCTCAAGAGCTCCGGCGCGTTGCAGGCCGAACTGATCATCAACTGACGCCATGAGTCTCGACGCCCTGAGTTCAGTCAGCGCCTCCGGAGCCACGGCTTCGCTGGCCTGGTCCCAGTCCAGCCCACGTAGTGGTGCGCGCACTTCACCCGAAGACGTGAAGAAGGCGGCGCAGCAGTTCGAGGCGATCCTCATGCGCCAGCTGCTCGCGCCCGCGATCGAACCGATGATGAACGGTTCGCTTGGCGGCGCCGGATCCGGCGGCGGCGGTGGCGTCTACGGTTTCATGCTGACCGACGTCCTTGCGAATTCGATCAGCCAGGGGGGAGGCCTCGGTCTCTCCACTGTCATTCAATCCCAGCTCTCACCACGCGCCGAGTCCAGTCAGGCGCCCGAAAACCATGAATAACGTCTTTGAACCGCTCGTCGCCGAATTGCGCGAAGAGCTCGCCGGTTACGGCGGGTTGCTGCACCTGTTCGACGAGCAGCAGGGTCATCTCTGGCAGCGCGATCCACTCAGCGTCGTCGACACCGCGCGCGCCATCGAAGAACTCGCCGCCGAGACGGCGGCGCATCGCAGCGCCCGCGAAGCGCTCGTGCGCGAATTCGCCCTCCGACATGGCCGTGATGGCGATGCCACGTTGCGGCAGTTGTTGCCGCTTTTCCCGAGCGACCTGCAGCAGTTGCTCGACGCGCTCATCCGCGAAATCAATCACCTCATTCATCGTGTGCGCCGGCGCGCCCGGCAGAACCAGACGCTGATCGCCCGCGCGCTGGAGTTGCACCGCGATGCCGTCGCCACGCTGCGTCCCGGCGCGTTGACCCGCACCTACGCACCTACGGGTCGCATGAGCACCGTGGCCGTCGCCGATGGCGTCGGCACGCTGCGCGCCGCGGGATGACCCGCGTGATGTCCCTCCTCCTTCAACCCAGCTGAATTTCCCGCGATGTCCGGCCTATTCGGTAGCCTGAACCAGACCGTCGGTGCGTTGTCCGCCCATTCGCGTGGCATCGAGACGGCGGGGCGCAATCTTTCCAACGTCAACAATCCCGACTACTCACGGCAGCGCGTCGTGTTTGGTGACCGTGGCACGGTGTTGACGCCGCTCGGCGCGATGTCGCTCGGCTTGCAGGCCAAGGGCATCCAGCAGATCCGCGATTCACACCTGGACTCACAGGTGGTGCGGGAGATCTCGTTGACGTCCTCCGCCAAGGCGACGGCCGATTCGCTGCTGAAGGCGCAGGCCGCCCTCGCCGAGACGATTGATCGCACCAGCAGCACAGACGGCAGCGGCACCAGCACCGGTCTCGACGCGGCGCTGGCCAACTTCTTTAACGGCTTCCAAAGCCTTGCGGCCCAGCCGACCGATGTCGGCACCCGCCAGACCTTGCTGCAGAATGCCGCCATTCTCGCCGAACGTTTTCGGCAGACCGATCAGCGGCTCGAGCAGGTCCAATCAGATCTCACCTCGGTCGTCGAAGCCGACGTCCAGGAGATCAACAACCTGCTGGCGTCGATCGCGGAACTGAACGGCCAGATCGGCCGCTTCGAAATCAACGTTCCCGGATCGGCAGTGGATCTGCGCGATCAGCGTCAGGCCAAACTTGAGGCGCTCGCCGCCAAGCTGAACATCGAGACGGCGCCATCAGCGACCCAACCCGGACAGGTGGACGTGTTCACTCGTGATTCCGGTGGCACGCGCATCGATCTCGTTTCACTCGCGACGGCGAGCACCGTGACGTTCGACGGCACCGCGTTGCAGGTGGGCGGCACCTCGCTTGCGCTCAACGGCGGCTCGGTCCACGGCGCGCTCGCCGCGCGTGACGGCACCGTGCAGAAGCTCCGCGACGACCTCGATGTCCTCGCGCAACAGCTCGTGACGTCGGTCAATGCGGCCTACAATCCGAGCGGCACGACGGGCGACTTCTTTGATCCCGCGGGTCTGACCGCTGGCACCATCCGCGTGGCGGCCGGCCTGACGCCCGCGACAATCAAGACGTCGGACAGCGGCGCGGCCGGCGCCAACGACATCGCCACGGCGGTGGCGGAACTGGTCAACCGCCGGTTCTCCTCCAGCGGGGGCGACCTCATTGACGGCTCCTTTGCGCAGTACTATTCCGGCGTCGTCAGCGACTTCGGCCAGCAAGTGGCCGGCGCGCAGATGCGTCACGAGGATCAGAGCACGATCGAGACCCTCGTCCGGCGCCAGCGGGAGAGCGTCAGCGGCGTGTCGCTCGACGAAGAGATGGCCGACCTCCTGAAGTTTCAACGTGCCTTCCAGGCGTCCTCCCGGGTTTTTTCGGTCATCGACGAATTGCTCGAGACCGTCGTCAACCGCCTCGGCGCCTGATCGGTTGTATTCATTGATTAACGACGAGTTCGTTTTCCCCGGCCCCGACTGTCCCGCTTCCTTTTTGCCATGAGAGTCCCGACCAACACCGCAGCCAATGTCGTCATCGACCAATTGCGTCGGCTCAGTGCGCACCAGGCTAATCTCCAGAACCAGGTCTCGACCGGTCAGCGCATCTTCAATCCGGGCGATGATCCGGCCGCGGTCGGCCGCGTGCTGGCCAACGAGATGGAGCAGCGCGCGCTGCACCAGTACAAGCGCAACGCCGACACCGCGTTGGAGCTGTCGACGGCAACCTACGGCGGCTTGAAGGAACTGAAGAAGGTTTCCGATCGGGCCGGCGAACTCGTCACGCTCGGCTCCGGCGCCAACAGTCCCGACGCGATGAAGGCGTACGCGGCCGAGGTGAACCAGCTGATCGAGCAGGCGGTGAATCTCGGGAATACGCGTTTTCGGAACGACTTTCTTTTTGCCGGGACCGCCGTGGATACGCAGCCCATGGCGGTCACGCGTGATCCCACGACCAACGAGATCAGCACGGTGAGGTACGCTGGAAACACCGACCAGCGCCAGATCCCGGTGGGCGACGGCGCGAGCCTCGCGGCCGGTTCGACCGGGGCGACGAACCAAGGGGTGACCGATTTCATCAATTCGCTCGTGCAACTGCGCAATGCGCTCAACAGCGGTGACCCGGCGGCCGTCAGCGCCGCGCGGGCCGACCTCGACGAGGGTGAGGACATGCTGGTCAGCTCGCTGAGTGAGCATGGCGCCGTCCAGATGCGCATTGAAGTGACCCAGGCTCAGCAGCAGGCACGACTGGACGAACTGTCACGCATCGTGTCGGTCGATGCCGACGCCGACCTTCCCTCGACCGTCGTCAAGCTGAGCCAGGCTGCCACCGCGTACGAGGCCGCCCTCGCCTCGGCGTCCGACATCCTCCAGATGTCGCTGATGGATTACCTGCGTTGATCTTTTTCTCCCGCGTTTACGCCCAATGAAAGTTTTGACCGAAACTCCCGCCGCTCCCGTGCTGATCCCGTCCGGCCTGCAACTCAAGCTGCCGCAGGGGATCGTCGGCTTCCCCGAGCACAAAAAGGGCGAGGTGGTGCACATCGAAGAGCAGCTGCCTTTTCAGTGGCTGCGCCTGGTCGGCCCCATGCCGCTCAACTTCGTGGTGATCGAACCTGCTGGCATCGTGCCGGACTACACTCCGGAACTGTTCGACGACGACGCCAACTCGCTGGGCATCCAATCGGCGGAGGACGCGCTGGTGCTGAACATCGTCACCGTGGGCCGGAACCAGCCGGCCACGGCCACGGTGAACCTCGTCGGCCCGATCATCATCAACCGTCACACCGGACTGGCACGTCAGGTGGTGATTTCGAATCACGGGCGATACAGTGCCCGCCACCCGCTTGTCACCGGCGACGAGGTTGGCCAGTAACAAACTGTGGTGAACGCGCCGGCGGCCTGCTGATCTCGCGAATCACCACCTCGCACCTCGCCCTCAATCCTCTTTCCCATGCTCGTCCTCTCTCGCAGGGTCAACGAAGCCATCGTCATCAACGGCAACATCGAGCTGCGTATCACGCGCATTGATGGCGACACCGTGAAGATCGGCATCTCTGCGCCACGCGACATTCCGATCGTTCGCAAGGAAGTCCTCAACGACATCGCCGCCAACAACCAGGCGGCCGCCACCGGCGCGGGTCCGCTGCCGGCCTTGCCGCGCCTGCCGAAACTCGGCTCGCCCCGTTCGTGAACCACCCGACTGCGCTCCTCCCCGTAATCCTTTTTTCATGACGACCATCTCCCTCCACCAGCAAACGCAATCCCTGGCCCAACGCCTGGCCCGGCTGCAGCCCGGCATGGACGAGACGCTGGCGCGCTTGAGCTCTGGCACGAAGCTGACCCGGCCGTCGGCCGACCCGATTGGCGTCGGTGTGGCGGCCCGCTACGACGCGCGGCAGCGGCGGTATGACGCCGCGGCGGTCAACCTGCAGAATGGCGCCAGCCGCCTGCAGACGACCGACAGCGCCCTCGCAGGCATGGCGCGCACGCTCGAGCGACTCAGCGAGCTGGCGACCTTGACCGGGAACGCGGTGCAGAGCCCCGCGGATCGCGAGGTGTACAACCGTGAATTTGTCGCCCTCCAGGAGCAGCTGCGCAGCATGATTGGCGGCACGACCGCTGACATTGGCGGCACCAGCGACGTCACGTCGCCGCAGGGCAGCTACGAGGGCCGCGCCCTGTTTGGCGCGCCGCCGGCTGGCGGGGAGTTTCTCGCGGCCGGGGCCGAAGGCGATGAGCAGATCGCGCTGCCGGACGCGAACCTGCGGCAAGGACCGATGCTCGCCATTTTCCAGCAGGACGGCACGGGAGCGTTCACGTTGCAAATCGACGCCCCGGGCACCGTGGCGGCGATCAAGGCGGCCACGGATCAAATTGCCACCAAACGCGCGGCCGTGGGCGGTGCCCAGAGCCGGATCGAATTTGCCTCTAGCGCGATCGCGACGGCGCAGACCAACGCCGAAGCCGCCTTGTCGCGTATCCGTGACACGGATGTGGCGTCGGAGTCGACCACGCTGGCCCGTCGCCAGATGCTGGAGCAGTCGCACGTCGCAATGCTCACCCAGGCTCGCGAAGTGCCGCGGCAGTTGCTGCCGCTGCTCTCGAACCGCTGATTCTAGCGAAGAGGCGGGCGGCTCAACCGTCCGCCTGCTCGTCCCAACCCAGCTGGGCCCGACCATCGGCGGACAGTCGCTCCGGCGTCCAGGGCGGCGTCCAGACGAGGTCCACCTCGACGTTGTCCTCACCCACGATCGAGGCCGCCGCGGACTTGACGCCCTCCAGGATGACGTCACCAGCCGGGCAATACGCTGACGTCAGGGTCATCTCGATCCGCGTCCGGCCGTCGGCCGTCGTCTCGATGGCATAGATCAGCCCCAAGTCCTCGATGCTGACCCCGAATTCGGGATCGTAAACGGAGCGAAAGGCTTCACGAAGGCGATCGGCCTCGGGATGCTGCGTTAGGGAGTTCATGAAAGCGTTGGGTGCGCCGGGACCACGCGCGGGGGCAGTGGCGTCACGACCGGCACAAACAGGTGCCGAATCACGCGGGCAAAACTGGTGAACAGCGCCAGCAGGGCCACGGCCAGGAGCCCGGCGCCGAGGCGCAGGATGAGGAGGTGTGACGTGAGCACGCCGATCGACAGGACCAGCAAGGCAGCGACATGCAGGCGTAACCAAAGGCGTTCGGCCACTGCGTGACCAAGCGTGGTCGCGACAGGCACCGGACGCTTTCCGACCACCGGCCCGTAGGCGCGCATCCAGACGAGGAACGGCACAATTTTGCAGAGCATGCCGAGCACGGTGAGCGACAGCCCGCTGCCCACGAGGAGCAACCCGTACAATGCGGGTAGTGGACCGGTGGAGACG
>JAEWIY010000019.1 GCA_023386835.1 Verrucomicrobiota bacterium
GCGCACCGGTCCTATGGTTTCGAATCAACCGGCGCTCGATGCAATTGACTCTACGTTATGGCCGATTTTTCTCCGGCAGAGGAAAACACGCGTCTGAGGGCTCTGCGGGAGCTCGAGGGGGCGGATACGCCGGACGAGCCGGCGTTTGACGAGCTCGCTGAGTTGGCGGCGCAGGTGTGTGGCACGCCGGCGGCGCTGATCACGCTGCTCGATGAGAAGCGGCTGCGGTTCAAGGCGCGGGTGGGGATCCAGTGGCGGGAGACCGACCGCGAGTCGTCGTTCTGCGCCGAGGCGATCCAAGGGCAACGCCCTTTGATCGTGCCGGATGCGCGGGCGGACGCGCGCTTCGCGACCCACGCGCTCGTGGTGGGTGAACCGGGAATACGGTTCTACGCTGGTGCGCCTTTGATCAACCGGGCGGGCGAGGCTTTCGGCGCGTTGGAGGTGATGGACGTTCAGCCGCGCACCCTGACCAACCTGCAGGTGAGCGCGCTGCAGAAGCTTGCGCATCAGGTGGTGGCGCAGCTGGAGCTGCGGGCGGTGCTCCAGCAACAAAGGGCAGCGACGGAACAAGCGGTCGCGGCCAGCGAGCAGCAGGTCCGGCAGGAAACGGTGGAGGAGTTGATGCAGATTTTTAGTGTCTGCGACGACTTGGTCTGCACCGGGACGATGGACGGCCGCTTTCGTTGGGTGAATCCGTCGTTTCAGCGCGTGTTAGGCTATACGCCTGAGGAGCTGTACGGACGGTCGGTTTTCGAGTTGATGCACCCGGACGATCGGGCGGCGACGGAACGAGAGTTGGAGCGGCTGAGCCGCGGCGAACCGAGCGTCTCGTTTGTCAACCGGTACCGCACGAAGGACGGACAATGGCGCTGGCTCGAATGGAATACCGTCCCGGCGTCCGAAGCCGGGGTCATCTACGGGGTGGCTCGCGACCAGACCGTAGCGCACCACCTTCGGCATCAGAGCGACACGGAGCGGGATGTACTGGAGGCGCTGGCACAGGGCGCGCCCTTGCCGCAGGCCTTGGACCGGCTCCTGCGCGCCGTCGAAAATGCGTTCCCCGACGTGCGCGGTTCGGTGCAGCTGCTCGGGCGCAAGGGCCGGCGGCTCTGGCACGTGGCGGCTCCCAGCCTGCCGCCGGAGGTGGCCCGTGCCATCGATGGCCTCCCCATCGGGCCTGATGTCGGCGCCTGCGGTGCAGCCGCCGACAGTGGTGAGTTGGTGGTCGTTGAGAACATCGGGACGGATTTCCGCTTTGGGCGTTGGCGGGAGTTGGCGGCCCGGCATGAACTGCGAGCGTGCTGGTCGATGCCGATTCGCGCAGCTTCGGGCCGCGTGTTGGGCACCTTTGCCCTTTACCATCGCCGGTGCGCTCCACCGACGGACGACGAACTGGAATACGTTTCGCGCGCGGCTTACCTGGCTGGCTTGGTGGTGGAGCGGCACCAGCTCGTGGAGCACCTGCGGGAGAGTGAACGCAACCTGCAGGCGGCCCAGGAGCTGGCCGGACTCGGCAGCTTTGACATCGACCTTCACAGCGGCCGCCGGTGGTGGTCGCCGCAGATGTATCGTCTGTTCGGGATCGATCCTCGCGAGGAGCCGCCCTCGGTCGAGCAGTTTGATTCTTGGCTCGGCCCCGATTCGCGGCGCACGATGACCGAGGCCGTGGAGCGGGCCCGAAACGGTGGCAAACCGGTCACGGTCGAGTACTCCACCGTTGGTGAGCCGGAGCTCCGCCGGCACTTTCAAGCCATTTTCACCTTCCGGACCGAACCAGGTGGCACGGCGGAACGGATTGTGGGAACGACCCGTGAAACCACTTCGGAAAAACGGGCGCAGCTGGCCTTGCAGACGAGCGAGGAGCGCTTCCGGCAACTGGCGGAAAACATTCGCGAGGTGTTTTGGATTCTGGATACGAGGAGCGGGCAGCTCGTTTATGTCAGCCCGGCCTACGAGCAGCTCTGGGGCCGGAGCGTGGAATCGCTGCTGGCCGACCAGGCGCAGTGGGTGCGCTCGATTCATCCGGATGATCGGGAGCGAGTGGAGCGAGCTGTCGCGACGATCCGCGCCACCGGTGTGCTAGACGAGATGTATCGAGTCGTGCGCCCCGACGGCTCTGTTCGTTGGATTCACGATCGGGCCTTCCCGATCGCAGGGGAGGCGGGTGAGCTCGAGCGCGTGGTGGGGGTGGCGGACGACGTCACGGCCCAGAAGGAAACCGAACACGCTCTCCGGGAGCAGGAGCGGCGCCTGGCCGCGCTCATCGGCAACCTGCCGGGCGTGACGTATCGGTGCCGCAATGACGAGAATTGGACGGCGGAGTTCGTCAGCAGCGTCATCACCGAAGTCTTTGGCTACTCGCGCGACGACCTGCTGGAGGGGCGAACCCACTTCAATGACATGATCCACCCCGAAGATCGCGACTCGATCCGGCGGGCGGTTGACGAAGCGCTGGCGACACGGGCTCGATACAAAACGGAGTTTCGTATGCGCACCGCGGCGGGCGACGAACGCTGGATACGCGACCACGGCTACGGTGTTTACAACGACCGAGGGGAAACGGTCGCCGTAGAGGGGTTCTTGCAGGACATCACGGAGCGGCGGCGCGCGAACGAAGCCATTCGCGTGAGCGAGTTGCGGATGCGCATGTTCGTCGAGGATGCGCGGGACGCGGTGCTGCAACTGACGCCGAACCTCACCATCGAGATGCTGAACCCGGCGTTCGAAAGCATCACCGGGTGGCCGCGCGCGCGCTGGATCGGGCGTTCGTTCTTCGATTTGGTTGAGGAGCCGGCGCGGGGCCGGGCGCGACAAGTGTTCCAGCGACTGCTTCGTGGGGAGAAAATTCCGGCCTTTGAATTGTCGCTCCTCCGTCCTGGCGGCGGACACGTCGTGCTCGAGTTCACCGCGGCGCCGGAGCACGCCGACGGGCGGATGGCCGGGCTGATGGCGATCGGCCGCGACTTAACCGCGCGCAAGAATCTCGAGGAGCAACTTCAGCAGGCGCAGCGCATGGAGTCAGTCGGGCAGCTCGCCGGCGGAATCGCGCATGACTTCAATAACATTCTGGCGGTGATCCTCATGCAGTCGTCGCTGATCGAAAATCTCGAAAATCCCTCCGAGGCGATCCGCGAGGGTTTGCAGCAGATCAAGTTGGCGGCGGAGCGCGCCGCCGGCCTCACTCGACAACTGCTGACCTTCAGCCGCCGTCAGCACATGCAATTGCGGGACATCGACGCTTCCCAGGTGGTGGAAGATCTCGGCAAGATGTTGCGCCGAATCCTGGGCGAAGACATCGAGCTGCACATCCAGACCTCGCAAAACCTGCCGCTGGTGCACGCGGACGTCGGCATGTTCGAGCAGGTGATCATGAACCTGGTGGTGAATGCCCGGGATGCGATGCCGCACGGCGGGCGGCTCACGATCACGACGACGAGCGAGGAGAGTCCGAGCGACGAAAGCATCGCGCTGCCGGGCCGTCAGGTGGTGCTCACGGTGGAGGATACGGGCATGGGTATCCCGCCGGAGGTTCTGCCCCGCATTTTTGAACCGTTCTTCACGACCAAGGATGTCGGCAAGGGAACGGGCCTTGGTCTCGCCACCGTCTACGGGATCGTTCGTCAACACGGCGGCACGGTGAAGGTGCGCAGCGTGCCGGGCGAAGGCAGCACCTTCCGCATCGAGCTGCCGGCGGTCGAGCGTGGCGAGTCGGCCGCGCAGCGCGGCACGCCGCATGTCGATCTCGGCGGCGGCAACGAGACCATTCTCGTTGTCGAGGACGAGGCGGTCGTCCGCGGCCTCGTTCGGACCGTGCTCGAGCAAAAAGGTTATCGCGTGATCGAGGCCGTGTCCGGCGTGGCGGCGCACGAGCTCTGGCAGGAACGCGGTGCCTCGTTCGATCTCCTGCTGACCGACATGGTCATGCCCGGCGGATTGAGCGGCCGTGAATTGGCGAAACGAATACACCTCGAACGCCCGTATCTGCCGGTGATCTACACCAGCGGCTACAGCGCGGACGCGGTTTCAGAGGGCTTCCCGCTGCGGGAAGGCGTCAACTTCCTGCAGAAGCCGTTCGGGCCGCTGCGGCTGCTCAGCGCGGTGCGCACGGCGCTCGACGAGGCGGCCGTGCAGCGCGAACAGATGCTCTGAAGCGAGGCAGGAGAGGCGAACGCGATCAGCCCAACGCGGCGATAACCGCGTCGGCCATCGCTTGTGTGCCGACCGAGGGACGTCCGAAGGCGATGTCGCCGGTGCGAACGCCGTCGACCGTGACGGTCTTGCGCACGGCCGCTTCGATCCGGTTGGCCAGATCATCGAGTCCGAAGCTATAACGCAGCATCAAGGCCGCGCTGAGGATCTGCGCGCATGGGTTGGCCACACCCTTGCCGGCGATGTCGGGCGCGGTGCCACCCGCCGGCTCAAAGAGACCGAACGGTTTGCCGTGCGAGTTGCGACCGGTGCCAAGGGAGGCGCTGCTCATCATGCCGAGGCTGCCGCAGATCACGGCCATCTCGTCCGAGAGGATGTCGCCAAACATGTTCTCGGTGAAGAGCACGTCGAACTGGTTGGGGTCCCGTGCGAGCTGCATCGCCGCGTTGTCGACGTACATGTGCGTCAGCTCGAGGTCCGAATGGTGGCGGGCGAAGTACTCGGTGACGGTGCGCCGCCAGAGCACGGAGGTTTCGAGCACGTTGGCCTTGTCGACCGAGCAGACGCGACGCCCGCGGGCGCGCGCCGTCACGGCGGCGACTTCCGCGATGCGCTCGATCTCGCTGGTCTTGTAAACCATCGTGTCGATCGCCTGCTGTTCGCCGTTCTCGAGGGTCGTCGTGGCCTTCGGCTGGCCGAAGTAGATGCCGCCGGTCAACTCGCGGATGCAGACCACGTCGATGCCCTGCGGGATGCGTTCACGCTTGAGCGGGGACGCGTCGACAAGATCCGGATACAGAAGGCCGGGCCGGATGTTGGCGAAAAGATTAAAGGCCTTGCGCAGCGGGAGCAGGGCGGCGCGTTCGGGCTGTTCCTTGGGCGGGAGTTTCTCCCACTTCGGGCCGCCGACCGAGCCGAACAGGATCGCGTCCGATCGCTGGCAGAGCGCGAGCGTGGAGTCGGGGAGCGCCTTGCCGTGGTTGTCGATGCCCGCGCCGCCCACGTCGGCGATTTCGTACTGCAATTTCAACCCCGCCTGACCGGCCGCGTGTTCGAGCACGCGCAGGGCTTGGGTCATGACTTCCGGTCCGATGTAATCGCCGGGGAGGACGGCAAACGTAAGCGTCGACATGGGAAAAGCCGGCAGCGTGGCGGAGCCGCGCGGGTCGAGGCAAGCCGCCTCTGCCACTTTTGCCTTTGCGGAACCCACGAAACCCTCTGATTTGAATTTGGATGAAGGTTTACGTGCTGCCGGCCGGCCCGATCGAAACGAACGCCTATCTCTTAACCGCACCCGAACGAGGCGAGGCGGTATTGATCGACGCGCCAGACGGCGTCTGGTCATTGGTGGAGGATCGGTTGCAACAGGATGGCGTGCGGCTGACCGAGTTGTGGCTCACCCATGGGCACTGGGATCACATGCAGGGCGGCGCGGAGGTTGTCCGACAAAGTGGGGCCACCGTTTCCGCCCACCCGGCGGATCGCGGGCTGATCGAAAATCCGGAACAGATGGCGCGCTTTCTGGGCGCCTCCTTCCACCTTGAACCGGTGCCGGTGCAACGCTGGCTGCAGGACGGTGAGCAACTGCAGGCGCTCGGTCAGGCCGTGGAGGTACGGCACGTGCCGGGACATTGCCCCGGCAATGTGCTGTTCTCGTTCCCGACCGCCCAAGTGGCGTTTGTGGGTGATGCGATTTTTGCGGGAAGTGTCGGACGAACGGATCTGCCGGGCGGTTCGATGGCGGAACTCGAACGCTCGATCCGCACCAGGATCTACACGCTGCCAGCCGAGACGGTCCTGTATCCAGGCCATGGACCGGCCACGAGCGTGGCGCAGGAGCAATCCTCGAACCCGTACGTCCGCGGCTGAGTTGATCTCCATGTCCAACTCCGAGCACGAGCAGTGGATGCAACGCGCGCTCGCCTTGGCGCGTCAGGGGTGGGGTGAGACGCACCCGAACCCCATGGTGGGCGCGGTCATCGTAGAGAGCGGCGCCGTGGTGGCCGAAGGTAATCATGCCCGGGACGGCGGTCCCCACGCGGAACGCGTCGCCTTGACCGCGCTTGGTCGCGCGCCGGCTCCGAACGCGACCCTGTACGTCACGCTCGAACCCTGTTCGACGGCTGGCCGCACGGGCGCCTGCACCGAGGCGATCGTGAGTGCGGGGTTGAGGCGCGTTGTGATTGCTACACTCGATCCGAATCCGGCGCATGCCGGCCGCGGGGTGGAGGTGCTGCGGGCCGCCGGAGTTGAGGTCATCACCGGCGTGTTGGAGGAGGCGTGCAGCGACCTGAACCTGATCTACAACCACTGGATCACGACGGGCGGGCCGTTGTTGGCGGCCAAGGCTGCCGTCACGCTGGATGGTCGCACCGCCTGCCGGACGGGAGATTCGCAGTGGATCACCAATGAACAGTCGCGGGCCGACGTGCACCACTGGCGGCGGTTGTTTCCCGGGATCGCCGTCGGGGCGATGACCATCCTGCACGACAACCCGCGCCTGACGTCGCGGCTGGAAGGGGAAGAGGAACGAAGCCCGTGGCGGTTTGTATTCGACGGCCTGTTACGCACCGTGGTCGACCGGCAGATGCCACACGTGTACACGGACGCGCATCGCGACCGGACAATTGTGGTGACGAGCCCTCTCGCCGGCCTCGGTTACGTGCGCAAACTGCGCGACTACGGCATTCAGGTCTGGGTGCTGTCCTCGGCGACCCAGCGCGTCAGTTTCGCGGACTTCCGCGCGAAGTGCGCCGAAGAGCGGATCACCGGGGTTTACTTCGAGGGAGGCGCGCTCTTGTTGAGCGAATTGCTGCGGGAGAAGCAGCTCGATTATCTTTTCACCTACCGCGCCCCCGTGCTGCTGGCGGACAACAAAGCGCGGGACCTTTTCAGCGGCCTGCGAACGGAAAAACTCAACCAGGCGGTGCGCCTCGCGCAGGTCCGGCACGCGTCACTCGGCGACGACCAACTGATGCGCGGGCGCGTCGTCTATCCGGAAAAAATGATGGTCGACGAAACGATGTTCGGCCGCAGCCCCCGGCTTTGATGGACCCCGCTCCTTCCATCGCGCTGTTTCTCGCTTCGGGTAACGCGCACAAGGCCGAGGAATTCCAGGCGCTGGCGCGTGCCTCCGGTTTGCCCATCCTTGTGCACTCCGCGCGAGAAGTCGGCGGCATGCCCGACGTGAAGGAAGACACCGGAACGTTTGTCGGCAATGCGCGCAAGAAGGCGCAGGCGCTGCGGTCCCGCGTCCCAGCTGGCGCTTGGGTGCTGGCCGACGACAGCGGGTTATGCGTCGATGTGCTCGCGGGCGGACCGGGCGTGGAATCCGCGTACTTCGCCGGGCCACAGGGCGACTCCGCCGCAAATCTGCGCAAACTGGTCGAGACGCTCGAGGGCGTGCCGGAGACCCAGCGCGGAGCTCATTTCCGTTGTGTGCTGGTCCTCCTCGGGCCGGCGGGGGATGAGTGCGTTTTTGAAGGGCGCGTGCAGGGTGTGCTCGAAAAGGAGCCGCGCGGCGGTGCTGGTTTCGGTTACGACCCGCTTTTTCGCCCGGTGGGTTGGACACAGACTCTCGCCGAGTTGCCGGCGGCGGTGAAGAACTCACTCAGTCATCGCGGCCGCGCTTGGGAACGGCTCGCAACCTGGTGGCGAAGCCACCTGCAGTAGTCGAAAGGCTACGACAGCGTCGTGCGCGTGTCGCTACGACATCCGGCCCAGCGGATCGGGGCGCTGCTGCCGTGCGTAGAGTGCCACCGCCTGCGAGCGGCGGGTCACCTGCAGCTTGTCGAACACGTTGCTGAGGTAGTTCTTGACGGTCTTTTCCGCCAAGCCGAGTTCCGCCGCGGCTTCCTTGTTCGTGCGCCCTTCGGCGATCAGGGCGAGCACCCGTTTCTCCTGCGGCGAGAGTTCGTCCAGCACCTGGCGCGTGGCCGGCGCATTGGAACGGACGAGGGTGAGCACCCGGGCCGTGATGGCCGGATCGAGAATGGAGCGTCCGGCGGCGACGTCATAGACCGCCTGAACCAGAGCCTTCGCGTTGACCTCCTTCAGCAGGTATCCGTGTGCCCCGGCCCGGATGGCGTTGTCGACCATTTGCTCGTCGGCGACCGATGTCAGCACGAGCACCCGTGTATCCGGATTGTCGCGTACGATCTGACGGCAGGCGTCAAAGCCAGTGCCATCGGGCAGGCGGATGTCCAGCAGCACGACGCTGGGTTGTAATTGTTTCACCGCTGCCACTGCGCCGCGCACATCCCCGGCTTCGCCAATGACATTGATGCCGCCGGCTTCGCCCAAGAGTGTACGCAGGCCCGTGCGAACGACTTCACTGTCGTCCACGATCATCACCGAGATTGGAGAGCTGGAGTCGGGAGGATTCATGAAGGAGCGGAAACAGTCCAGGTGAGTTCGAGTTGGGTGCCGCGGGTGGGTGCGCTGTCGATCTGCAAACGGCCACCGCCACGTTCAGCGCGCGCTCGCATGTTGGCAAGACCGTGTCCACCCACCCGGCCATGGCTAGGGTCAAATCCCCGTCCGTTGTCCTCCACGCGGACAACGACGTCGTCAGCCTCGGATCGCAGGGCTACGCTCAACCGCTGGCACTCGCCGTGACGCAGGGCGTTGCTGGTAGCTTCGCGCACGATTTGTAGTGTATCCGTGATCTGGTCATCGCTCAGCCGCGAGGCGGCCGACTCATCGATCGCCCACGTGCATTCCACCTCCCGCTCGGCCCGAAGCTCGTCAACAATGTCTTCGAGCGCGCGTGCGATGCTGTTACCCCGCACCGACAACGGCGACAGCCCGGCAATATAAGCGCGGATCTCTGCAATGGTGCGATTGATCAAATCGACCGTGGATTCGATCCGACGCGTGGCCGCAGCGGGGTCCTTGCCCGCGACCACTTGAGCGGACTGCAGCGTCAATCCGGCGGCGTAAAGCGACTGGATCACGCCGTCATGGAGGTCGCGACCAATCCGGATCTTTTCCTCCAGCGCGCGATTGAGCAGCTGTAAACGGAGGCGCGCTTCACCCTCTGCGCGCAGGCGTTCGTCGCGCTCGTGGTTGAGCGCCTCCTGTTGGCTGACAGAGGTTTGCGCGAGTTGGGCCAAACTCAGCACGTCCCGCTGCTGGTTCGACCAAGCCGTCGGCGCGGAGTCGCTTCCGGGACGTCGCAGCGCCACCAGCGCAATCAGCGCGACGAGTAAGGCCAAGGCCAGCACACCAAGGACGACGAGCAGACGCTGGGAAAGGAGCAGGACGCGGGTGGCCGGTCCGGTGGTGGACTCCACAGCCAGCCAGACCCCCGGTTCGACTTGGAGCGCGTCCGCCTGCGCTTCGGGCGAGGCCGTTCCCGGCAGTCCTGCGACGGATACACCCGCAAGCGCGGCAATGTCGCGTAGGCGCGCCTCCGTCCATCCGCTTTCCGTCCGGCCCGTGATCTCCACCGCCGCGAGAACCTGTCGGCGCTGCCGTTCACCGGCCTCGGTTTCCAATCGCCGCTCCTGTTGACGCAGCCAAGCCTGTGCCCCCAGCGCCGCCAGCAACAAGGTCAGGAGCAGCAGGAACGAGAGCGCAAAAAAGCGCGGAAGCGTGGACATGGGACGACGTCGATGCTGCGGGGGAATGCCTCCGCGTCAAAACCTTCGACAATTGGCGGACCTGCGTTTTCTTTGCGGGGCTCTCCGCATGAAGTCGTTTTATATCACGACCGCCATTGATTACGTGAACGGTTCGCCGCACCTGGGCCACGCCTATGAAAAGGTGCTGGCGGACGTGATAGCCAGGTTTCGGCGGATGATGGGGGAGCGCGTCTACTTCCTGACCGGCACGGATGAACACGGGCAAAAGATCCAGCAGGCCGCCCGGCGCAAGGGCGTCGAGCCCCAGCAGCTCGTGGATGAGATTTCCCAGGAGTTCCGCGTCATGTGCGAGCGCCTGGCGATCTCGAACGACGACTTCATCCGCACGACCGAACCGCGGCACAAGGACGTCGTCCGGCAGATCCTGCAGAAACTCTACGACCAAGGGGAGATCTACTCCGACGACTACCGCGGCTTCTATTCGACGCGGCAGGAGCAGTTTCTGCAGGAAAAGGACCGCAATCCCGACGGTTCCTGGCCGGAGCTGTTCGGCGAGGTCACTGAAATCGTCGAGACCAACTATTTCTTCAAGCTGGGCCGCTATCAGCAGTGGCTGATCGATCACATCCGCTCGCACGAGGATTTCATCTTTCCGCGGTATCGCGCCAAGCAGGTGCTGGAGTTTCTGTCGGAGCCGCTCAACGACCTCTGCATCTCGCGTCCGCGTGAGCGGCTGTCGTGGGGTATCTCGCTGCCGTTCGACGATCGTTTTGTCACTTACGTGTGGTTCGACGCCTTGGTGAACTACTACTCGGCGGTGGCGGACAAGGACGGCATCTGGCCCGCGACCTTTCACGTCATCGGCAAGGACATCCTCGTGCCGCCGCATGCGGTGTATTGGCCGATCATGCTGCACGCGGCCGGGCTCCCGTTGCCCAAGTCGATTCTCGCCCACGGCTGGTGGTCGATCAACGGAGCGAAGATGTCGAAAAGCACCGGCAACTTCGTCGAGCCGCTGGAGTTCGTCGACAAGTTCGGCGTCGACGCCCTGCGCTACTTCCTCATGCGCGAAATGAGCGTGGGCCAGGACAGCGATTTCTCGGTGCCGCAGTTCCTGGCGCGCTACACGAGCGAGCTGGCGAACAATCTCGGCAATCTCGTCAACCGGACGCTGAACATGACCAACCGTTTTGCCGGTGGAGTCATTCCAGCACCCGAAACCGAAGCCGAGCCCGAGAAGGCCCTGCGGAAGCTATGGGACGAGACCCGCGACGAAGTGATTTCGCTGTGTGAGGGCTTCCAGTTCCACGTGGGTCTGGAGCGGACGTTTGCCTTCATCACCGCCACGAACGCTTACATCGAGCAGCGGGCACCCTGGAAGCTGGGCAAGTCGACCGCGGCGGAGGACCAGGCGCTGTTGCGCACCTCGCTCGCCACGATGGCCGAGTCGCTTCGCCTGGGCACTGCGCTGCTCGGCGCGGTCATGCCCGGCACGGTGGAGAAGATCAACGGCGTGCTCGGCTACACGCCTGGTGCCACGTGGCGCGATGAGCTCACCTGGGACGGCCGGCTGACCGGATGCAAGGTCGCCAGCACCGCGATCCTCTTCCCGCGGCCGGAGAAACAATAGGCGGTCGGCTTTAAGCTTTAAGCTGTAGGCTGTAGGCGATCGGCTCCAGGGAATGCGTCGCAGATGGGACCAATGATGATGCGAATCGGTTGGGCGTATCTTATGATTGAATACCCGGCCCGCGCGATTCGGTTGGTGGCGGCCGGTCGACGCTGAGTTGCCGTTTCCGACTCACTCCATGACCATCCTGCCGCTGGATCCGCTTGCGAACGCCTCGCCGGAGGCGTTGCTGGGATTCCTGGCCCAGTGCCGAAGCGCCGCGCAACGGGATCAACGGCCCAAGCTGGCGAGCATCACCATCACGGTCGATGCGTTGGATCCGCTCGCGGTGCTCGAAGCCATCTTCGAGCCCACGCAACCGCACTTTTATGCGGAGCGGCCCAGCTTGGGCACCGCGGTCGCCGGTGCGGAGGCGGCCGTGGCCTTCACCGCCGGTGGACCGGAACGGTTTGCCGAGGTGCAACGCTTCGTTGACGACGTCCTGGCGAACACGTTGGCGGTCGGTGACGTGGAAAGTCCGTTTGGCGGCCCGCATTTCTTCTCGGCGTTCGCGTTTGCGCATGCCGTTCCGGCGAATGCGGCCTTTGCCGCGGCCCAGGTGTTTGTGCCGCAGTGGCAGGTGGCGCGGGCCGGAGCGGTTACCACGGCTGTGGCGAACCTGTGGATCACGCCCGACGCGGCACTGGCGCCGCTGGCCGAGCGTATCTGGCGGGCGCATACGCGGTTTCGGCGCTTTGACTATGCGGCCGCTGAACCGGTGATTGCGGAGTCGAACCGCCCGCCGACGAGCCAGTCGGTGACGCTGCACGAAACGGGTGATTACCGGGCGGCGGTTCGAGAGGCGTTGCGGCGGCTCGACCGTGGCGAGTTTAACAAGATCGTCCTGGCGCGAGCCTTGGAGGTGCAGGCGAACGGGCCGCTGCATCCGCTGCGGTTGTTGAACAGCCTGCGGCAGCGGTTTCCGGATTGTTACGCGTTCTCCGTCGCGAACGGTCATGGCGACAGCTTCATCGGCGCCAGCCCGGAACGGCTCGTGCGTGTCAGCGGCGGTAGGATGGAAACGGATGCGCTGGCCGGCACGGTCCGGCGGGGCGGCGGAGCGGCGGAGGATGCCGCGCTTGGCGCCAGTCTGCTGCGCAGCGAGAAGGATCGGCGCGAACAACGGCTCGTGCTCGAGTCGATTCAGCGTCGACTCGCCCCGCTCGGCCTGGAGCTGGAGCATCCGGCTGAGCCGGTGCTGTTGCGCCTCGCCAACGTCCAGCACCTGCACACGCCAGTGCGCGCGCGGATGTCGCCGACGGTGCGGCTGCTCGACGTGCTGGCGCGGCTGCATCCGACGCCTGCGGTTGGCGGAACGCCGCGTGAAGCGGCGCTGGCAGCGATTCCGTCGCTGGAGGGGTTTCACCGCGGGTTGTACGCCGGCACGGTCGGCTGGCTGAATGCGCGGGGCGGTGGCGAATTCCTGGTGGGCATTCGCTCGGCGCTGGTGCGGGATTCGCGCGCGACCGTGTATGCCGGAGCCGGCATCGTCGCGGGTTCCGACCCCGACCGGGAGTTTGCGGAAACGGAGTTGAAGTTCCGCGCCTTGCTCGACGGGTTGCTGGCCTGAGCGGTGCGGTTGCAGGTGAGGCGTGGCGAAGGATTGCCTGCGGAGCAGCGCCCAATCAGCCTGCCCGGCGTGTCCACGCCAATCGAAGCGGCGCTCGATTTCCGCAACGTCAATACGCTCTGGTGTAGTGTCCTGGTGGAGTCGTGGGTGCGCTGTGGGCTGACCCACGCCGTCATCTCACCGGGATCACGCTCCACGCCGCTCACCGTTGCGCTGGTGCGGCACCCGGGCGTGGAGTGCGTGCCGGTGCTGGACGAGCGGTCGGCGGGCTTCTTCGCGCTCGGGCTGGCTCGCCGCACCCGGCGCGCGGTGGCGTTGGTTTGCACAAGCGGTTCTGCGGGCGCGAACTATTATCCGGCCGTGATCGAGGCGCACGAGAGTCGGGTGCCGCTTCTCGTGCTGACCGCGGATCGTCCGCCGGAACTCCGCGAATGCGCCTCCGGGCAGACGATCGACCAACAGAAGTATTTTGGAGACCATGTGGCCTGGTACCACGAGATGGCAGTGCCGGAGCCCCGAGTGGAGTTGTTGCGGTACGCGCGGCAAATGGCCCGACAAGCCTGGCGGCGCGCGCAGGGTGGAGGACCGGTGCACCTGAACCTGCCGTTTCGTGATCCGCTGGCACCATTGGAAAACGCCGCCGCCAGCGCGCTGCGGCCGCTGTTGGATCATTCTTTTTTTGAGTGGCCGGACGAGGGTGTTCCAGAGGCTCCGCGCTGGCAGCTGCATCAGCGTGCCGCGACGAGCCGCGGCCTGATCGTGGCTGGCCCGGCCCAGCCGGCGGATCCGGCTGCTTATGCGGCTCACGTCGGACGGGTGGCGGCGCAGCTGGGCTGGCCGGTGCTGGCGGATGCGTTGTCACCGCTGCGACACTACAAGTCGGAGGCCACGGTGGTCGGCACCTACGACACGGTGCTGCGCCGGACTGAACTGGCTCGAGACCTCGTGCCGCGCACGGTGATTTGCCTCGAGAGCTGGCCGACCAGCAAGGTTCTGCGCAACTGGCTCGAACAGGCCCAGGCGGAGATGCTCCTGATTTCCGAACACACCGGCAGCCGCGATGCGCTGCACGGCCGCACCCGTGAAGTAACAATGCCGGTCACGGCGCTGAGTGCCTTGGGCCACCCGCCGGCTGATCGTTCCTACCTCGAGCGGTGGCAGCGCGCCGAGCAGGCGGCGCGCGCGGGAATCGATTCCGCGCTCCAGGCCGACGCGCTCGGGTGGTTTGAAGGTCGGATCAGCTCACTTCTCGCGCAGCATTTGCCGGCCGGAACGGTGCTGTCGGTGGCCAGCAGCATGCCCGTGCGCGACTTGGAGTACTTCTGGCCGGTGAATGAACGTGGTATCGTCGTTTCGTTCAGCCGAGGGGCCAATGGCATTGATGGCACGCTGTCCACCGCACTCGGCCTGGCGCACGGCGGTCCGCCCACCGTGCTGCTGACGGGTGACCTCGCGTTTCTCCACGACACCAACGGATTGCTCAGTGCGTCGCGCCTCCGCGGCAGCCTGACCGTGGTATTGGTCAACAATCACGGTGGTGGCATCTTTGAGCATCTGCCCATCGCGGAGTTCGAGCCGCCGTTCGAAGATTTCTTCGCCACGCCCCAGACGGTCGATTTTGCCCGGCTTGTGGATTCGTACGGAGTGCGCCACGACCGCATCGAGACGTGGGAGCAGTTTGTTGCGCTCATCTCCGCCACGCCCGCGCCCGGTGTTCGCGTCCTGGAGGTGCGAACGGATCGGAAGAAGGATGCCGCCACGCGCAAGCGGCTGTTTGCGCAGGTGGCCGCGCAGCTGGCGAACGTGTAGCGAGCCCGCTGCTACAACTGGACGGGCAGCCCGATCTCGATGATTTGGGTTGGCATAATCCGGTAATAATCCTTCACCGGCCGCGCGTTGCGGCTGAGGAAGCCGTAGAGCGCTTTCTGCCACTCAAACATGCGGGCGTTTCCGCCGGTCAGAATCATCTCACGGTTGAAGTAGTACGTCGTGGCCAGCGGGTTGACCGCCACGCCCTGGCCGCGGACCCGCTCGATGATCCAGCTGACGTCGGGTGATTCCATGTATCCGTAACGACCGACCGCTCGCCAGACACCCTCGCCGAGGAAGGCGAGCGACATGCGTTCTTCGTCGGGCACCGCCGGCACTTCCTCCGTCACGATCGTCAGCAGGACGACGGTCTGCTGCAGGCACTTGTTGGCCTTGAGGTGGTGGAGCAGGGCGAGCGGCGTGCCTTTCGGCGTCGCCACCATGAAGACGGCGCTGCCGGGCACGCGCACGATGTTCTTGCTGCGGGCAATGCTGGAGAGCTCGAGCTCCGTGATGGCGCCGCCGTAAACCTTGTCCTGGATCTCATTGCGGCCGCTCTTCCAGGTGTGCATGATCGCAAGCATGGTGGCGCCGATCGCGAGCGGCAGCCAGCCGCCGTCCCAGAACTTGTGCAAGTTGGCGATGAACAGGCTCACATCGATGCTGCCGAAGAACAGGCACATGGGCAGCACTTGCCAAATGGATCGCCGCCAATGGCGCCGTGCGACGAAGTACAACGCGATCGTTGTCACCACCATCGTCGCCGTCACCGCGACGCCGTAGGCTCCCGCGATGTTGGAGGAGGAGCCAAAGAGGAGAACCGTGGCGATGCTGCCCAACGCGAGGGTGAAGTTCACCATCGGCACGTAGATCTGCCCTCGTTGATCCGGGTTGGTGTGCAGCACCTTCAGGCGCGGAAAGTAACCCAACTGGATCGCCTGACGGATGAGCGAAAAGGTGCCGGAGATGAACGCCTGGCTGGCGATGACCGCGGCGAAGATCGACAACACCATCAGCCCGGCGCGCGCCGCTCCCTCGGGTGCCAGGGAAAGGAACGGGTTGGAGATGTCGCCGGGATGCGCGAGCACGTGCGCGCCCTGGCCAAAGTAGTTCAAAGCGAGTCCCGGCAACACCAGTCCATACCAGGCGCGCAGGATCGCCGGCCGACCAAAGTGGCCCATGTCCGCGAACAGCGCCTCCACGCCGGTAATGGCCAGGACAATACCGCCGAGCACGCCCAGCACCGCGTGCGGGTTGTCCAGGAGCAGACGCAGGCCGTGCAGCGGATTCAGCGCGCGCAGGATGTCCGGGTGTTCGAAGATCCGCCACAGGCCCAGCAAGCCGAGCGTGAGAAACCAGATCAGCATGACCGGGCCAAAGGCCTGGCCGATGGCCTTGGTGCCGCGTCGCTGGAGGAGGAAAATCGTGACGAGCACAACCAGGCAAAGGGGCAGGACGACCGGTTCCGCTCCCGGGACGATCATCTTCAGGCCTTCGGAGGCGCTGAGCACGGACACCGCTGGCGTGATCACACCCTCCCCACAAATCATGGAAGCGCCCACCAGCAGGACCACCACTCCGGGAGGAATGCGCTTCACGACCCCGGGTGCGCGATCAAGCCCGCTCAGGGCAAGCAGCGTGAAGACGCCGCCTTCGCCCTGGTTGTTCGCGCGCATGACGACGGTCACGTACTTGAGGCTGACGACCAGCATCAGCGCCCAGAAGATGAGCGAAAGGATGCCGTAAACGCCGCCGACCCGGTCGGCCTCCGGCAATTGGGCGACCGATTCGCGCAACGCGTAGAGCGGGCTCGTTCCGATGTCGCCGAAGACCACACCGAGGGCTCCGAGCGCCAGGCTCAGCTGCAGCTTCCGGGAGGTCGCAGCATTCGACGGGGCGTGGCTCATGGACGGTGCAGTTGGGCGAAACTGTCACGCCGCGCCAACACCTTTCTGTGAGGTGCAAATCACGTGCGCGCGTCCCGTCCGAGCCCAACCGAGCGGTGGAAGCGCCACCGCCGTTGACCGTGGAGGCGTGAGGCCCAAGGGTGACTTTCCCATGAGCCTGCCCGAATGGAAGGTCGCGAAGACCTACACCGACATTCTTTACCACAAGACCGATGGGATCGCGAAGATCACGATCAACCGCCCCGAGAAGCGAAATGCGTTTCGCCCCGAGACGGTCTTCGAGTTGCACGACGCGCTGATTGACGCACGGGAGGACCTGTCGATCGGGGTGGTGCTTCTCACCGGCGCCGGTCCGCACACCGATGGCAAGTACGCCTTTTGCGCGGGAGGTGACCAGAGCGTCCGGGGCCACGCCGGCTATGTGGGTGGTGATGGTGTGCCGCGGTTGAACATCCTGGAGGTGCAGAAACTCATTCGCTCGATGCCGAAGGTCGTGATCGCCCTCGTGGCGGGCTACGCGATCGGGGGCGGGCACGTCCTCCACCTCGTTTGCGACCTGACGATTGCGGCGGACAACGCGATCTGCGGGCAGGTCGGCCCACGCATGGGCAGTTTCGACGGCGGATTCGGGGCGAGCTACCTCGCGCGCATCGTCGGCCAGAAGAAGGCTCGCGAAATTTGGTACTTGTGCCGCCAATACAACGCGCAGCAGGCGCTCGAGATGGGACTCGTCAACACCGTCGTCCCAGTGGCGGAGCTGGAGGCGGAGGGCGTCAAGTGGGCGAGGGAAGTGCTGGGCCACAGCCCGCTCGCCATTCGTTGCCTCAAGGCCGCGTTCAACGCCGATGTGGACGGCCAGGCTGGCCTGCAGGAACTCGCCGGCAACGCGACGCTGCTCTACTACATGAGCGAGGAAGCGAAGGAGTTTCACTCCGCCCAACGCGAGAAGCGCCGTCCTGACGCCCGCCGCTTTCCCTGGCTCCCGTAGTCAGCTTCAGGCGAAGTCGGAGAAAACGCAGGCGACTCCTTCCGTTCCTGCGCCCTGCTCCTTTCTTTCATCTTCCATAATCGTCGCGCGCTCGGCGCACGTCGCTACGTCCCTTCCTGATACAGCGCGCCGAGCTGACGTAACAAGGTCTCGAGTTCGAACGCGTACACCGCCTCGGGCAGCTCGCTCTTGCGTGCCCGCAGGGCCGAGAGTTCGCGCTCGAGAGCGTCGCGCCGCGCACGCTGGTCGGCGGTTAAGGTTCGTTCCTCCTCCGTCAGGACCACCGCAAGCAGGCGCGCACGTTCTCCATCGGGAACGCGATCGCCGTCGGCGCGTTGTTGCACGCGTGTGCCGCGAAACCACTCTGCTGGCGTGCCTTGACGGTCACCATTGTCGTCGAGCAACGCATGTTCCGTCGCGAGGCGTGCGTTCTCTTCGTAGAACGCCTTCGCCTGCTGGGCGGCCGTGACGAACGCCTCGAGCACGGAGACTTGTCCATCCTGGTCGATGTCGGCCTCGAGGCGGCCGATCGCCTCGGCGAACCGCTCACCAAAACGCGCGTAGTTCGCTTCATGTCCGCTCCGTGTCGCCGTCACGATGATACGGTTGGGCCCGGACAACGCCGGCAGAAACGGCCCAGCCGACGAGCCGCCATGGACAAAGATGACCGGTCGCTGCACGGGCTGGAGCCACTGCGCCAGCTCGGTCGCCGACACATCCGGTCCGCGCAGGTTCAGATGCGCCTCGCGACCGTCAAACGTGCCGTGGCCCAGGTAAACG
>JAEWIY010000040.1 GCA_023386835.1 Verrucomicrobiota bacterium
GCCGCCACAAAGAGTGCGTATGGAAGCCTGAACCGGACGGGAAAGCGAACGCCCCAGCTTCAGCCAGAAAAAGGATGAACCCTTTTATACAATTTAGTCGACACGCCTTCTCATGGAAGGCGCTACAAACAACCCCGATGACGCGCAGCGTTTACGAGAAGACCATTGAGTTCGGACGCCCCCAGCGGGTGTCTGAGCTTCGTCGTTAGCCCGGCAAAGGCCGCTTGCCAGCCGGATTCGAGCGGGCTATCTTTCGGCAATGGGTATCGTGGATATCAAGCAAATGTCGGTAGAGGAGAGACTAGCGACCATGGAGTTGCTTTGGGACTCCCTTCGCCGCGGTGACGAAGAACCCGAATCACCCGCCTGGCATCAAACAGTCGTTAGTGCTCGACGTGCGAAGATCGCGTCCGGGGAGGCGAAGTTCCTCAGCCGGGAGGAGCTTCGCAGGCGCTTCTCGTGAGGCGTGTAAGAGACGTCATCCTTCTCGAAGAGGCCGCCGGCGATCTGGGCGAGGGCATGGCCTTTTATGAAGCTCAGCAGCAAGGGATCGGTTGTTACTTCTTTGATAGCATTCTTGCCGACATCGACTCGCTCCTTCTCTACGCCGGCGTCCATAGCGAAAGACTGGGCGCGATCCGGCTTGGCTTCGGCGAGAAATGGAAGAAAGACATGGCTAACAAGACGGTGACGCAACGAGGCCAGCGGTCCATCATTGCGAAATCTCCGGCGTATGAAGCATTACGGTAATCGGGCCTCGCGGGTCACCTGAGCGTTCGCCAAACTATGCTCCGCAAAACCTATTCCATTATTCTTCTGCTGTGCGCCGTGTCCGTGGCATTCGGAGAGACTAAAGAATACACTGTTCTCGGTGAGCAAAAGATTAAGGCGAAAGTCCACGACGGAATGCCGCTGCCGGCGAGCAAAGGCAGCGCGGTCAGCGGACCCACGCCATCTCGGGTGAACGTCATCGCCTTGGAGCCGCTCGGCACCCGGGCCGAGAGCACGAGCAGGTTTTCGCGCGTATTGCTCCGGGCTACGCCATCTCCAGGCTGCTACCTCAGACGGGAGGGAGCCTCGCACTCCTTGTGGATAAATCCGCGGATGGGGGTCGTGGAAGCGTCCCAAGGCACGCGGAGGTGAAAGAGCACCTCGCATGGAAGATTCTGGGATCGCTCGGCGCTGAATAGAAAGCCCAACCAGTAGGAATGAGAAGACGTAAAGGCACGGGCAACGCGTGAGCGTAAGGCTGGTCCAACTACGTCTTGTGCGTCGCAACAACTCTACCATCGGTTTGCGTCGTCCCGATGCACCGAAGTGAAGGTGGGCACTTTGGCGGGTGTCCTGCGTCAGGCGGGCATCGATCCTGAAGAGTTCGTTCGAGCTGTCCAATAGAGCCGATCAAGTCGCTCAGCACAACGCGAGAGATCACTGTGGTCGCGGCGTGTTCGCGCGAGTGGCAGTCACAGGTTGCTCGCCCCGCGCGGCAGGTCTATAGCGCTAGCCAAATGAGACGCCTCGCGAGATTCGTCGCCGAGAATCCCAAGAAGATTTTCTTCGGCTATCTTGCGCTATCCATCTGGCCGTTCTTCGCGCTTCGCACCGAATTCAACGCGCCGTTCCCGATCACGCTCAAGTATCTGGCGGCGCCGATCTTGATCTTCTGCTGGTGGTTTGGGCTCCGTTATCGTGACGCGTTTCTGCCGGTCTGCCACCGGAAGTCTGCATTCTGGTTCGGCCTGGTCTTCTTCCCGTCGTTGGCGGTGTTGTGGAGTGCGGGCTTTGTTATGCAAGCGAACGTCTTTCTTCCGCCACAGACTGAGTTTTGGCTGGATGGAGAGGTGGCGGCGAAAAGCGTAAGTGGTGGGCGTAGAAAAAGTTGGGTCGTTGATGTTCGCACGTCTGAGGGCATTCGGCGTGTCGAAGTTTCGCCTCAGGAGTATGCCATATTGTCTATTGGTGGGCGTTTTCACCAGAAGCGGCGGCAGGGACCGCTTGGTTTCAGCTATGTCTGGAAGTGAAGCGTGAAAAGAAACCTGAGAGTTAGGGTAGTGCGCAGCCACCACCCTGCAGATCGCCGGAGGCAATAAAGCCAGGCGAGAGGGCTCGGGAGGCTCGGAAAAATGCGCCCGGCACGTCGTGCATCGTGTGACCGGGCGCCGAGCGGTTGTTGTAGTGGTTTTCGGATGACGTGGGCCGCGAAGGTGCGGCACCGCCGGGAAGCTCGGAGCCAGAGGCGGAGGGGGCCACGGGAATGAGAATGCGTAGGATGGCCGGCAACGCGCGGGCGTAACGCTGGTCCCACTACGTTTCACTTGAAGCAGCACCTACGATTGGTTGGGATCTGGGGGATCGCCGACATCACGTGTGCGGCTTGAACGGCCGGGCGCAGCCGTGGCTCCACTATGCCTCAGCCGAAGGAGCAACAGGCGCGCTGCAGCGAGAGAGCTTGGGAGGGGGAGACTACAACTCTATGATCATCTCGAAGGACTGGCGGTCGATCTCCATCCAACTTTCCAGTGGCACCGTCGTGGAGTAGACGAAGCAATAACTGGCTCCAGCCAGCTCATGACTCAACGCCGAGTCACTCGCGCGCCACCTGAACATCCTTCAATCGTCGGTCGACCGGCCCGGCGGGCCGTAGAGCTCGTCCAGCTTCGCCCGCCGCTTTTCCTCCTCTTTCAGTCGCACGCGCTCTTCCGCCGGAATCGCGAAGGTCGATGTGTGACGCAGCACGCAGCCAGCCCGACCGGGCACGCAGTCCGTTTTTAGCAACAGACAGTAATCCTGCTTGGGATCAAAATGCGGGCAGGCGAACGTCACCCGCGCAGTTTAGTGGACGTGCGCCAGTTCCGCCTTGAGCTAGGTCAAGCCGATTGAAAAACAAGGGCCGATGGCGAACGCTCGTGTTTAATCGATCGACGATCGTCATTTGGTCCATCGCCGCAGTGGCGCCGCTTCGGGAGACAAAACTCAGCGGACAATCGTGTCTCTGAACGCGAATGCGTTGCTGCTGGTGCGGAGGGGTCGACCGCTGGCGACGGTCACGGTTTGGAGGACGACTTCCTTCGTCACCACGTACGGAAACGTTTCGAGGTAGCTGTCGTCCTTCAGCTCGGGGTTGAAGTCGGCAAAGAGCGTTGGACCTTGGTAGCTTTCAGGAGCGTTCGCATCCTCGATCCGGAGGTTATCGATCGTGATCCGCTCGGGCATCGAGCAGGTGTAGCCGAAGTCGTGCTGTCCTTTGTTCGATCCGCTGATCAGGGTCGCACGGCCGTCCTTGAGCGTGGTCGGGATGAACACACAGTCGCGAATGACGAACTCGCCTTCCCAGGTGCTGCCGTAATCCGGGCGCAGGTTGATCAGGCTCCGGCTCGTCACCGTGGTGTTTTCGAGCACAAAGGTCCCACTGCCAATCGTATTGATTCCCTGGTGACCGAGCGTGGAGTTGCGAATCGCCGCATTGGCCACGCCCATGTGCGCATCAAACCGCGACAGCGTGCAGCCGTCATACACCAGGTTTTTGCAGTAGTTCGATCCCATGATGCCCCAGTACGTCGGATCGTGAATATCGTTCGTCTGCGTGCAGTTCTCGAAGGTGACGTTCACCGCCCGATTCACCGTGATGTCATAGCTGCCCATCGACACCGGCAGGCCCGCCCGGCCGATCGTTTGGTACACCTTCCGTCCCGTCAGCACCGTATTGCGGACGGTCACCTGGGCGCAGTTGCTGATGTTGATGAACCCGTTGTACGGCGCGCCGGTCTCCCCCTCCCCCGTCACGCGATGCTCCAATCCCTCCACGAGCACGTTCGACCGCGAGATCGAGAGCCCGCGGTTGTAGTACGTGTACTGCGACTCCGCCTGATTCGCGATCGTGGTGAACTTCCCGCCCTGGATCGTCAGCGTCGTCGAATCGATCGGCAGGAAACGCGCCTCCGTCACCCGGTCAAAGTGCCAGACGATCGGCGTTCGCGGATCCACCACGCCCGCTTCGTCGACCAGGAAAATATCGGTCTGCGCCGCGCCGTTGGTGGGATTGAGCCCAAACCGGATGTACCGTCGCACGGTGGAGTCGGTCACCGTGATCAGCCCCGGCCCGGGTACCGGCACCGTTAGCCTGCGCTGGTTCTTCCGCAACGCGGCGATCCCCTCCAGCGGCACCGGCTCCAACGCCGACGTCACGGCAAAAACCGGCGCCGACCGGTCCTCGACATTCGTGTCGTCGATGATGAACGCCGCCTCGCCAAAATCCGTATCCGTCCGGATCTCCACCGTCACCTTGTCACCAGCGATGTAATACGTGGCGCCATCATCCGCCTTCACCGGTAGCCCATGCTCGTTCGCAAACGCATGCGCCGCGGCCAACGCGCGCACGTCATCCGTTTTGCCATCACCCTTCGCGCCAAAGTCGCCGTACCTCACCCAGCCTCGCTCAATCAGCTGCTGCGGATCCGGGCCCGCGACGTCCTGCGCCGAAAGCGCAGAAACCGCGAGCACGAGCAGGGCACCGATCCAGGGCGAACGGACGCAAGAGGGTAGCAACATCAATCCAGTTTCACCACAAAGGCACGAAGAGCACAAAGAGGTTCTTTCGCCACGTCCACCTGCCGAGTTTCACCACAGAGACACAGAGAAACGGAGCTCAAGCCGATCTTTGACCGCAGAGATCGCCACGGATCGCTCGCGGTGTCTTCGCGCATTAGCGGAGTGTCGCTTCGCCTGAGAGTGATGAATCGGTTTAGAATGACTCCTTACAACTAAACTCTTTACCAAGACTCGCCGTAGGCGATGTGACTCTGTAGTGCACCGGACGTGGGCTTTCCTCTTTAAACCTAAACTTCCGACTTAAACTCGCCGCAGGCGATGGGGTGAGGATCTGGGCAGGTATTCCTTCAGCTGCTAACGTCTGTCACCACTCGCCGGCGGGCACGGGCCGGCTATAAAGGCGGGCAGTCGCCTACCCCCATCCGCCATGAACCACCCTCTGCACCGCCGGGGATTCCTGGGATCCCTGTTCGCGTTTGTGTCGGCGAAAGCCCTTGGAGCCGAACCGCAGACGCCCGCCGCTTCATCTGGCTTTTCGGTCAACCACGACGAGGACCGCTACGGCAAGCGGCGTATCATTGCCGGACTCAGCCAACTGTTCGTGAAGGTCGGCACCACGGACACGCAGGGAAACCTGCTGATCATCGAGAATCGGCACAGCGTCAAAGGCGGCCCCGCCCGCCACGTTCATTATGATCAGGACGAGTGGTGGTATGTCCTGGAAGGCACCTACATTGCGGAGATCGGTTCCCAACGTTACCGTCTCCAGCCCGGCGACTCACTGTTCGGTCCGCGGCGGATCCCTCACGCGTTTGCCTTCGTCGGCGAGAGTACCGGCCGGATCCTAATCGTTTTCCAACCCGCCGGCCGAATGGAGGAGCTGTTCGACTCCATCGCCGGGCAACCCGGCTTCAGCGAAGCGTCACGCCTGCCTGAATACGGCCTCGAACGCGTCGGCCCACCGCTGGTCGTCGATGGCGAGTTGAAGTCGAAAAATTAAAGTTTAAGGAGTAGTCCAAACCGATTCACCACTCTCGAGCGAAGCGCCAGTCCGCCACAGCACGAAGACACAGCGAGCGATCCGTTATGAGGTGGTTTGAGACTGGATTCCGATTCAGACTCCATCTGGCTCAACTCTGCCTTAGGGCTCTGCGATCTCTGCGGTGAAAGATCGCTCGAGAGTGGTGAATCCGGTTCGAAAATAAAACGCCCGCGACCAGTGACGGTCGCGGGCGTGTTTCCCTAGAGGCTACGCCTCACAAATCGGGCTCTTTCAGGACAGCCTGCTTGTTCAGCGTGAGGCGGTCCGCCGCGACGCTGCCGCGGATCACACTCGAGCCGTTGAGCGAGACCTGGCCGGACGGCGCGATGACGGTGCCATTCAGCTTCGTGGAGCCGTTTAGGGTCACGTCGCCGGCGTGCACGCGGAGCGTCAACGCGGCCGCATCGTGTCCGTCCGCCTTGGCGCTGTTGAAGGACACCGACTGGCGCACCGTCAAGATGACCGGGCCGACGACCTTCAATTGCGCGTTCGAGTTCAGCGTCAAGCTGCGCAGGTCATACATAGCCGGCTCGGTTGAACCAGCGACACCGAGCACGAAGGCGCCACCGTTGGAGATGAAGTCGCCATACGCGCCAGGCGGCACGGTCACATCACCCCCGTTGCGGTTGATCGTCAGGTTGCGGAGCGTCGCCGGATCGCCGATCGCCTGGCCGCTCTGGTTGACGGAGACATCACGGGTGCCCGTGGGTGCGGCTGGCGCATCAACCGTGGGCAACTCGATCGCATCGACCTGGCGCACCACGTAACGGACAACCGTGCGGTCATTCAGCGTCACCCGGTGGTTGGTCGGCGTCGCGGCGCCGTCGGCCTCGATCACGGCGACATAGGTTGCGTTGCCGTAGACCTTCACCTCCGGAAGCCCGGAGACGAGCAGGTCATTCGAGATCCCCGCTCCGCCGTTCAAGGTCGTCGATTCCGGCAGCAGCACCTGGACGGAGCCGTCGATTTCACCGGAGAACGCGAACCCGTGGCGGACGAGCGCGGTGATGCCGATGGTCAGCTCCGCGGTCGCTTCGCCGACGTAACCGTCTTCGTCGACCTGCGCGACCACCTCGTACACGCCGGGATAAATCGGCGCTTCGGGGCTGCCGTTATAGGTGACCACAACATTGAGACCTTCCGGATCGGTGCCGACCAGAACCGGCTTCGGCAGGCCGTCGTAGCGCTGGTTGAGCTGCAACAGCACGACCTCGGCCTCGACCGGCGCGGCCGGCTCAATCGTCAGCGTGAACGACTGCGTATCCTCGTCGTCACTACCCTCGTAGTCGTCACTGTCGCTCACCCGCAGGCTGAACGTGCTGGAGCCTTCCGTCGTCGGCGTGCCGGCGATCGTGCCGTCGGCCGACAGCGAGAGGCCGTCCGGCAGGCTGCCGGATGCGAGTGTCCAGACGAGGGCGCCGTCGCCCCCAGTGGCCGTCAGCGTCTCGCTGTACGAGACCCCGACTTCGCCGGAGGGCAGCGTGGTCGTGACGATCTCAGGCACGGATCCCGGATCAGCGGTGACGGTAACGCTGGCGGAGGCCGTGAAGCCACCATCGGCGGTCGTGACGGTGATGTCGGCCTGGCCGGGCGCGATGGCGGTGACCACACCGGCCTCGCTGACGGTCGCGACGCTGGCGTCGCTGGTCGACCAGCTCACGGCGGGATTCGTGGCGTTCGCTGGCGCAACGGTGGCCGTCAGCGCCGCAGAACCGCCCACGTCGAGCGAAAGCGTCGACGGGGAGACGCTGACACCGGTCACCGGCACGTCGACGGGCTCGGGCGCCAAGCCGACGAAGCGGATGTCATCGTAATGCACGGTCGCGCCGTTCATCCCGATCCAGCCGCGCAGCATGAGCTTCCAATTCGGCGTCGAGGTCGGCGCCTGCGTCCAGCCGGTGAAGGGAATCTCGACGCGCGTCCACTCCGTCGTCGCCACCAAGGCGCGGTCGGCCTGGAAGATCGTCGCATTAGTAGCGCCTCCATCCATCACCTGGAAACGCATGGTGCCGGCCTTCGAGGAACGATACCAGAACTCGAAGTACCCGTTATTCGTATACGACGTCAGGTCGGCCATCTTCAGCGCCGCTCCCTGGGGAATAAACGCCGACGTCGCCGAATCGCTGTTGTAGGTGATGCGCCAACTCGCCGTGCCCGAGCGGAAAATCTCGGTATCCAGCGCGCCAGACACGCCGCCGAAATCGTGGACGCCCGCGTCCGCGAAGATCGTCACGGACAGCTCACCCGGTGTTCCGGCGACGGTCACCGCGCTGCTTGCCGTGAAGTGCCCATCCAGTGTCGTTGCGACGATCGTGGCTGAACCCGCACTGATCGCCGTCACCAGCCCGTTTTGGTCAACGGATGCCACCGCTGGGGCGGTGCTGTACCAGGACACGATGGGGTTGGTGGCATTCGCCGGCGCAACCGTCGCCGTCAGCGTGGCGGTTTCTCCGACCTCCATCGAGACGCTCGACGGCGCCACCGAAACGCCCGTCACCGGTACGTTGGGCTGGCCAATCGGGGTCACCGCGAAGTTCGTCACCGAGATCCAACCGCCGACCGGTGCATCCACCTTGACCGAGAGGTTGTTGAGCGACGCGACCGAGGCCTGCTCCGTACGGAAGTTGAAGTTATCCGCCAGGAGTTGCTCGGCGCCTCCGTCGACCGAGACATACACCGAATACTTCTTGGCGGGAACATCCACCACCAGGCGATACCGGAGGTTCATGCCCTCTGCATAATTAATTGCGGGAGCCGTGTAGGTATAGGCCCCGCCATTACGGGCATTGAGATAGCCATCAGCCGAGAAGCTCACGATCGCAGCCATCTGCGCATACGCCGTCGCAGGGCCGAACGACAGACCGATGGGAGCGTTGATCGGGAACGACGGGACGTGAACATTGAACGTCGCTTCGAACTGCCCCGCTTGAGCGGCGAAGGCTTGATTGTAGAAGGTCGAACCTTGGTAGGCCGTCACCGAACCCACCGGATTCACCACCAACGTATACGTGGCGGTGTCTTCATCCGCAGCCCCGACCGCACCGTCGCTGTCCGCCACGGCGACCGTGAACTCATAAGCGCCGGTGGCCGTCGCCATGCCGGTGATAACACCTTCTGAAGACAGGCTGAAGCCCGGGGGCAATGCGCCCGAGGCCAGCGTCCACGTCAGCGCGCCGTTACCATCAATCGCGGTCAACGTCCGAGAATAGTTGGCGCCCACGATCGCAGCGGGCACATTCGTGGCCGTGATCTGCGGTACAGAGTTGGGCTCTGCCGCGATTTCCAGCGTGAAGGTTCTTTGCGCCGCATCACTGCCGCCGATCGCGCCATCCGAATCTTCGAGGCTCACCACGAAGGTAAAGGAACCACTCGAGGCCGGCTTCCCGACGATCTGGCCGTTCGAACGAAGTTCCAAACCAGCGGGCAAGCTTCCGGAGGCGAGCGTCCAGTAGAGGCGGCCATTACCGCCCGCTCCTTCGAGCGTCACCCAATACGGTTCCCCGTAGGCTCCATTCTTGATCGTGGTGGAGAGGATCACCGGAGCGATATCCGGCGTGGTTGGGGGCGACTCGAACGCGCCGAGGGAGATCCCGGCGTTCGGCTGACGCGGCTGCCCCTCGAAATCGGCGAGCAGCGGGACCGGGTAGCCAGCCCCAATTGCCGGGCTGCCGTCCACCAAGTCGAAATGATGCGCTGCCGTCGGATCGGCGACCACCCAGCCGGGCGTGTCGGTGATCACATTGTTCGACTGCACCAGGTTGGTGCCGCCGCCACTAATCAACGTCTTGCTGGCACCCACCGAACGCCCGTAATTGTTCCGGACGGTCGTGTTGATCGCGCTCGCTACCACGCTGGCCAGCGTGAAGCTCTGCCCGTTGCCGCTGTAACCGCTGTTGTTGTAAGCGTAGTTGTCCGTCGGCACCGGCTCGATGCCGCGGCGGTCGATCGTGACGATCGTGCCGCCGCCGGCCGCACCCGTCATGATCACCGTGTTGTTCCGCACCGTGGTGGACGACGCCGCCATGTGGAAGGCGATGTTGTTGTCCTCACCGAAGACGACCTCGTTGCGTTCGACAATAATGTCGCGGGTGACTTCCGCGCTGGTGCCGTTTTGCGGGCCGACGGACACGAGCCAATCGCCCAAGCGCGAGGAGAAGTAGTTGTCGGAGATCGTGATCAGCTTGGTCTGATTTTCCCCGGGCGGCAGGATCTGGCCGGGGTCATCCTCCGTGCCGCCGCCGTGCATCTTGATCAGATGCTTCGTCAGACGCGCGTTCGTGAGCTGATTGTGCGCGATGATGAAGCGCTGCGACAGGGGCACGCGCAGAATGTGCTCACCACGTTCGGCGTTGTTCCAGATGTTGCCCATGTAGAGGGAGCGCGCCATGCCGGCATAGGCGATGTGACGACCGTTGAACTCGCCGCCGTCGCCGACGACCTTCTCGTACTTCGTCTCCACCACGGCCACACCTTCCCACAACCGGTGACCGGGCCGGTTGTCGTTGTTATAGTAGCGGAGAATCGGCGGAGAGAGGTTGAGAAACACGCCCATCTCCGACGCGTCGACGCGGAGGATCGTGAGGTTGTTGAACGCACCTTCCGCATGGAAGCCCGAGTAGTTGAAGCCGCGGCCCTGGATCTCGAAGTCCATGAAGCGGAAGTCGCCGAACTGGTACGGCGTGTTGCCGTTGCCCATGAAGAACGTCCAGCCGGTGCCGTCCGCGGCGAAGGTGATGATCGGCTTCGGGCCCGTGCCGAACGCGCCCAGGATACCGGGCCCCGCGAAGTTCATCGTGATGCGGGAGCCATCCGAGACCCACGTATTGCCGCGCTTCAGCAGCACGCGCTTTCCGGTGCCGAGTGAGGAGGCGATCGTCGCCCAGCTATCGCTCGTCACGTGCAACGAACCCGCCGGGGCGCCCGTGAAATCTCCATCGGTCGAAATGCAGATGGTGTTCGTCCCCGCGAACACGACATCCGGATCCTCGACGGTGATCTCGACCGTGGCCTGGCTGGAAGCGCCGGTTGCATCCTTCACCGTCAACGTCGCCGTGTACACGCCCGGCGTTTCATAGACGTGACCGCCGATCGCGCCCAGATCCTCGTTCTTGCTCTTGCGCGAGGTCGCCCACACGCCGCTGCCCGGATCACCATAATTCCAATGGTAGTGCAGATCGTGGAAGGGACGCGCGGTCAGCAGACTTGTTGAACCTGTTGCGTCAAAGCTCACCGCGAGCGGCGCCACACCACTGGTGCGGGTCACCACCAAACTCGCGACCGGCGGCACCGGAACGTTCACCACCAACGAAAACTCCTTCGTGCTCGCATCCGCCGCGCTGACGTTATCGTCGGCATCCACGACGCGGACCGTGAAGGTCGACGTCCCCGCCGTCGTCGGCACGCCGGAGATGAAGCCGTCTTCAGAAAGGGTGAGACCAGCCGGCAGGACTCCCGCCGCCAGACTCCAGGTGAGTGCGCCATTGCCACCCTCAGCCTCCAGCGTCGCGACATACGCCGCGCCGACTTGGGTCGCTGGCAGGGACTCCGTCACGATCACCGGCGCAGTGTCGGGCGCCGGAACCGGGACTGTCATGGTAATATCATCGTAGAGGCTCGGGCTCGTGCCCGACGTTCCAAAACGCACCACAAGATAATCATAGGCGCCACTCAGCTCCACCTGATGCGTCACCGTCGTCCACTCGGTCACGGCCGGGTTGTCGATCTGCTGGATCAGCGTCAGCGAGTTTTCCCCGCTGAACTTGGCAATGGTGTCACCCGCTTCGGCGCCGAAGATGCGCACGATCGCGCGCGGCCCGCTGTAAGTATAGCTGAGCTGCGCCGTGCCGTGCCCCGGCCACGGCACCACCTGAAAAATTCCCGGCTGATTCACCGATGTGCCCACCGACACAAAATGGTTTCCCGCGCCGTCATCCAGATACGCAACCTGCTGCGAACCGGTGCCGAGCCGCGTGCTCCAGATGTTTGTCGGACCCGTGCCGACGACATACGTTGTCGGCATCTCCACAATGGTCGTGGGCTGGTCGGGTTCAAAGTCACCGTACGAAAGCAGGCTGGCGGACGCGGTGCTCGCGGTTCCCATCGCCACCAGCAGCGTGAGAACGGCCATCGCCATGCCAGCGAGGCCAAGATGGGGACGATGGAGGCCGATTGAGCCCAAAGACGGGCTCAGTCGGGCCAGCAAGTGCACGAGCACGGACAACAGCCATCGCTGTAGTCGCGAGCTCACTACGGAGCCGGGAACAGGGGATCGGTCACAGGCAGGGGTCATAGGGGAGGAGGGTTTCGAAGCTAATCGCTGGCCGAACGGCGATTCACCGAGACGGCCGATGACCTTGCCGGTGACGGCAGGGGGGTGCGGGGATCGAGCCTCACGATGTAGCGCCAGGGGGGATACAGCGAATCCGTTGCGGACCCGGACCCAACTCCATGCCGACCGCAGTCACAAGAAACGCGCCGGTTACATCGGTTAACCGCGTACCGTTAACTGAAGCCCGCGCAGGCGTAAGGACCCGCTGCGGCAAAGCCTTAGTGTCGTTTCCGACCGAGTGCGGCGCGGTTCGCCATTGGCGAGCGCATGGAGCGCTGGCCGACTAAGCTCGTGACATCGTGAGACGGCCTCCACATAACGTCTGCGCCCCAACCCGATGTCCGAGCTCCTGCTGCCACGCATGAAACGAACGCTGTTCGTTTTGTTCGTCCTCACCCTCTGTGTCTCGGCTGGCCCGGCGTTTTCCCTCAAGACGCCGGAAGAAAAGCGCGCCGACGGCAAGTGGGAAAAGCAACTCCGACGGGAGATCGACTTGGAGGCGCTGCACGCCTTCCTCGTGCGCACCCTCGCGGAGCACCCGCGTTTCGAGGACGTGGACCTCGCGTCAGCCGAGGTTGGTGACGCTTGGCAGGTGCGCCCTCACCGTCGGTCGGCGCAAGCCGGTCAGTGGTGGTTCCATCAGGGGGAGGACGGAAAGACGTTCGAGCTGCGTTACAGCCCGGAGAACAAAAGCCGGGACGTGGTGCTGGTGTGCGAACGCAAACGCCGGAAGGCGTTTCGTCTGCTGAAGATCACGTGGGCCGCCCCAATCATTCTCCTCTCCTTCGAAGACGACGGCGTCCGATCGCCCACCACGACAATTTCCACGCTGGCGACTGTGATGTGGTCTCGCGGCCGTGCAGGCGCACAAGTTATCCTCGTGTCCTCCCTGACCTGATCATCTGCACGTCGATCCCGCTTCACGCCGATGCCTTCGCTCATCGTCTCGCTGCCCGGCAACGGATCCGTTCCGGAAGTAGTCATTCTCCTGCTCGCTGTCCTCTGGCTGTGCGCATTGGTGCACTGTCTCGCCTCGAAGCGGCTGAATCGTATCGAGAAGATCGTCTGGGTGATTGCCTTGCTCGTGCTCAGCGTCCTTGCAGCCGTCGGCTACTGGATCGTCCGCCTGGTCTCGCGCGAGAAACCGATGGCGGCACAGGGCCCGCCGGCGTCGCTCAGAACCTAACCGCCAACGAGATCGCACGCAGCGACGGCATCTCAAAAAAGCACGTTCGTTCATGAACTCTCCGCCGACCCTCGCGAAGCAACTCGGCGGTTACCTGTGGGCAATCCCGGTCTGGTGCCTTGGCGTTGCCCTGAGCAGCTTTGAAGCGGATGGGCTACCTCGCGAAGTGGCTACGACCGTCTTTTTCTTGGGTTGCCTGGTCGTGGTCGTCGTGACGTTCGGCTGGGGACGCCTCCGCGGCTTCCCGATCGCGCTCGGGGCAGGCCGCTACAGCGGGACAAACCTCGTCCGATGCCTCGTCATGAGCGGCATCATGCTGGTCCCTGTGGGCATGGCAGCCCTTCCGCTGGCCTACTTGGTGGCCCGTTTTTTCGGATAACGGAGTTCCCGTCTCCAGGCTCGGCGCGAACTTGGTCGGCGAGGTCGTGCAGTACGGAAATAGCTATCGGCTCGCCTACGTGCGTGGGCCCGAAAGCATCGTCGATGCTGGCCATCTCCGCGCAGGAACGCTAAGATCCGGTCGCACCGTTTTTCTCCCCAGTCTGATGCCCGCGACCTTTTCAGCCGGTCACGCGCAATAGGCTCGCCGCCATCACCCGATCGCTTCAGCGTCACGTGCACCACCCCATGCACCCGGTCGCTCGCCCGCCCTCCTCTCCCCGAGCCGCCCGGAGACAACTCGAGGCCGCCGTGTTTCTCCGATCTCCGAACCTCCGGACGGTTCAGCTGGCGGCCTTTCTGCTGCCGTTCTGGCTCTACGTGGGGATCTCGCGAGCACTCGATCCGGAGCATAGTTTCTACATTCGGTACACGGTTGGCCTGATCGCCTCGCTCAGCCTGTCCGCGCTCATCTGGGGCTGTTTTGGGCAGCGCCTGCTTCGGCGGGAAATGAACCGGTTGCGCATCGATCGTTCGGCCGGGGCCGCGTAGCCCAGTCCGCCACGGCACCGCGGTCGCTGGCCCATACCCGCCTTATGGATACACCTTGTCCGCGTTGTCGCACCTCCGACCGGGTGCGACCGGTCACCTCGGAGGACAAGTCCGCCTTGGGCGTTTTTCTGTTGGGCGGGCTGCTCAGCTTTCTGCTCCATCGTGACTCGCATCAGAACGCTGTTTTGCGAGCGGTGTGCCGTCGTCTTCTCTCCCAAACGGCGCGCCGCCAGCCCGGCTGCGATCGCCCTGATCCTGGTCATGGCGGGCGTCGCTTTCTACGGCGCGTGGCGCATCACTCAGCGGTGACGCCCGAATCCAGCCAGGAATTCGGCGCCCCACACGGTCGTGCGCCCTTTTCACTTCATGGGTAAACACACAGCCTATTGGGAACAGTACACCCGCGCGCAGGTTCGCGGCTCGCTCCGACTGCTCGCTGTCATCTTTGGCTGGATACTCTTGGTCATCCTGCTGGCGCTCGCGCAGGGCGTGCTCGGCGCCTTCTTCCCGTTTCTGCTCGGCGCAGCCGCCATCGGCTTGATCGTCTCCGTGGTCCTGCTCGCCAAGGATGCGTACAAGGTCACGTGTCCCGAGTGTCGAAGCGTTTACCGGCGGACAAAGTGGGGCGGGCAGTGTCCCTCCTGTGGTCTCAAGCTGTTACAACCGGAGCTTTAGCCCGAGGGCCGGATCCCCCAAGCTCGATTGCAGGACCGTCGCGTCGATGAACCGACACGCGACGGCCACCCTGATCTTGTGATGAGACTCTCCGGACCCAAAGGCCTCCTGCATGCAGAGGGACTCGCTGTGCTCGCCGCGGCCACCTTCGTTTACAGCACCCTGGGGGCGTCGTGGTGGTGGTATGCCCTGCTCTTCCTCGCGCCGGACCTGGCGATGCTCGGTTACCTACGGGGGCAACGGATCGGCGCGTGGTCTTACAACGTGGCCCACACGTACGTCGGCCCGCTGCTGCTCGCGGCCGGCGGCTATTTCGCAGGGTCCACGCACGTACCAGCCCTTGCGTTGATCTGGTCCGCCCACATCGGTTTCGACCGACTGCTCGGATACGGCCTGAAATACCCTTCCGGGTTCAAGATCACGCACCTGCATCGGGTTTAAGAGCCAGAAGCCGAGTCGCGGGCGACAACACCATGGGCGAAGAGCGGCTGGCCAGGATTGTAAGGGCGATGCGGATCGAGCCGGGGGATCGCATTCTCGAAATCGGCTGCGGTTTCGGTGTCTCATCGACCCTGATCTGCCAGCAGCTCACGACCGGCTTCTACCTCGCCATCGATCGTTCAGCGACGTCGATCCGCGCCGCGATGAAGCGCAACGCCGCCTACATTGAGGCCGGGCGGGCGGCTTTTGAGGTCGCTGACTTCGAGTCCTTCGATCCCGGGCCGCGTCTCTTCGACAGGATCCTGGCCGTGCGCGTGCGCGCCTTTCACGTCGATCCGGCAGCCAGCCGAGAACGGGTCCAGCGGTGGCTCGCCCCGGGCGGACAGCTTTTTATCGAGTACGACGAGCCTACGCGGCGATAGCGGATGAGCCACGGAGCCGGATTGGGCACTCATCGATTCAGTGCGCCTGCCTCCAGCGCGCGCTCCCCGTTCAATTTCTTGAAGCAAATTGATCGAACGTCGATCAAAGCTCGTCCGACGCGACTGTAGGGGTATTGACCATACAGCCCCCGTTGCCAATCGGGTATAATTATCCACCCGCGATTGCCTTTATTCTAGCAGCACCCGGAGCGCTGCCCGCGCACCGCTTGGCTTTGCGTTTTGATCCTTCCCCTGCCCCGGAGCTGAGCTCCTCACCTTCAGGTTTACGCCTTCTCACCGAGTCGCGCGCGTGCGGTTCGATCGGCATGGAAGAACGCTCTCCGTTTGCGGTGTTGTTTGGATTGCCGCTCGTGGCGCTGGTTGCCGGTGCAATCGGCTTCCTGGCCCGCCTCGGACCCATTCCCACCGCCCGGGCTGATGGAGCCGGCTCCAGTCGATCCGGCAGAGCTGCGACGATCGGCAGTGCGCAGGCCCGGTTGTGGGAGGACCCCTTGGCGGTTTTGCAACGTGGATCCGCCCACTCATCCCCACCGGGGCACGGCGGTGGGACCGAGTTCGTCCTCGCATCGGGCGGGCCACCCTCGCTCCAACGCCGGGCGGTTCGCCCTCCGACCAACTTGTCCGGCTACTGCCGCTCACGTGCACCGACGACCTCGTCGATGCGACGCACTGCAACCGGCGGACCCTCAAAAAATTAAGCCGGCATGCCGCATGATCCTTCCGGATGGTCGGGGACAAAGCATTGCCGGTCGCGTGTAACGGCGTGAGGATTTCGCTCAACCACGCCCGTCTCCACTTTTTTGATGCGCCACCTTCAACCGGTCTCGGAAGATGAAATGGTGGCGACCTTTCTGCGGGCGGAGATCGTTTCGCCGCGCCATCAGGCCCGCCTTCTCGACGTGCTGCAGCAACTTGGCGGCGAACGGCGCATCATCGATGGACCCGACCTGTCGAGCGCCGAGGAGAACGCGCTGCGAACGCGGGTGCTCGGCGCGTTCCGCGGCTACCGGCAGGATCGGGCGCTCTTCCAGGGATTCCCGGACGACGTCCGCTGGCATCGCTGCACGCTCGATCCCGAGGACCTCTCCCGCATCCGGTATGTGAATTACTCGTACTGGATCGCACTCACCGGCGGCACACGCCGCCCGGCGGATGCCGTGCCCCGCCTCCGCGCCGGTTCAGCCATCTTCGGGCAGGACCCTGCACGATTGCTTAATGCGTCCCAAGCGCTCGAAGCGGGCACGACGTTCCCGGAGATGATTCTGGTCGGCACTGATGCGGCGTCGGACCTCGTCGTCCTGGAAGGGCACCTACGCCTGACCGCGTACGCCCTTGCGCCTCAGCGGGTGCCGTCGAACCTGACGGCACTGGTCGGCTTCTCCCCACAGCTGCGAACGTGGATGGTGTGAGCCACACGAGGCGGGATCTTTCCCCAGACCAAGAGCCGGTCACCAGGGGCCTTCCGTATCCGAGTCACTGCTACTTCTTCTGGTACTTCCAATGCAGCGGCTTCGCCTCGGCGCATTGCGCGACCATCGTTGCGATCCGCTGGGCGCGGGTTTCCGGTCGCTTCGCCTCCGCCACCCACTCGAGGTACTCGCGCCGGTGGCCGGGGCTAAACTTGGCAAAGGCCTGCACCGCCTCCGGCCGGCCTTCGAAAGCCGCAGCCACGTCGTCCGGCATGGTGGGCACTGGACGCGACTCCCTGCCGCCCTTTCTCTTCACGGGCCGTGCGCGGACATGCTCCACCGCCATCCTCAAGAGCTTCTTCATCACGTCATCCGGCGGGAGATCGGCGACGGACGTCAGCCGACCGAGGCTGCCCATCGCACCGTCGCTAATGATGCCCGCGCCCGTGGTGTGAGCGCGCATCTGTTCTCCCCAGAAGCCAAACGCCGCGTGCGCCTTGAAGGCCGCCATGTGGCACAGCGGGTGCCCCTCCCGGCTCCAGAACGGCATGCTCCACTTGATCGTCTCCTGTGCCTCCGGGCACGTCTCCCACACCAGATTCCGGAGCCGCTGAAGGATCGGCTGAGCAAACGGCGCGGCGTTCGCGATGTAGGTGTCAATTCGAGGGTCAGGAGTCATGACCGCCTCGTCGATGGGGCGAAGCCAGTCTGCCATGTTACCCCAGAAAACCAATGCCAGAATCGCGGCACCGCCGGTTCTCTCGAAGCAGTCGCCTCCGGACGCCAAACAAACAGGCCGCCGGAGTGACCGGCGGCCGCGAAAAGAGATCTGAACTCGAATGGCCTAACTGATCCGCACTGCCGGCTGTTCCGCTCGGATCAGAACCGGTACTGGACTTTGCCGTAGAGCAAGTGGGCGTCGTAGTCGTTCAGCCCCTTGCCGTCGAGACCGACCCAGGTGTTGTCGTCCTTCGTCAGGTAGCCGTACTTGAACGTGAAGATCAGGTGCTCGCTCTGGCGACGGACCCAGGTGACGTAAACGGCCTGCTGCTGCTCGTCGACGCCGAACGGCATCGAAATCGCGGAGTTGTCGATGAAGTTGTCGGCCCCGTAGTAGGTATAATCCAGATACAGGTCATCCTTCTTCGCGAGCGCGTAACCGGCGCCGAGCGAACCGTTGACGTAGTTGTTGTCGCCGTGAAGGACGATCGGGTACGAGGGCGTCGACAGCTGGTCCCACGTCACGTTGAGGTTCGCGGTGAGGTACAGCCGGCCGGTCGGGCTCCAGGTGGCGCTCTGGCTGATGATGTGCGACGTCAGTTCGGAGCTCTCCACCTCGGAGAGCCCGGCTTCGGTGCTGACGACGCGGGAGCGCTGGTAGTCATACCGCGTCACCAGGCTCAACATGGGGGCCGGTCGCCATGACATCCGGAGATTGAAGTCGTGCGTCTCAAAATCCTGGTCGGTGATGTACGCCGGATAACGGTCACCGGAGGCAGGCGCGGTGTTGTCGCGCACCGCGTCATAATCATTTACGTTGACCTTGTAGTAGTACTGCCCGGCAAACGAGAGACCGGGCTTCGGGTACCAGTTCGCCTTGGCTGAATACTTCTGACTGTTGCGGGAAACATCCATGTCGCGGTCGATCCGGGACTGCGCGGTGTGGTGGTCAACGAGGTGCTCCTGCAGGTCGCCCTCACCCTGGATCCACTGGCCCTCCGCGCTGAAGGTCCAGTTCGGCTTGCCGGTGTAGCGCACCTCCACGGCCTCGACGAACTCGTTCCACTTCTTGTCGTGCTGGCTCTCCATCTCCTCCAGCGTGGCGGCGAAGGCCGGTCCCGCACCGATGTTGGTCTCCACAAAATGCGCCAGCGTTTCCTGGTGCAGGTTCTCGAACCGGAGGCTGGGACGGATCGACCAGTTCTTCTTCGGAAGGTAGACCGCGTTGAGGTTCAGCACGGTTTGCTTCATCTCTGCGTGGCCATCGAGGTCGAAGAAACCTTCGTCGCGCTGCTGACGGCGGAGGTAAGCCGGGTCGTAAGCCGGGTCATACGACTGACCGTAAATGCGGCTGCCCGCGATCAGTGAGTCGAGATCGGTGATGAGCGCGCCACCGGAGACGGTGAGCTTCTCCGACACGACGCGCTGGTAGTAGCCATGGGCGGCAAAAATGTCCGTTTTCGTTTCGTCCTTGCTGGTGGCGACACGATCCGCGTTCTCGTTCGGCCGGCGGCGCATGTTGCGCTGGTTGTTCAACTCCGTCTCCGCATACCGCGCTCCGACGTTCCACTTCACCTCGGGTTTCGAGGTGTTGCCGAGATTGGCCGTGAAGACCTGCGTGACCTCATCGAGGTTGTAGAAGGACGGCACAACGTTCCGGGTGCCGTAGGGCGCCCCAACGAGGTTGGTGTCACCCCAGGAGGTCGAGTCCTTGGTCCCGTCGCGCATGTTCCGCTGGTATCGAAACGACAGCAGCGTCTGGTTGGACAGGTACCGACCGGCTTCGAACCAGAACTTGCTGCGCGTCAGCGAGAGGTCCTCGTCGTAGAGTTTGAAGGCGACGCCATTCGGCCGGAAGATCCCGGCGGTCCCATCGTAGTAGATGCGGAACGACTCGTAGCCAGTGGCCAAATACCACGCGTCGGGCTTTTCGAAGCGGAGTCCCAGCCGGTAGTCGTCCTCACCGGTCATCAGGCGGGCATCGAACCGGAAGATCGTCTCGTCGTCCTCGCGATAGATGCGCAATTCCTCCAGGCCGCCAAAGCCATCCTTTCGCAGCTGGTTGGCTTGCTGGAAGGAGGGCCGGTCGCCGTTGAGCAGCACGCCGCCGCCACCAACGGAATACGTGCCTTCGATCACCGCATCAGCGGCGGGAAGCGCCGCGGGAAGAAGCAGGGCCGCCCAGAGGGCGCGGGAGCAGGTGCGTGGCATGGGGCTTTAGGCTTGAGGTTAGAAGCGGAGGGAGGAGTTGACGTGGGAGCCGTGCACGGCTTCGTGGCAGCCCGCGGTCCAGCACGTGCCGCGCTGCACAAAGGAGGCGTGGTCGCGACCGCCGATCATCAGCTGTCCGCTGGTGGTCTGCTGCTGGAAGTGGCACTGCAGGCAGAGCGACTGGTTCCGCGCCTTGAGCATCTTGTCGTTCACCGTGCCGTGCGGGTTGTGGCAGGTGACGCAGCTCTCCCGCAGCGCTTCGTGTTCGAAGACAAACGGACCGCGCTGCGCGTCGTGGCACTGCAGGCAGGTGTCGTTGGCCGACGTCAGGCTCGTGCCACCGCCCATGATGGCGTCGCCCTCGTGCGGGTCGTGGCAGTCGCTGCAGGTGACCTTGTCGAGCTGGTGGGCGTGCGGCAGCGCGAACTCCCCGCGCTTGTCCAAGTGGCACTGGAAGCAGGTCTCCGGATGGCGGGTCGGGTTGACGATCGTGAAGGCCTCACCGCCGCTGTTGACGTGCACGCTGCCGGCGCCGTGGCAGGCCTCGCAACCCATGTTCACGGCGTTCGCGCCGGTCGCCATCAACTTGGCGTGGGTCGCATCATGGAAACCGCTGGTGATGTCGTCGTGGCACTCTGAGCACGCTTCAGATCCGACGATCTTCGCCCCTGGCACGTGCGGGGGAACGATGATGACCCGGTTGACGGTGGTGCAGGCCACGAAGAGCAGCCCCCACAGGCAGGTGCCGCCAAAAATGAGGAGGTTCCGGTAACGGAGCAGGCGCTGTCTCATGGGGAAAAGGTTGTGGGGTGGCGTGAAAGGACGGAGTGGGAAAGCGGGACGGCAGCTTGTCAGAAATACCGGCCAGCGGCTGCGCACCTGTTGGCGAGATCCGCGTGGCGTTTGGCCGGTATTGAAAGAGTCATGACGGCAACCGGGGCGTGATCCGGCGGGCTAGAGCTGCAGGCCTCCGGTGTGGCAGTCGGCGCAGGTGAGCTCCGGATCGAGTTCACCGTCCGGGTGTTCGAATTCGAGTCCCTCGGCCGACAGAGCCTGCAACGACTCGCCGCTGCCCTGCGCCAGGATGGTGTGGCACGCATTGCAGTCCGAGGCGCCCACAGTCCGGCCCGCGTCATCCTTGTGGCGGTCGTCGTGGCAACGGAAGCAGCCCGGCCAATCCTTGTGCCCAATGTTGTTCGGGTACACGCGCCAGTCGGCCTTGCGTTCGGGGAAGATCGTTTGGTCGTAGATCCGGCGAACCTCCTCCACCGCCGCGGCGGCGTCGGGATGATCCGGATACTTCGCGGTCAGGTAGGCGGCGATCTTCTCGTGCGCCTCTTCCGACGTCGTGATGCTGTCCTGGGTCATCGCCTTGACCGCCTCGCGCTTGATGTTCGGCAGCTGCAGGCTGAGCAGGCCCTCGGCCATGGAGCGCTCCACCGCCTCGTTGGCGGTCGGGAAATTGTGGGCCGGACGGTTGTGGCAATCCATGCAGTCCATCGTCCGGATGGCCGCGGCCGGCGGCTCACCCTCAAACTCCTCCGTGCGGAATACCCGCGACGCGCCCGTCTTCAGGTCGGTCACGCGCATCCACGGGATCTCCTGCCGCTCGTCGTCGACCGCGTAGTACTCCACTTTCTCATCCTCGCTGACGTGCCAGTGGATTCCACCCGGCGGCATGCCGGGACGGCTGCTGTTGACGTGCATCAGCATACGCACCGTGTAGGGCGAGTTCCGCTTGTTGGAGAGGAAGTGGGTGTAGATCATCTCCACGTTGCCGTGGAACTTCTCCGGCCAGTGGCAGCGCTCGCAGATGTCGCGCGCCGGCCGGAGATTCTTCAACGGCGTCTCGATCGGCCGGTTGTAGTTGTCGGTCAGGTACGCGATGAGCTGGTGGGTCCCGTTGATCTTGGCCTTGACGAACCATTCCGCGCCCGAGCCGATGTGGCACTCGACGCAGTCAACCCGCGCGTGCGCACCACGCTGGTAGGTGACGAACTCCGGGTTCATCGCCCGGTGACACGCCTGGCCGCAGAACTGGTTGGACTCCGAATAATGGTACGTCTGGTAGCTGCCAAACGCGCTCAGCATCAGGAAACCGAGCGCGCCGGAACCCAGCAGCAGCAGGTAGCGCCGCTGGCGTGGATCGGCAAAGTCGAGCTGCCAGCGATGCGGCGTGTCCGCGGCGTTCTTGATCGCGTAGCGACGCTGCAACCACGCGCCGCAGAAGATCAGAGCGAGCCCGGTGATCAGGAAGCCGGGCGCGACGATGTAGGTGAAGATGCCAAGGTACGGGTTCTGGTCCCCCTGCGTGAAGTCCATCCAGACCAGCAGGGCGAACGAGAACAGCGCGCCCAGCGCGACGATCGCGCCGATCACACTGATCCAGTTGTTGAAGTGTGACCGCGGGCGAAGCGGCGTGTGGGTGCGTGGCTGGGACATGAGCGTGGAAACCCGGCGCTCGGTTGGGGAAAGCGAGGTGCGTCAGCTCTTCAGCGAGCGGATGAAGGTCACCAGTTCCTTCATTTCCTCCGGCGACAGTTCGTCCTTGAAGCCCTTCATGGTCTCCTTGCCGCTCTTCTCGTCGGTGACGCCGTCGCTGATCGCCTTGAGCATCTCCTCATCCTTCATCTCAGCTTGGACCGCCGCGTCGGTGTAGTCGCGGACCTTGAGTTTGCGGCCGGCCTTGGTCTGGCCTTTGCCATCGGCGCCGTGGCACTTGGCGCAGTGGTTTTCCCAGTTCTCAGCCACCGGCGCGGCGAGGGCGATGCCGCCGATCATGGCGAGGGTGAGAGTGAGCAGCTTGAGAGGGGCTTTCATGCGAGGGTGAATTTAAGGTTAGGGCGGTTGGGATGGTCCGAGCTGTGCCAGGAGTATCGTCATTCCGGCGCCCCTCGGCTGCGCATGAGTTGCCAAGCACCGTGCAGCATTTGCTGAGTCCGTGATGGGCCCGATCAAAGATCCTGATGCGCTCCGAGGGCTGCGCATCCGTTGGCCGCAGATCGTCCAAGACGCGCCGACACCTGCACAAAAAATGCGCAGTCGACCCGCCCGTGGCATGGCATGCTCGACCAGACCGGCCCTGCCACGCCGGAGCCTCCACCCACCACTCCCGTGCCCCGTTCCCACCTTCTTCTTTTCGCCACGCTTCCCGCCTGCCTGGTGCTGACCGGCTGTCGTGAACAACCGGTTGTCCACTACCGCTTGAGCAAGGACCCGGCTCCCGCGCCGGCCGTCGCCTCAAACGCCGTCGACCCCTCGGCCCCGTTGCCGGCCGACCATCCGCCACTCAAATCCGGCGGTGCCGCGGGTTCTCTCCCCGCCGCCACTCCCGCGTCGGGTCCGGCGCTGGCCTGGACCACACCCACCGGCTGGCAAAGCCAACCCGCCGCCGCGCCGCGGCACGCGGTGTATGGCTTTTCCGGTGACAACAACGCGTACGGCGAACTTGTCGTCACCTCCTTCCCCGGGTCAGTGGGCGGCGAGCTGGCGAATCTCAACCGCTGGCGTGGCCAACTCCAGTTGCCGGCCTGGTCCGCCAACGAAGCCGCCGCCGCGGTTCAGCGGCTGACCGCGGGGGAGCTCGCGGTCGCCGTAGTCGATTTCACCGGAGGAAACAACGAAGCCCCCGTTCGCCTGCTCGGCGCGATCGTGCCGGCCGGCCAGGTCACCTGGTTCTTCAAGTTTACCGGTTCACCCGCCGTGCTGGAGCGCGAGAAAGCCGCGTTTCTCACGTTGCTCGAGTCCGTGCACCTCAAGACCACCGGCGAGAAGGACGACCATGCGTGCTGTAATTCGTGACCTGCGTGATCTCCTGATCTCGCTGCCGCTGACCGTCGCACTGCTCGGTCTCTCCATCGTGCTGGTGCTGGTCGCGACGCTTGACCAGGTGAACATCGGCATCTGGGCCGTCCAACAGAAGTACTTCCACACCTTCGCGGTTTTCACCCAGGTCGGAAACCTGTCGCTGGCGGTGTTCCCGGGTGGCTACCTGCTCGGTGGACTGCTGCTCGTCAACGTGATCGGTGCGTTCATCTACCGCTTCCGGTTTCGTTGGAACAAGCTCGGCATCCACCTCACGCACGTCGGCCTCATCCTCCTCCTGCTCGGCGAGCTGTTCAGCGGTCTGTGGCAGGAGGACTACCACATGCGGCTCGATCTCGGCGAAACGCGCAACTACGCGGAGAGTTTCCGCGCGGTGGAATTGGTGCTGACCGACGTCACCGCGCCGGAGGTCGACGACGTGTTCGCGATCCCGGAGAGCCAACTGGCACGCAGGCGCAGCGTGCAGCACCCGCTCCTGCCGTTCCGGGTGGTGCCGCAAAGCTACTTTGGCAACGCCCAGATCCGCACGCGCAGCGGTCCGGCGACACCGTCCGCCCACACCGGGGAAATCGCCGCCGACACCGGTACGGGCCGGCAGCTGCTCGCGATCGCACAGCCGATGACCTACAAGCAGAACGAGCGCAACGTGCCCGCCGCCGGCGTGCAGCTGGTGGGTCCGAGCGGGCCGATCGGGACCTGGCTCGTCTCGCCGTTCCTGGAGGAGCCTCAGGTTTTTGAATACGAGGGCCGCACCTGGACGGTCGCGCTCCGTTTCGCGCGGCACTACCAGCCGTTCTCGCTCACGCTGCTGAAGTTCACCCACGACCGGTATCCCGGCACGAACATCCCCAAAAACTTCTCCAGCCTGCTGCGGCTCAGCACACCGGACGGCCAGGACGACCGCGAGGTGCTCGTGTACATGAACAACCCGCTGCGCCACGGCGGCCTGACCTTCTACCAATCCGGTTTTGATAACGACGACCGGACCTCGATCCTGCAGGTCGTGCGCAACCCGAGCTGGCAGGTCCCGTACATCGCCTGCGTGGTGATGTCGCTCGGCCTGGCCATCCAGTTCTGCCTGCATCTCGGCCGTTTTGCCCGCCGCCGCCCCACCCCGGCGCCCAGTCCCGCGCTGCCATGAAAAAGCACTTTCCTCTCCTCCTCGCCGTCGTCGCCTTCATCGGGTTGCTCGCCACCCTGCGGCCGCCGCGCGCCACGGGTGGTTTTGATCTCACCGCCGCCGGTCAGCTGCCGACGCTCGTCAACGGCCGGGTGAAGCCGCTGGATACGGTGGCGCGCACCACTCTCCTACTCCTCCAGGGGCGCCAGCGGGTCGTCCATCCACAGGACGGCCGCGTGCAACCGGTCGCCTGGTTGCTCGACGTGCTGTTCCGCGCGCCGCGGGCCCACGAGTACGCCGTCTTCGAAATCGTGCATCCAGAGGTGCTCGCCGTGATGCGGCTGACGCCGGAGCAAGGCGCGGGCGGCAAACGTTACACGTACCTTCAGCTCCAGCCGCGGCTGATGGAGCTGGACCGGCAGGCCAAGCTAGTGGACTCGGTCGAGGGTCCCACCCGCACGCCGTTCCAGCGCGCGGTGGTCCAACTGCGCAACAAGGTCCTGCTGTACCAGAAGATTCAATACAGCCTGGTCGACGCGTCGGATCCCCATGCGCTCGACCGGCTCGCCCGGCTCGAGCAGTCGCTACCCGCCGCGCGGGCGGCCGTGGCCGGCAAAGCCGCCGGGGAACCCCATGACGCCGAACTGGCGCAGGAGCTCGAGGCGCTAACGCGAGGTTTCGCGACCTTGGAGGCGTTTGGCTACCTGTTGCCCATCCCCTCCGTCGACGCCCCGCAGGAGGCGAGCACCTGGACCTCGGCCGGAGCCGCCTGGCGTCGGGCTGCCGCAGGCGAGGCGTTGAATCCCCATGCCAGCTTTTACCGGCAGCTCGGCACCGCCTGGCGTGATCAGCAGCCGGAAGCGTTCAACACGCTTCTGGGCCCGCAGCACGCCGAACTGCACCGCACCATCGCCGGCTGGATGACGAAGGTGAAGGTGGAGACGCTCTTCAACCGCGCCCAGCCGTTCAACAGCAGCATGAACCTTTACGTCGGCGCGTTCCTGCTGGCCGTGTTCTCCTGGTTGCGCTGGCCGCAGGCCCTCGGCCGCGCCGCGTTCTGGCTCGTGGTGCTCGCCTTTGCGACGTCGACCGTCGGCATCGGCATACGCATGTGGCTGGAAGGACGGCCACCGGTGACCAACCTCTACTCCTCCGCGCTTTTTGTCGGCTGGGGCGCCGTGGCGTTGTGTCTGCTCCTTGAGGGCCACTATCGCAACGCGATCGGCAGCGTCGCCGCCGGCCTCGTCGGCTTCGGCACGTTGATCATCGCCCATCACCTCGCACTGAGCGGTGACACGCTCGAGATGATGCGCGCGGTGCTTGATTCCAACTTCTGGTTGGCGACGCACGTCGTCACCATCGCGCTCGGTTACTCCGCCATGTTCCTGGCGGGATTCCTCGGTGTGATCTACATCGTACGCGGCGTCTTCACCCGCTCGCTGGACGCGGCCACCGCCTCCACGCTCTCACGCATGGTCTACGGCGTCGTCTGCTTCGCGACGTTCTTCAGCTTCATCGGCACCGTGCTCGGCGGCATTTGGGCCGATCAGTCGTGGGGCCGCTTCTGGGGCTGGGATCCGAAGGAAAACGGCGCCCTCATCATCGTGCTCTGGTGCTCACTGATCCTGCACGCGCGCTGGGGCGGCATGGTGAAAACGCGCGGCTTCATGAACCTGGTCGTGTTCGGCAACGTGGTGACCGCCTGGAGCTGGTTCGGCGTGAACATGCTCGGTGTCGGCCTGCACAGCTACGGCTTCATGGATTCCGCCTTCTGGTGGCTGGTCGTGTTCGGCGCCTCCCAGCTGACGATCATGGCGATCGCCGCGCTGCCGCTGACGTGGTGGCGCAGCCCGGCCGTCGCCCGCCAGTAAACACGCCACGCGACCCAAAAAAGAAGCACGCGCGCCCAAGGACGCGCGTGCTAAAGCCGCGGCGGCGAGGCGACTTGACCGACGCAAACCGATGTAGTGGAAATTAAACTACTCTGCGATGACCGTCGTACTCGGGTTGACGTGGACGCTGGCCTCGCGGAAGTCCTGCGCCAGCCGATCGAGCGAACGACGGGTCCGCTCCGCGTTGCGCTCCACCTGTCCGAACAGGCTGCGCGCGTTTTCGACGCCCGCCGGCGTCAGGTCGACACTGAGCAGCCGTTGCACGTCGCGAAGACCGGCCAGCAACGGGGTCATGTCCTCGCGAACGTCGAGGTAGCTGCGCTCCGCCTGCAAGAGCTGGTTAGCAACCTCCTGCTGGCGCGCGACGCTGCGCGCACGTACGGCCGGATCGGTGATGGCCGCATTCTCGCGATCCCACGTGGCGATGTAGGATTGCCGGCGGTCTGCCATCTCCTGCGCCCGGTCATGAACCCGAGCCATGGAGCGATCGAGCGAATCGACCGCGCCGCGGTAGTCGGTGAAGGCCGGCCGCAGGTCGGTCGCCGGCTGGTTGAGCAGGCGATCGAGCGCGATCGTGGCGGAGTTCAGGTTGCGGCGCGCCGTTTCAATATCATCGGCGGCGTTGGTGAGAGTGCCGGAGGTTTGCGCCGCCTGCTGGTGAGCCGGGGTGCTGCAGCCCGCCGCGAGCAGTCCGAGCAAGGTCGCCGCCGTAAAACCGAGGCGAAACGAAAGACGTGGAGAGTTCATAAAAACGCAGATTGAGGTTTTGGAGCAATCAAGGTCCGCAGTTGCCTCCACAAACCCGGTTGCCCTCCACGCGTTCCGCCGCCGGTCCCCAAATAAGGCCGCCGCCCGAATTGGCAGTGCGGGAAAGGATGAGCATCGCGCGCGGAGCGCGCAGCGCGAAGGAGAAAAGGGGGAGAAAGGAGAAGGGAGAAAGGAGAAGGAAACGGACGGCTGAAGGGGCCAAGGAACCAAGGAACAAGCCCAGGCAGACCCGGCCGCTCGCGCGTTCCGCGATGCGCGAAGGGCCGGAGGAGCAGGATCGGAGGCAGAGCACCACCGGCAGAGCCTCATAGCCGTTGGTACTTGCTCCTTCGCCCTTGCTAGCTGGCTCGTCCTTCCTGCCCCCACAACATCACCCGGTGTTACCCATGTCCTGAATCCCAAGTGTTACCCTTGCCCTGAATACACCCTGCCGCGGTTTTTCCTTCTCCTTTCTCCCTTCTCCTTTCTCC
>JAEWIY010000064.1 GCA_023386835.1 Verrucomicrobiota bacterium
CCCCGCTCCTTGCCCCCAGCTCCCTACCCTACTCCAGCGCCTGCAAAAAAGCGGCCGGCAATTCGGCGTGGGCGCTGAATGAATGAGTGCGCCCCTGCCAGCTATAGGTGAAACTCGTTTCGAGTGAATGAAGGAAGAGGCGCTTTTCCCCGGTCCGACGGGCGAACTCCCGATTGAGCGCAAACTCACCGTAGGTTGCGTCGCCAATGATGGGCAGGTGCCGTTTGGCGCATTGTGCGCGCAGCTGGTGGCTGCGGCCCGTGCGCGGCTCGAGTTGAATGAGCGAGCGCGGCGGATGTTGCCGCGGTGAGCCCGTCCGGACCAGCCGCATGGCCGATTCCGCGGGCACGTTCCCCCCCGTCGTGGTGCGGACCTGACCTCCCCGCTTGTCGATCGCCAGCCGATCGCGCCAGACCTGACGCGCCTCCGCTGGCCGCCCAAAGACGAGCGCAGCGTAAACCTTTCGGATATGTTTCTCGCGAAAGAGCGCACGAATGGTCCTCGCCAATTCTTCCTCCGCCGCCACCAGGATCACGCCCGAGGTGGCCGAATCCAGGCGGTTGAGCAGCCACAGCCGGTGCAGTGCACCCGAGGGCGACGCCCACTGGTAGAACTCGCCGTCGAGCGTGTAGTGACAATTCAACAACGACCGTGCCTCTTCGCCGCCCCGATTGGGGTGCGACAGCGTGCCGGCCGGTTTGCCGAGCGCCGCCAGGCCGTTGGTGTCATGATTCAACAGCTGCACGCCCCGCCCCAACGGCAGCGTGTCCCAAAACGACGATGAGCCGGATTCGCTCACCGTTGAGAGCACTCCACCCACGCCCGCCACCAGGGCTGAGCGATCCTCGTTGAGCCTTGCTGCACCTTCACCGCCGGCCGCACTCAATAGAAGAACGTGAACACGAGTTCCGTCTTCTCGCCGAGCACCGCGATCATGTCCTCCGGCCACTTGCCGTAGCCCTGGCTGTGCCGCGCCGGCGCGGCGATCGCCTCGACCGCCACGCTGTCCCACATCTGGCCCGCGTTGCCGTCGACCTTGCTGATCGACACCTTGCCTTCCTTGTCGAGGTAGAAGGTCACCTCCACCTTGCTGCCCGAAACCGGCATCGAGAACCGTCGCTGGTAACGGTCCAGAATGGCCAGGTTCCACTCGGCATCGACGACGTCGATCACCCTCGCGAGATACTCGCCATAGGTCGTGCGCAACGCACTGTGCGCCTTCACACCCATGTTCGACGTGCCTTCAACCCGGTTGGCCATGATCGTGGGCCGGATCTGCGACTGCGCCAACTGCGGCCGCTGCTGCGGACGACTCGGATCCGGACGATAATAAAGTCCACGGCCATCCGGGCGCGCCTGCTCCGGGTCGTGCACGCCCTCAATTTGCTCGGTCACGTCGGGTTGCGGGTTCTCCGGAAGTTTGACGACATTGCTGCCAATCCCATCCTCGCTTTCGCCTGTGACCTCCTCTTCCCCGGCCAGTGGATCCTGCGCGAGGCGCGGCGTCTCGGCCGGCTCGGTCACATCGTTGGGCTCGTTCTCAGTGGCCGGTGTCGGCGGCGGAGCTACGACCTCCGGCTGTGGCACGGAACGGGTCCCGCTGACGATCGCCGTGTTACTGATATCGTCCTGCCCTTCCGTCGACGGCATGTCGCCGCGATTCTCAGGGTCCGGCTCCTCCTGCGCGAGTTGCTGGTTGCGATCGCCGAAGTTGATCGTCTCGTCCGGCGGATTGTCGGGTGCATCCGGATTGGTCTCGACGAACCGCTGCGGGGGCGGCGGCTCGAGGTCCTCTTCGCTCGTCACCTCGATATCAAAACTCTGCATACCCTCGTCGGCCCCCGGGCTGACGAGCGGGCCCGACATGAAATGCTCCTCAATCCGGGGCGCCAGCCAGAGCAACAACAGGTGAATCAGCACCGTGCCAACCAACCCGATCCGGACCGAGCGTGCGTCCGGGCGACTGGCCTTCGGCCACGGAATGGTCCGGGCGCGGCGCGCTCGAGGCGCAGGTTCGGTGGAGCGGGACATGCGGCGTTGGCGTAAAGCTCAGCGCAGAAGACCTACGTCCGTCAAAAGTTGTTTCGTCGTTTCCAGCGGCAGGCCGATGATGTTGCTCAATGAGCCGCGATAGCCCTCGATGATCAGCTCCGGGTGGTCCTGGATTCCGTAACCCCCTGCCTTGTCGAGGGTCGGCACCCGCGCGAGGTAGGCTTCGATTGCGGCTTCGTCCAGCGTCCGAAACGTCACTTCGCTGGCGTCGTGGCGGTCCACACGTAGCCCGTCCTTCTCCCTTCGCAGGGCCAAACCCGTGAAAACGGTGTGCGTCCGCCCGCTGAGTCGGCGCAACATCGCCCGCGCATCGGCAGCATCCACCGGTTTGTTCAACGCCTGCCCGTCGAGAAACACCGTGGTGTCCGCGCCCAGCACCCAGGCCTCCGGATGACGCGCCGCCACCCATTCCGCCTTCAAAGCCGCGTTGTGTGCGACCATCACGCGCGGATCGGTGCCTGCCTCCTCGTGCTCCACCACCTCCGCCGTCACGATTTTGAACGGCAGCCCCAGTTGTGCGAGCAGTTCACGCCGGCGCGGTGAAGCGGAAGCCAGGATCAGCGCGGGGCCGACGCCCCCATCACCAACGCCCTCCGGGTCGCCCGAAGCGCTCACTGCAGCAGGCCTTTGACGTTGCCGCGGGCGCGCTCGAGTTCGAGCCGGCTCAAGTGGTACTGGTGAACCGCCTCCAGGCGGTTGTCACTGGCCTGCGCCAACCGGTTCTGCGCCTCGATGATCTCGCGGTTGTCCGCCACACCTTGTTCGAACCGCGTCTGCGCCAACCGCAGTTCGTCCTCCGCCAGGCGCAGACTCGTTTCCGCGACCTCCACCTGCGCATGACGCGACCGCACGTCCTGCAACGCCAGTCGCACCTCGGCGCTGATGGCAGATTCGAGATCCCGCAGGCGCAGTTCCTGCGCGCGACGACGCGACAACGCCAGTCGCGTCAGCGCACCCGTGCGCAGACCGTCGAACACCGGAACCGACAAGGCCGCGGCGGCCGACCACACGGTCGACTCGTCGCCATTAAAGGGCGTCTCCGACGCCTCACCATACGAACCCGTTAATGCCAGGGCCGGCAGGCGATTAAACCGGGCCGCCTTCACTTCGAGCTCGGTCTGATCGAGCAGGCGGCGCGCCCGCTGGTAATCCTGCCGCAACTCCAACGCTGTTTCCTCCAGCATGGCGGAGAACTCCACCGGCGGCTCCCGCTCGAGCATCACCGGTACCAGCCGCAGCGGGGGCGGCAGCGGCAAGCCGAGCAGGCGCTTCAGCTGCAGCTCGCTTTGCTGGACCACCGTTTCCTGCTGCAGCCGGTCCTGCACCGCCGTCGCGAGCAAGGCCTCGGCGCGCGTGACATCGATTTGCGTCGCCACCCCGGCGTCAGCCTGACGGCGCGCCAGTTCCAGCAAGGCGCGCGCACGTTCAATGTTGGAATCCACCACGTCGAGCCGCGCGAGGTTGCGCAGATGCTGAAAATAACTCGTCGCCACCGTCGCGAGCGCCGTTTGGCGTGTCGCTTCGACATCGAGCCGGGCCACGTCGACGCCCGCGCGCGCCGCCTGGTAGGCCGCGATCGTCTGCGGATCGAGCAGGTCGAGTCGGCCGTTCAGCGCCAGGTCGAAGCGATTGCTCACGCCGGTCCGCGCGAGCGTGCTGCCGATCGAGGCCGAGCGGGCGCGGCGTTGGGTCGCGTCCAGCGTGACATTGGGCAGCAAGTTGGCGCGCGACTGGGCGGCCGAGGCAATGGCCTGCGCCAGGGCCTCGCGGCTAAGCAACACGCTGAGACTGGCCTGGTCGACGGCGTCGAGCGCCTGCGGCAACGACAGGTCCAGCTCCGTTTGCGCACGCAGCGGCGCCAGCGCCAGGGCGCTGGTCGAAACGAGAGCGAGGAACAAGGAACGAAAGGGAGCCATATTTCGCGAGGCGCGCCTGAGCGGGACGTAAATCCGGACCAAAGCGCGCTGGGACGTCCGGTGCAAGACGCCGCAGGAGCGATCCCGGTGACGTCAATTTCGCGACGCACAGCAGGCGCCGCGCCCACTTTGTCGAAGACTTGGCGGGCCTGTACGAACCTGCCCAGCCTCGCCGAAGTCGAGCGACGGCCCCGCTTCCCGAGTTGTCAGCGCTGCCGAATGGCACCACGGTCCCCTTTTTCCGCATGCGTTTAGGCCTCGCGCAACTGAACACCACGGTCGGAGATCTGCCCGGCAATCGCCGCAAGATCATCGCCGCCTATCAAAACCTCGTCGCCGCCGGAGCGGAACTGGTGGTCTTTCCGGAGTTGGTGGTCAGCGGTTATCCGCCGCGCGACCTGCTCTTCAAGCGCAGCTTCGTGCCCGACGTGGTCGACTCGCTGGCCGGGATCGCCACCGCGATCGGAAACGTGCCTGCCTTGATCGGCACCATTGAAAAAAATCCGTCCGGTTCGGGTCGCCCGTTCTTCAACTCCGCCGCCTGGTGCCAGGACGGAAAGATCCGCGGCTTCGCCCACAAGTGCCTGCTGCCGACTTATGACGTCTTCGACGAAGACCGCTACTTTCAACCCGCCGAGCATCCCTCTGTATTCGAAATCAACGGACACCGCATCGGCCTGACGATCTGCGAGGACATCTGGACGCGCCCGCCCTTCGCCCCGCGCGACTACGCCTTTGATCCCGTGCAATGGCTGGCGGGCCAGCGCCTGGATCTGATGATCAACCTGTCCGCCAGTCCGTGGCATCACGACAAGATCAACCTGCGGCAGACCCTCGTGACTGAAGCGGCGCGGACGCTCGGGTGCCCGGTGGCGTACGTGAACGCCGTGGGCGGTAACGACGAACTTGTCTTCGACGGCCGCTCGCTGATCGCAGCCGCCGATGGTACCTTGATCGCGGGCCTGGCGGCCTTCCGCGAGGCTGAGGAGGTCGTGACGGTGCCCTTGCGCGACGAGCCCATTTCGGCCGTCGCGGCCCGGTTGCATCCAACGTTTGCCCAGGAAGACCTCGCCGACATCCACGACGCTCTCGTCCTCGGGTTGCGCGACTACGCGCACAAATCCGGATTCACGCGCGCCCTGATCGCGTTGAGCGGCGGCATCGATTCGGCCGTGGTGGCGGTGATCGCCCGCGACGCGTTGGGCGCGGAGAACGTCATGGGCGTTTCACTACCCTCGCGCATCTCGTCACAACATTCCCGCGACGACGCCCGGGTGCTGGCGGAGAACTTGGGGATTCGCTTTGAAACCATCACCATCGCCGACGCAGTGGAGGCCTGCGAATCCGCGCTGGCGCCGCTGTTCGGGGCCCTGACGCCCGACGTCACGGAGGAGAACATCCAGGCGCGGGTGCGTGGCGTGCTCATGATGGGGCTCTCGAACAAATTTGGTTCTCTCCTGCTCACCACGGGCAACAAGAGCGAGTTGGCCGTCGGTTACTGCACGCTTTACGGCGATATGTGCGGCGGCTTGGCCGTGATCTCGGACGTGTATAAGACCCAGGTTTACGCGCTCGCCCGCTGGATGAACCGGGAACGTGAGATCATTCCCGTGAATACAATCGAAAAGCCGCCCAGCGCGGAGCTGCGTCCCGGTCAGACTGACCAGGACAGCCTGCCGCCGTACGAGGTGCTCGATGCAATCCTAACCGGTTACGTCGAGCGCGGCCTTTCCCGGCGTGATTTGGCGGAGCAGGGTTTTGCGGAGGCCGTCGTGCAGGACGTGGTGCGCAAAGTCGATCGCAACGAATACAAGCGGAAACAGGCCGCGCCCGGGTTGAAGATCACGCCCTTGGCTTTCGGTGTAGGTCGGCGCATCCCAATCGTGCAGCGGTACGTCAGTTGAACCGTCGTTCACGCCGTCTTATCCGTAAACCGTTGGCCGCCGGCGGGTGATGCACGTGAGTGTTCTCTCGCAAGGCGGCTCTCGCCCCTTGCGTTAATTCGCTGATCGGTTTGGCAAAAACGTGCGGACGGCACATGTTCGCCCTGACTCTTATGAACGCGTCCACCCCTGCCCTCACCCGTCGTGAAGTCGTTAAGCTGGTCGCGACCGCCTCCGCCGCGGTCGCCTTTGGGGCGCCAGCCCTGTCGGCTGCGCCGAAAGCCGGTGCCGGCCTGCCGGAGAAAGTGCCGGATCTGCCGTACGCCTATGATGCTTTGGAGCCGCACATCGATGCGGAAACCATGCGTCTGCATCACGACAAGCACCACGCTTCGTACCTGTCGGCCGCGCGCAAGCTGCTCGAGCCGCACGCCAATCTGCTGTCGCGCGCGCCGGAAGACATCCTGCGCTCGATCAACGACGTGCCTGAGAACATCCGCACGGGCGTGCGCAACCAGCTCGGCGGACACGTCAATCACGCGCTGTTCTGGCAAATTCTCGCGCCGGCGAAGAAGTACCGGGAAGGCCAGTTGCAGGCCGCGGTCAAGAAGAGCTTCGGCAGCGTTGACGCATTCAAGAAGGAGTTCACCCAGGCGGCGATGGGGCGCTTCGGCAGCGGTTGGGCTTGGTTGAGCCGGAAGCGGGACGGTTCGCTGACAGTTCATTCGACCGCCAACCAGGACTCGCCGTTGGTCGAAGGCCTGACGCCGATCATCGGGCTCGATGTCTGGGAGCACGCGTACTACCTGCTCCGTCAGAATCGGCGCGCCGAATACGTCGAGGCATTCTGGAACGTCCTGAACTGGGACTACGCCGAGGAGCTGTACCGCGCCGCGCGCGCCTGAGTGCAGCGCGATCTCGCGCCGGACGATCGATCCGTTCAACCTCGCGGGATGAGTGCGCTCCTCCCGCGATTTTGCCGGCTTGTCGTTCTTCCCCTCGCTGCAGCCGCCGTGTTGATGACGGCCGGCTGCTCGCGCGAACAGGATCAGGCTCAACCTGCGTCCGGCGGCGGCGGAAGCCACACGCACGCGGCACCACACGGTGGCACGCTGGTGGAACTGGGAGATCACGCGTGTTCGATCGAGTTCCTGCTCGACCGCCGGACCGGGACCCTCACCGCCTTCGTGCTGGACGGCCACGCGCAGCACGCGGTTCGTGTCGCCGCGCCGTCACTACAAGTGGTGATCGAGCAGGCGGGCCGCTACGAGGCCGTGATTCTCGAGGCCGTGGCCAATGCCTTGTCCAACGAGACCGTGGGCAACACGAGCGAGTTCTCCGGTCAGGCGCCTTGGCTGCAAACCTCCGAACAATTGCACGGCAAACTCGTCGAACTCACCGCCCTCGGTGAAACCTACCGGAACGTGAACTTCACGTTGTTCTAGGCGGTAAACGTCGAGGTTCAGGCTCTCGGCAAGGCAGTTGCGGGAAGGCCTGCGGCAGGAATTGCTGAAGACGACCCGCATTCTGCCCCGGCCTTGTCTCCGGGGAGCGGATTCGCACGGTAGAAGGCATGTCCGTCTCCGCGTCCCTCTTTGCCCGGGCCCAGCAGCTGATGCCAGGTGGCGTCAATTCGCCCGTGCGGGCGTTCCGCTCGGTCGGTGGCGCGCCGTTTTTCGTCAAAGCCGCCCGCGGGGCGACGCTGATCACCGCCGACGATCGTGAACTGATCGACTTCGTCTGCACGTGGGGCCCCGCCATCCACGGGCACAATCACCCGGTGATCCGCGAAGCGATTGCGCAGGCGCTCGACGCGGGCACGTCGTTTGGCGTCTCCAATCCCCGGGAAGTCGAGATGGCCGAGCTCATCATCCGCTTCTTCCCGTCGATTCAGAAGGTGCGGATGTGCAACAGCGGAACCGAAGCGACAATGTCCGCGATCCGGCTGGCCCGCGGTTTCACCCGCCGCGACAAGATCATCAAGTTCTCCGGCTGCTACCACGGTCACTCGGACTCGCTGCTCGTAAAGGCCGGTTCGGGCGCGCTGACCCACGGCAATCCTGACAGCGCGGGCGTGCCAGCTGCGTTCGCCGCTGAAACGGTCGTCGTTCCGTTCAACGATCCGGCCGCGCTGGAGGCCGCTTTCGCCGCCAATCCCGACCAGATCGCCGCCGTCATTCTCGAGCCTTACATCGGCAACGTCGGCTTCATCCCGGCGCGCCCCGGTTTCCTCGCCAAGGTGCGCGAGGCCTGTACCGCCGCCGGCGCGTTGTTGATCTTCGACGAGGTCATGACCGGTTTCCGGCTCGCGCGCGGTGGTGTGCAGGAGCTGGAGGGCATCACTCCGGACCTGACCACGCTGGGCAAGATCATCGGCGGCGGCCTGCCAGTGGGCGCGTTTGGCGGCCGGGCCGAAGTCATGGACCACCTCGCGCCGCTCGGACCGGTTTACCAAGCCGGCACGCTGAGCGGAAACCCGCTCGCAATGGCCGCTGGGATCGCCGCCTTGAAGTTACTCGAATCGGAAAACCCGTATCCACGCCTGGATGCGCTCGGCCGGCAGATCCGGGATGCACTGCTTGGCGTGGCGAAGGCAAAGGGTCTGGCTCTTCAGGTCCCGCAGGTCGGCTCGATGTGGAGCGTCTATTTCAACGCGTCGCCGGTGGTGGACTACACGTCCGCGCTCGCGTCCGATGCCCGGAATTTCGCGAAGTTTTTCCACACCTGCCTCGAGAATGGAGTGTACCTCCCCCCGAGCGCGTACGAAGCTTGCTTCATCAGCACGGCCCACGCTGGCGCCGCCATCGATCGCGCGTGTGAAGTCATGACCTCTGCTCTTTCGGACCTATGACCCGTCTCTCGCCGGCCGCGCAGAGCCGCCGCGGCTTCCGTTCACCTGCTTCCTGGCTGACGCGCCTTCGCTGCGCCACGGCGCTGGCAGGTTTGTGCGCAACCTTGGCCGCCGCCGCTCCCCTGCAACCGGTCGACGCACCCAACCTGCCGTTGCACGAACTCAAGGCCGGCATGAAGGGCGAGGTCTGGACGGTCTTCCAAGGCACCGAACCCGAGCCGTTCGAAGTCGAAGTCACCGGCATCATCCAGAACGTGCTCGGTCCCGGCAAATCGATGATCCTGTGCCGGTTGACCGACCCGCGCGTCCAGAACATGGGCGCCGTCGCCGGCATGAGCGGCAGCCCGCTTTATATCGACGGGCGGCTCGTCGGCGCGCTTTCCTACCAAGTCCAGCGCTTCGAAACCGTCCGCTACGCCGGCTTCACGCCAATCGAAGATCTGCTGGAGGTGCAACGGATCGCGCTTAATACCCCGCGCGACCTGCCGGGTGGCTCGACGCTGCCGGCGGCGGTGGGCAACACCTCCCCCGCCTCCACCGACAGCGCCGTCGAAGCGCGCAGCGCTGGGGGCGCCGGACTGGTCCCGCTCATGCCGATGTTCGCGTTCGGCGGACTGGCCCCGAACGTCGCTGATCTTTTTGCGCCCCGCTTCTCCGCCCTCGGTCTTTCAACCTCCGGAATCGGTGGGGCCCAGTCGCCTGCCAATCCGGATCTTTCGTCCGCCACCGCGGACACCGAACTGCGTCCGGGGCAGGCCGTGGCGGCCGCGCTCGCGGTCGGAGACATCACCCTCGCGGGCACAGGCACCGTTTCCCAAGTGGAGGGCAACCGCATCCTGGCCTTCGGCCATCCCTTGATGGGACTCGGCACGGTTGAAGTACCGATGGCGACGGCCGACATCGTCACGATCCTGCCGTCGAATCTCAGCTCCTTTAAAATCTCCAATACCGGGCCGGTCATCGGCACCGTGCGTCAGGACCGACTCTCCGCAATCTATGGGGAGATCGGACCCGCGCCGGAGATGGTGCCGGTCACCGTGCAGACACCGCAACGCACGCTGCGCTTCTCCACCGTACGGCACCCACGGCTGACGCCCGTCATCGCCGCGGCCGGACTCGCGCAGGCTGTTCTCGGATCGAATGACGCCGGGCTGAACGAAGGCTTCCGCGTGGGCATCGACGCCCAATTTCCGGGAGGCGAATCGCTGCAGACATCCGAGCTCTACGCGGGTCCACAAGGCTTCAAGAGCGGGCTCGATACATTCGTGCAGCGGCTCTCGGTCTGGCTGCAGAACCCGGTCGCCGAAGTTTTTCCGGAGAACGTGACGTTCACCGTCGAGCCGTTGCCGGCCAATCCGACGGCGAGCCTCGACAACGTGCAGGTCTCCCGGCGTGAGATCGCCGTCGACTCCGAACTGACGGTGAATCTTTCGCTGCGCGACTTCCAATCGTCTCCACTCCGTGAAACCGTGACCGTTGCCATCCCGGCGGCGTGGGCCGGCAAGGAGCTGCAGGTGATCGTCGCCGCCGGACCGGTGCTCGACGAAATCAGCGGCGGCCAACGCAGTTTTCCGGTCAGCCAGATCCGCGATTTCGCGGCTTACCTGCGCGCGCTGCAGGCCGAGCGCCGCACCGACGGATTGTACGTGGCCGTCGTCGAGCGGACCGAGGCGTTCCTGGATCAGACCGACGCCACGCTCGAGTTGCCGGGTTCGCTCGAGCGGATTGCGCGGACGGCCGACAGCGCCCGCTTCCAGCGCCGCATGGTGCAGCAGCCGCTGTGGGAAACCCACATCCTGCCCGGCCGGCTCGTGCCGGGGCTGGTGCGCCGGCCGCTGACCGTCACCCGTTGATGCCCAGCCTGCTCACGGCTGAGCGCGGAGGGTCGCCCGTTCCCCTTTGTTCTTGCGTAACCTGATGCGTCCCCCGTTCCGGATCCTCGCCGGTCTTGCCCTTCCCCTCGTGCTGTGCGCTGCGCCCCTGTCGCAGCAAACGCGAATCGATTTCTACCGCGACGTGCCCAGTCGCAACCTGCAGGGGCTCGCCACCCGCTCGGACGGACGGCTCCTCGCCGGCCCGGTGCTGCGCGACTTCACCGGCGACATGGGCGTTGAGTTGTTGTGGTCGCTCACCCGGGGCGAGGGGGACGAGTGGCTCGTGGGCACCGGCCCAACGGGCATGATCCGCGCCTTCACGATGGACCACGAGGCTGGGACCGTCAGCAGCCGCGACTGGGGCAAGGTCGAGGATGCGCACGTCTATGCGCTGCACCGGCTGCCGGACGGCCGTGTGCTCGCCGGATCCTCACCCGGCGGTGGGCTGCATCTGCTGCGCGACGGTGTTGTGGTCGCGTCACTACGCCTGCCGGTCGATTCGATTTTCGACCTCCTACCCGGTACGAAACCGGACGAAATTTTTGTCGGCACCGGGAATCCCGGTCGCATTTATCGCGTGAACCTCGCCACGCTGGCCGAGGCCGGCGTGCAAACGGAAACCATGCGCGACCCGGCTGCGCTGTCCGCCGCCGGCATCGAGCGATTCGGCAGCATCCGTGACCGCAATGTCCGACGCCTCGCTCAAGCAGCGGACGGCCGGATCCTGGCCGGCTCGGCGCCGTCGGGAAAGCTCTACGCGTTCCCCCGCGACGGCGGCGCACCCGAACTGCTTCTTGACCATTCGCGCGCCGAGATCACCGACCTGCGGGTGGAGGAGAATGGCGACATCTTTGCATTGGTGGTTCACTCGGGCACCGCAGGACAGCCGATGCGGGCATTACGGCCGCTGCCCGTGCCCGCGACGACGCCCCCCGAGGGCGCGCCGGGTGCGCCGGTGCCGGAAGACGAAGGCGACCAACCCGCGGTGGAACGTTTTGGTGGTCGTAGCGTGTTGATCTGGATCCCGGGCGGAGACGGTTTCCCCGAAACCCTCGCCTCGCGGCCCAACATCGCCTTCTACCGCATGGCCCCGCGCGGTGACACGATGCTCATCTCGGGCGGTGACGCCGGTGAGATCATCGGTTTTGATCGTAAACAGCGACGTTCGCTCACCTTCAGCGGCAGCAGTTCGGCGCAGCTGTCGGGCCTCGTCGCGTTCGACGAGGACCGCTACCTGTTGCTGCGCAATAACCCGGCCGGCGTGGGCGTCCTGGACTTTTCCGCGCGCGGCACCCGCCGCGCCGAGACGCGACGCATCGATCTACGTTCGCCCGGCACCTTGGGCGCATTGCGCTTCAGCCGCCTCCGCGAGGTCTCGCCGCAGGACCTTCGCGTCACGCTGCGGGCGAACCGCGCCGACGATGAGGTGGAAGGCTGGACGCCTTGGCGCCCGTCGGAGGAACGCGATGGCGGCTGGTTCAGCCCGGACCTGCGCGGCCGTTACGCCCAAGTGCGTATTGAACTTCCGGAGACACTCGCCAGCGACGCGGAAGTGGACGCGGCCACCCTGCACTTTCTGCCACAGAATCGCCGCCCGGTCCTGCAGGCCTTCCGGGTCATATCGCCCAACTTTGCCCTCGTGCCGCGCCCGGAGCCGCCTGCCGCTCCGTTGCTGACGCTCGGCCAGGTCATCGGCAGCAGCAACGACGCGGGCGGGGAACGGCGGAACTCCGCGCTGCTCGCCAGTCAACTTGTGCCTGAGCCGGGTGCCCAGGTGATCTACTGGACGCTCGACGACCCCGACGGGGACGAACTCCTGGCCACGTTCTCGCTGCGGCGCGATGGCTCCGACTCCTGGACCGATGTGGCCGTGGACACCCGTGAGCCGTGGGTGCAGTTCAATCGTGCCCATTTCGAAGACGGCATTTATCACACGCGCCTCCTGGTTCGCGAAGTTGGCGCGCGTCCGGCACCCGAACGCCTGCAAGTGACGCTGGAGACCGACGATCTCGTCATTGATCAAACCGCGCCCGTCATCGAGTGGGCGGCCGTGGAGCGCCGGGACGGGCGCCTGGTGTTCTCCGTCCAGGCGCGGGACGGTCTCTCCCTGCTCGCCGGCATTGAGGTGAATCTAAACAATGGATACTCGAGCTCCGTCGAGCATCCGGCGGACGGGGTGCTCGACAGCGTGGCGGAGACGTTTGTCGCCGAAATCCTGGACGCCGACGCCAGCCGCGCGAATTCCGCCGAGATCATACTCTACGACGCGGTCGGGAACAGCACGTCCCGCCGGCTCGCTCTGCCCTAAGCGATCGCCGTGAACCCGGACCGGAACCACTCGACGGCGGACGTGAGCCGCTATTCGCGTTCGTCGTCGCCCCCCGGCACGTCGTCGGCCCCCACCAGGCCGATTTCCGCGGCGTAGAGCGAGAGCTGCGCCACGCGGTGCAGCCCCGTTTTGCGCATCAAATTGCTCCGGTGGTTCACCACCGTGTGCACACTCAGCCCCAGGCGACTGGCGATTTCCTTCGAGCTCAAACCCGCGGCGAGCAGCCGCAGCACGGTCTGTTCGCGCGGACTTAGTTCAACGACCGACGGTTTTTCCTCTCCCCGGCGCTGGACGAGTTCGCGGATCAGCGCACCCGCCTCGCCAGCGAAGTACGGCTGCCCCGCCGCCACCTGCTCGAGCGTGACCCGGAACTCTTCGAGGGAAGCGCCCTTGTCGATCATGCCGAGCACGCCGGCCGCCAGCGCCTGCCGCACGGCGGACAACCGCAGATTGCCCGAGAAGATGAGAAAGCGCGTCTCCGGAAGACGGCTACGCAGCTCGGAGAGCACGCTCATGCCGAAGCTGCGCTGCAGCACCAGATCGAGCACGATGATGTTCGGGCGCTCTCGCTCCGCCAGTTCAATGGCCGGCGCCGCATCGGCCGCCCAACCGACAACCTCAAAGCCCGGCAATTCGCCGATCAGCTGTCGCAACATTTCAACGACAACGATGTGGTCGTCGACAATGAGGACGCGCTGCGTACCGGAAACGACAGGCTGGGCCGATCTGGGTGTACTCACGCGCCCGTTTGATGGTAAAGCTTGCGGCCCATGACTATGAAAAACCCAAGCCAAAGTGCAAAATAGGGGAAAGCCCCCGGCTACCGGCTAGCGTGACCGGCGATCAAGCGCGCGGGTGAGCCCGACGGTAGATCTCCTGAAGCCGGGCGACGCTGACATGTGTATAGACCTGGGTGGTCGCGAGGCTCGCGTGACCGAGAAGTTCCTGCACGAGCCGGAGGTCGGCTCCGGCATTGAGCAGATGCGTCGCATAGCTGTGCCGCAGCTTGTGGGGTGTCAGATCGGTCGGCAAGTCTGCCAACGCGAGGTACCGTTTCAGGAGCAATTGCACCGGCCGGACGCCGAGACGTTCATGGCGCGCGTTCACCACCACCGGCGCGGTGCGACCAGTGTCGCGGGCAAACTCCTGTCTCCACTTGTTCAATACAGCCGTGGCGACCCGGCCCAGCGGGCAGAGCCGCTCCTTGCGCCCCTTGCCGAGCACGCGCGCCACGCCACTGGCCGGATCGATCGCGCCGTAGTCCAGCGCCACCAGTTCGCTCACCCGCAAGCCACCGCCATAAAGCAGCTCCATCACGAGCCGGTCGCGCCACGCGGTGAACGGGTCGATCGATTCGTTCTCGAGCAGGCGCTGTGGTCCGGTGAGCAGGCGCTTCATCTGCTCCTCGGTCAGGAATTGCGGCAGCCGCTTCTCCAGCCGCGGCAGCGGGATGCCGGTGAAAGGGTTTCGGGTCAGCCGTCCGCGCGCGATCCAGTAGCGAAAAAAGCCCCGGAGCGCCGAGACGTGGAGATGCAGCGACCGGCGATCGAGCCCGCGTTGGGTCTCGATGACAAAGTCCCGCAGGTCCCGCCGCGTCAGCGCCTCAAAGCCCCGGTCCCACAAACCGGCCTGCTCGAGCCAACGGTAGAACCGCACGAACGCCTGGCGGTAGTTGCGAACTGTATACGCGGAGTACCGCCGCTCCTTGGCCAGAAAATCCGCGAAGGGATCAAGCCATTCGGCCGTGACCGCGGCCGGCACGCCGGTGTCTTCGGCCGGGGAATCGACTGGCTCCGGGAGCGCCATGCGCGTCAGGCGCGCGGCGAAGCCGCGGCTTGCTCAACCTCGTGCATCACGTCTGTGGTGTGCAGACGCAGCGCGCCTTCCGGATCGAGTCCCTTCACGCGCGCGGCGGCGGCCAGTTCGAACAAACGGCGGCCCAGTTCCGCCTCATCCAGTTCCTCACCGATCGCCCGGATCCGCTCCGCGTCGACCCTCGACGGCACGGGCAGCTCCTTTTTCTGAATCTGCTTCCACACCCCTTCGGCAAACATCAGTGCGGGCAGTCGCGGCGGCATGGCCTTGAACACGCCACTCTCCGGCGGGCCGGCCTTCTTCTCCTGCGCCTTGATCTGCTCCCACTGCGTGATCACCTGCTCCGAGGTGTCGAGGCGGTTCTCCCCAAAGACATGCGGGTGGCGACGGATGAGTTTCTCGTTCACCTCGCGCGCAACGTCCTCGAGGTCAAAGTGCCCCGCCTCTTCCGCGAGTTGGGCGTGGAAAATGACCTGGATCAGCACGTCGCCCAACTCCTCACGCATGTGCGGCAAATCGAGGCGATCGATCGTGTCAATCAACTCACTGACCTCGTCAATCAAGCACCGGACCAGGCTTGCGTGCGTCTGCTCCTGATCCCACGGGCAGCCGCCGGGGCCGCGCAGGCGGGCGATGGTTTGACGAAGATCGGCAAGCGCACTCATGACGCGATGGCGTCAAATCCCGCCGCCCGGGGCAAAACGAAAACCGCGCCCCGCGGGTGGATTGTTTCTTGCGACCGAAGGGGGTTCTTGCGGCTATCTTCCTTTCCGCATGGCAGACAAACTGATCGAGATCATGGCGTGGAAACGGCAGGAGATTGCCGACCGCGTGCGCCCCGTCGCCGAACGCGAGTTGGCCGCGCTGAATGCCGAGCTGCCGCGTCCGCCTTCGTTTGCCGGCGCGCTTCGGCGCAGCGACGGACAGTTGGCGGTCATTTCCGAGATCAAACGCCGCTCGCCCTCCGCCGGCGCGATCGCCGAAGGCATCGCCGCCCCTGAGCAGGCCTTGCGCTACCGGGCCGCCGGCGCCGATGCGCTGTCGGTGCTCACCGACCAGAAATACTTCGGCGGCCAGCTTGCCGATCTCGAAGCGGTGGTCGCTCGCTTCAAAGCGGAACCGCCCGCCCTGCCCTGCCTGCGCAAAGATTTTATGGTGCACCCCGTGCAGGTGCTGGAAGCCCGCGCAGCCGGCGCCAGTGCGATCCTCATCATCGTCCGCGCGCTGACCGATGACGAAATTCGTGCCCTGCACGACGCGGCGCGCGCCGCCGGGCTGGATGCGTTATTCGAAATCCATACCGCGGCCGAGCTGGAGCGCAGCCTGCAACACCAGGCGCGGATCGTCGGCGTCAACAATCGCGACCTCGCCATCTTCAAGACCGACTTGGGCTTGAGCGAGAAACTCATCCCGCAATTTCCGTCGGACGTCACCGCCGTCAGCGAAAGCGGCATCTTTAGCGGTGATGACGCTGCGCGCGTGCGAGCCGCCGGAGCGCACGCCGTGCTCGTCGGCGAAGCGTTGATGAAAGCTCCCGACCCGCGCGCGTTGATCGCCGATTTCCGCCGACGGTAAACGTTGGTCGGTTTCCCGTCTCTCCTTCGCGCTCCCGACTTCCGCCAAGCTGTCCCACGTTGCGCATGCCGCTCTCGCCCTCCGCCACCCGCAACTTGCTCGAGCAACTCGGCCATCACCCGAAGCGCGCGTTGGGACAGAATTTTCTAGTCGATGGCAATATCGTCCGTAAATCGCTCGATCTGGCCGAAGTTCGCCCCGGCGATCGCGTCGTCGAGATCGGACCCGGGCTGGGGACATTGACGTCGGCTTTGCTCGAAGCGGGCGCCGAGGTCTGGGCGGTCGAGCGGGATGCTCGACTGGCCGGCCATCTGCGGGAAACGTTGGTTCCGGCGTTTCCGGATCGCCTGCATCTGCTCGAAGGTGACGCGGTGGAAGCGCCGCGCGCCGGTTTGTCCGACGCCGTGGCGGCGACCGGCTTCAAGGTTGTCGCCAACCTGCCGTACGCCATCTCAACCCCCTGGATGGAGGGTATCCTGACGCCGCCCCTGCCCAATCGCATGGTCTTGATGTTGCAGCAGGAAGCGGCGCAACGCTACGCCGCCAACCCTGGCTCCAAGCAATTCGGCGCCATCTCGATCTTCCTGCAATCTGCTTACACCATCGCGCCCGGGCACAAGGTCGCGGCGGCCTGTTTCCATCCGCGTCCGGACATTGAATCCTACCTGCTCCACCTTGTCCGTCGGCCGGATCCCTTCCTGTTTAGCGAAGCCCAGCGCCAGTTTATCCGCTCGTGCTTTCAGCAGCGGCGGAAGCAGATCGGCTCGCTTCTGCGTTCGCGCCTGCCCGATGGCGGGCAGACGTGGCTGGCGAAGCTCTCCGCGTATCAGCTCGACGAACAGGCGCGGCCCGAAGACATCCCCGTCCGCGCTTGGCAAGAGCTGGCGACCTCTTGAAACTCCGCGCCCTTGCGGTAGTCACATCTCCCTATGGTCCTGCCCCGCGTTCTCCACTTGCTGATGATCTGTGGCCTGCTCGCCAGCACGGCGGCTGCGCAAGTCCCCCTGCGCGGTCGTGTGGAGGGCACCCGTTACATTTCACCGACGGGGGAATTCAGCCTGACCATCCCCGTGCTGCCGGAACTGGGCGGCACCATTTCGGACACGCCGAACGTCGTCACCTTCCAGGACCAGTTCAACCTGCACGCCAGCATCGCCTGTTTCCCCATGGACGCGACGCAGCGTTGGGAAAGCGAAACACGCGGCCGGCGCGATTATCTGGTCTGGTTCTTTGGCAATTTTGTGCAGTCCGACTTCGCCGCGCGCTTTCCCGGTTCGCAGATCGAGAGCGCCAAGTTCTTCGGCACCTTCCTCGGCGGCTCCCTGCTCGTCTACAACCTCCTGCCGGGCGGCTCGATGTTTGAACATCGGATCGTGGTGACCAGTGCCGAGGATCGTCCGGTGGCCAAACGCGGGAACCTCCTGTTCGTGCACGCCGAACATGTGTACGTGCTCAGCACCGAGCTCGCCGAGCGCGTGACCGAGCGCCACCTCTACGACAAATCGGTCGAGGAACAGAACGAGATCCTGCAGCGCCGGCTCTTCGACCTGGTGGCGCGGATGACGTTTGCCGACGAATTGCCCGCTCCGACTGGCGCGGGCCCGACGCCGCCGGCCAACGCTGCGCCGGGCGCGCCGCCAGAGTCCTAAGCGCCCTGCGGGCTCGATCTGGAATTTGAGATCTCAAATTTGAAATTTCAGATCCCCCCGCCGAGACAACTTCCATGGAGAAACCTTGGGGATTGGTGATTCACGGCGGCGCCGGGGTGATCGAACGCCGCGCGCTCGCACCGGACCTCGAAGCCCGTTACCGCACGGAACTGCAGCAAGCGCTCGACGCGGGTTACACCCTGCTCGAAGCCGGCGGACCGGCCACGGAGGCGGTCCTCGCCGCGATCCGGGTGCTCGAAGATTCGCCGCTCTTTAATGCCGGGCATGGCGCCGTGCTGAATGCGGATGGTTTTTGCGAACTCGACGCATCGATCATGGACGGCGCCACGCGTGAAGCCGGTGCGATCGCGGGAGTGCAGCATATCCGGAATCCCATTACCCTCGCCCATGATGTCATGCGTCGCAGCCAGCACGTCATGCTCGCCGGCCGTGGCGCCGAGCGGTTTGCCGAGCAGCTCGGCTATGAACTGGTGCCCAACGAGTACTTCCAAACACCGCGGCGCCGCGAGCAACTCGAACGCGCCCGCGCTTTGGAAAAGCAAACCGCTGTTCCGTCGACTGCGACGACGGCGGGCGAGCGCGTTCATTTTGTCTCCGTCGACGAGAACGATGACTTGGCGAGCCTGCGCGGCGATGATCGCAAGTTCGGCACCGTCGGCTGCGCGGCGCTTGATCGCGCCGGCAACCTGGCCGCGGGAACATCCACCGGCGGCCTGACGAACAAGAAGTTCGGACGCGTCGGCGACTCGCCGCTGATCGGGGCCGGCACCTACGCCGACAATGCCACTTGCGCCCTCAGCGCCACCGGCCACGGCGAGTACTTCATCCGCTCCGTGGTCGGACATGACGTCTCCGCGCAGATCGCCTACGCCGGACGCTCCTTGGAAGAGGCGGCACAAGAAACGATGCGCAAAGTCAGCGCGCTCGGCGGCACCGGCGGATTAGTCGCGATCGATCGCGAAGGCCGCGTGGCCATGCCGTTCAACACGCCCGGCATGTACCGGGGATTTCGGCTCTCCACCGGAGCGCAAGCCGTCGCGCTCTACGGAGACGAACGGTAGCGTCCGCCGGCCGCTCGCCCATCCGTGTCGCGGAGGCGCAGCGGACAGCGCCACACTCGTTCAGTTGCTCACCAGCGCCTGGGCCGGGCGCGGCAGTTCCGTGGCGAAGGTTTCCCAATTGTCGAGCAAGGCACGCACCACCCGTCGACCGACACGGTGGGCCGCCTCAAGCGCTGGCAAATAGGCGGAATAACCCGGCCCAAGTTTCTCGCCACTCAGGCTTTCCGCGGCGTCACCCTCGGGCCACTGCATGTCGAAATTGCTCGCGGTCCGCAGCACCAGCAGCCGCTGGCTATCCACCTTGCCCGCCCGGTTCAGCCACTCGAGCGACTGGTAAGTGCCGGTGTCCTCCATCGCCGTCGTGACATAGTTGCCGGCGCCTTCGCTGTAATACTGCACCCATTCGTTCGCCCACTGGTTCATGTAGCGTCCATGCCAATACGTCATGGCGGACAGGTTGTCGCCTTTGAGGACAAAGGGCGGCCGCTGAGCCTGGGGGAAACCCGTGTAGAGCGCGCGCCGGCGTTGCATCGCCTCGGTGTCGTCCAGCGGCGTGTCGCGCGTGAGTTGATACGCCCATTCCACCAGGTCTGGCTCCAGTCGGTAAGCCTGTCCTTCGCTCCGATCCACCGGCAGCTCAAACGGTTTCTTCTTTCGCAGCGGCAGATAGCCCGTGGTCCAGCCCTCCGGGATCTCGCGCGGATCGATGTGATGGCACAGATCGCCATCCACCAGCCATTCGGCCCAAACCGCCGAGCCCAACGGGGCATCGTGCGGATCCACTCCCGCAATGCCGGCCACCACCCAGTACGCCTGGGTCAGGTCAAAGCGCGGATCAAGCCCCAGCGCCATGATGGTGGCCGCGCTGCGGGCCGTGCCCACACCTGTCACCACTCCCAGGATACGACCATCCGGCGTCGACCGCAGGTCGCGGTAGCCCTGCGGAAAAGGATGCACCTCCGTCAGCCCCTCGCGCTCGACCCAGAGCTGAAACTCTCCCGGACGGTCGCCGGTGTCCGCTCCCGGTTCAAACATCGTGACCACGACCACCTGGACCTTGAGCGGGGTCTCCGCACGCGCCAGGCTACTGAGGAGCAGGAACGGAAGAAGCAGCCGGATGAACCGATTCATGCCAGTGATTCAGCACACCCGGTTGGGGGCTTGAAAGCGCGAAAACGCCTTGGGCACCCCGGTTGCCGGATCGTACACTCCCTTGCCCCCACCCACCCGTCTGGAGGGCGAGCGAAGCCGATCAAAACCGTCAGACGCGCGCCGCGCTCCGGACACCCCCGTTAACCGAAAGGAACGCGGCGTCCGGCGACGGGGTTAGCGCGCCACCGCGAGCGCGCGCTGCCGCGGGAAGACGTCGCGCAGCGCGAGGCTCAGGCGATCCTGCACGTCCTGCAGTTCCCGATACCGGGCGGCCCGCGCCTTATCCGGCTTGCAGCGCGTCTCCTCCTTCACCGCCACCACGCCTTCGGTGAACGTTGTGATCCGCGCGTTGGGTTTGGCCTGCCGCGCCTCCGCCCAAGCCGCTTGGATGGCGCCGCCCAGCGCCGCGCCTTCGTCCTCGGCCATGGCCACGACCGGCACCCCAAACGTGTCCGCCATGATCTGCCGCCAGACTGCGGATTTCGCGCCGCCGCCCGTCACCCGGATCTCGCGGGCTTTCACGCCGAGCGTGTCGAGCCGCCGCAGGCCATAATTCATGCCCAGGGTCACGCCTTCCATGGCCGCGCGCGCGATGTGACCGGGTTTGAACGTGTGCTGATTCAACCCGAGCAGGACGCCCGAGCCGGCCGGCACGTTGGGCGTACGCTCGCCCTCCAGGTACGGCAGCAGCACCAGCCCTCCCGCGCCCGGCGGCGTCGCCGAGACGGCTTCCGCCAGCGCCACATGATCGTAGCCAAACAACGCCCGCACCTGTTCCGTGACCGTGGTCACGTTCATCGTGCAGAGCAGCGGCAGCCAGCCGCCGGTCGAGGAACAGAACGCCGCGATCTCACCGGTCGGATCGACCACCGGCTTTTCCGCAAATGCGTAGATGGTGCCGCTCGTGCCAAAACTCGCTGTCACCACGCCGGGCTTCACATTGCCCGTCCCGATCGCGCCCATCATGTTGTCTCCACCACCGGCCGACACGATCACGTCGCCGGAGAGGCCATACTTTGCCGCCAGTTCCGGCCGCAAGGTCCCCACAACCGCGTCCGACTCGCTCAACGGCGGCAGGAACTCCTCGAGGTTACGGTCAATGGCGGCGAGGACCGGCTTGGACCAACGGCGCCGGCGTACGTCCATCAACGCAGTCCCGGACGCGTCGCCGTACTCCATGAAGTACTTTCCGGTCAGATGAAAGTTGAGGTAGTCATGCGGCAGGAGCACATGCCGAAGCCGGCGGTAGTTCGCCGGTTCATTGCGCTTCAACCACAAAATCTTCGGCGCCGTGAAGCCCGGGAGGAACGCGAGTCCAGCCTGGCGAATCACCGCCTTCAAACCGCCGAGTTTGCGCGTCAGCCGGTCACATTCGGCCACCGTGGACGTGTCGCACCAAAGCTTCGCCGGCCGGATCACCTCGCCGTTCGCGTCGAGCGGCACAAAGCCGTGCTGCTGCCCGGAAACGCCGATCCCACGCACCCGCCGCGCCGCCTCACTGCCAATCTTCGCGACCACCTCCGTGATCACGAAGTCGAGCGCGGTCGTCCATTCCTGCGGGTGCTGCTCCATGTGCCCCACCGGCAGCCCCGAGATGAGCTGGTGCGGGGCCCGCGCCTCCGCGATCACCTTGCGGGTCTCCAGATCGAGCACCACCGCTTTCGTCGATTGCGTTCCGGAATCAATGCCGAGGTAAAGGCTCATGGGAAAAGCGCACCGTTCCTGTCACAAAGCCGCCGCACCGCCAACGAAAACTCCGCCCGGCCTCGTCGCAAATTAGACCACTGCCCGCGCCCGCCCCACGGCAATTGGCTCCAGTCGGTCCGCCAGCAGCAAAGGCGCTTGTCCGCTTGTGGCGGATCGCGACGCCGGTCACCGTGCCCGCTTCGTTTCGCCTGCTCCCGATGGATTGGATCACCGCCAGCCTGCTTTCCGCCGCCTTCCTCGGGGCCTACGAGCTGTTCACGAAACATGCCGTCACTCGCAACGCGGTCCTGCCGGTTCTCTTCCTCAGCACGGTCTGCAACGCGCTGATCTGGCTCGCACTGCTGCGGGCCGACACGAACCTCCCCCTCGCGTTGCAGGTGCCCGACCTGGGTTGGCGTGACCACCTGCTCCTCCTGCTCAAGTCCACCATCGTCGCCGTGTCGTGGACCTGCACCTACTTCGCGGTCAAACACCTGCCGGTTTCGCTGGCCTCGCCCATCCGCGCCACGGGCCCGTTGTGGACGCTCGCCGGTGCTCTGCTGTTTTTGGGCGAACGGCTGTCGCTGCTCGAAACGCTGGGCGTGCTCATCACTCTCGTCTCGTTCTTCGCCCTTTCGTGGGCCGGTCGCGACGAGGGGGTGCATTTTCACCGCAACCGCTGGGTGCTGTGGGCGGTGATCGGGACGCTCTTCAACGGCATCAGCGCACTCTACGACAAGGTGCTGCTTGGTCCGGGTGGATACAATGCCGCGACCGTGCAATGCTGGTTCTCGATCTACCTCGCGCTGCTGTTCCTGCCGCTCGTGATCGGCTGGCGGCTGAACTGGTGGCCACGGCAGCCGTTCACGTGGCGGTGGAGCATTCCGTTGATCGCGCTCAGTCTGCTCGTTGCCGACTTCATCTACTTCGACGCACTGCGGGATCCGGAGGCTTTGATTGCGGTCGTCTCGAGCTTCCGTCGCGGCAGCACGCTGGTGGCGTTCCTCGGAGCAGTCCTCGTTTTCCGCGAGAAGAACATCCTGCGGAAACTGCCGGCCGTACTCGGCATCCTCGGCGGCATTGTGCTCACCGTGCTCGGCTGATCTCCGCCCGCATCCGTCAGTCGAGCGCTGTCGTGCCCGAGGCACTACTCCGCGACGGACGTATCCGCGCTTCCACGCCACGCCCACCCCGTGCGGGGCGAGGACGCGGTTTTCCAGGAGTCAAGCAGCCGCTCGCGCACGGCATCGGCCGCTTCGCGTTCTCCGGCGCCGAGTTTCGCTTTCGCTAGTCCGTCCAAGGCCCATCCGTTCTCCGGCCAGCGCTCCAGGTCAGCTTCATACACCTGCGCGGCCCGGGTGAGGTCCTCCGCCTGCAGCAGCACCGCGGCCAGCGCGTGTCGCGCCGGCAGAAGCATCGGCATGTCCATCGACCAGGGCAGGCTCTCCTCCTCCTGCACCGCCTGCTCGAGCCCTTTCACCGCGTCATCGAACCGTCCCTCCGCCAGCAGGAGGCGGCAGGTCAACATCCGCGTCGTCACCTGGGCCCAGCGAGCGGCGGCCTGTTTCTTCGCCCGGTCTTCGACGCGGGCCTCTGTACTCATACGTTCGCAAGTCACCGCCTCTTCCCGAGCGGCCGCCAGGTCGCCCCGCTCCACCAGCGCCAGACCGCGCGCCGCGTGGTGGAGCACCGCCGCGAGCGGAAGGCCGTCCGCGGGTTTCGGTTCGGCCAGCGCGGCCTCCCATTCGCCAAACTTGACCAGAACCAGGATCGGCGCCGCAACGTACCCGTCCGCCTTCTCTCGATGCCGCGGGAGCCAGTCCGCCGGCAAATCCGCCACCACCGCCCGTGCCTGCTCCAGCGCCAACTCGCGCCGACCCGACATGACCGCCGCGTGCACCACGCCCAGCCGATGCTGAACCATCGTGAGCCGGTGACTCTCCGGCGGACTTCCGGAGAGTTCGCGGTAACGTGCATCCGCGGCCAGCGCCTTCAAGCCGGTCTCGACTGCCTCGCCCCAGCGCCCGCGCCGGGCGTCATGTCGCGCCGCCAGCGCAGCGAACGGGGACACGCCGGGCGCCAGTTCCCGCAGGCGTTCCGCCGCTGCGTCTCCACGTTCTGGGGACGCCGAGTGCATCGCACAAAGGACCGTCAGCCGGTTGGCCAGCGGATGCTCCGGCCGCTGCTCCAAGGCCAGCCCGACCGCTTCCGCCGCCTGCTCTCGCAGTCGCTCGCCCTCGGCCGGAGCGTCTTGAACCTGGGCGGCGATCATCAACGCCTCCGCCGCCCACGCCTGAATGTCCGCATCGTCTGGATACAAGCGCTGCAGTTCCACCATCGCGCGGGCATACTCCTCGTCCAAGGGCCGGCGGTCGTCCGGGGGCGGATCGCGGTGACGACGCCCCAACGCACTAACCAGGGCCTGTTCGACGGGCGAGCCCTTGGCCGCCAACTCATGCGCGCGGTTGAGCGCAGCCACGGCCGCGGCTTCTGCCCGCGCGCCGGGTTTCGGCACCCCGAGACGCGGTCCCTGCGCCAGGGCGATACCCCAATGAGCCATCGCGCAACGCGGATCAAAGCGCGCCGCCTCCTTGAAGGAACGCAGTGCCTCATCCGCCTGCCCGGCCATCAGGAAAACCAATCCCTGATTAAAATAGCCTTGGGCGCCGTCCACCTTGGTTTGAATCGGACGTTCATAACGCCCTAATCCGTCGTACCAAGGTGTTTGCGGCTCATGCGCGGTCTTCGCTGGCGCGTCCGGACCGGCGAGCAACCAGGCGAGCGTCGCCAGGAGAAGTGTGAAGCGGAGCGCGGACATGGAGTAACCGGCCAATTACGGACCCGGCTCGTTCACGCCGGTTCGCTCCACAGTACCAACCACCTCCGCCGGAGTGATTTAAGCCACCCCCGTTTTGCCGCCACTTAGCTTTTCCAGCACGGTTACACCGACAAAGCCGGTCAGGGCGCCGGTCAAAAACGCACCCGCTTCCGTCGCGACCAAAGCCGCGGGCAGGCCCAGGTAGCCGACCCCGAGCACGCCCGCCACGAAGGCGATCAATCCCACCACCAGCCCTTCCACGACCCGTTTGCGCGTCAGGTGCCGCCGCGCCCGTTTGACAAACCGGCGTGCATAACCACCCAGCGCGCCCCCGATCAGTGCCGCGATCAGCGGGAGCGTGGGGAATCGCTGCTCCACGATTGCCTGTCCCGTCAATCCACCGGCGGTCGCGGTGAGCCGCACCGGAGCCAGCCCGCCGGAACGCAAAGCAAACTGAGTGGCCGCCTCACCCTCAGGCCAACGCTCCGGCGCCGCCTCGACGCGCGCCGGCCCCTCCACCTCGATCGCCAGCGGCGACTGGTTCAACGGGCGCGGCAGGCCGTGCGCCAGCACGCTCGCGACGGTGACCGGCACCGATTGTAGTCCAAGGCCCAATACGCTGCGTTGCTGCGGCCGCAGTTCGATGCGCGGCACCGCACGGATCAGCAGGTCCGCATCCGAGAAGGTGGAACGAATCAGCAGCTTTGGATTCTCGGTCAGCACCCGGAACCGCAGCAACAAGGGCTTCTCGAATTCGAGCCCGGCGCGTTCGAGCGTCAGCGGCTCGATTTCCACCGTCGACGCCAGGCCGTCGAGCGCCACCCGCACGACGACCGGCTGGCCCTCAGGCAACTCGGCCGGCAACTCCGGCGGCCGGCGGAGCCCAAACCGAAGCGTCGTCTGGTATTCGCCCGCCCCCGGTTCCCATGGCGCCGGCAGCGGACTGGCCTCCATCGTGAGGCGATACCAGGCGGCTTGGTCCGACGGTGTTCCATCGGGGCGCCGCGTCGGCACAATCATGCCACCGGGCAACACCACTTTCTGCCCGGTCACCGGCTCCAACTCCTGAATCGCGCGCATGCGGACGAGCAGCGGCTCGGTCCGCGCGCGGAGCAACACCGCGGCGCCATCACGCTGGGGATCGAGTTCACCGGCGACCTCACGTCCCGACAGATCGGTGATGCGAACGTTGTTCAACTGGTCGGCCAATCCCTCCACGCGCACGCGTGCAACCGGCGCCCGCTCTGTCGCCAGCACGCGCGCGTCTCGACGGACCGGCACATCGGTTTGCGCCAACAGCAATAGCGGCAGAACGCCGAGCGCCACGGCAGAAAGGCCAGAGAGCTTCACCTGCATGGGGAGTGGCACCGCAAACGGGGACCGCGGCGCGGTTTAATCTCAGCCCCGCGTATCGGAGCCGCGCAAGGACGCGATGAACGGTCAGAGCGGATCGTAGCCTCGGCACCACCCCCACGCCATCGGCGCTCAAAAGACCGGGGCCCCCCGACGAACCGGCCGCCCCGCTGCAACAGTTTTGATGATGACTCTACGCTACCTAAGCCCCTGCCAGACCGTGTTGCGGGCGGTGACGCAGTGCAGGGGACCCGCGTCGCCCCAGATGTTCGTCACGTCGGAGTGCTTGCTTAAGAGAAACTTACTGAGATTCTCAACTAGAGCCGCGGCGCCGGACTTTCCTCCCGAATCCACGCCCGCAGGGTCTCCATGGCCTCCTCCACCCGCTCGATCGGCACGAATAGATGATCGTGGTGATAGGCGGAAACCGCGTTGCACGGGATCTTCTCCAAGGCGAGCCGACTTGTGATGGCCGCGAGGAAGCCGACTGCGTGCAGCGACGAATGCACCTCCAACACGATCCAGCCAAAACAGCCGCTAAACGGCAGTCCGGATGCCTCCGCGTGCGCTCGCGCACAAAGGACCGACCAGCCTTCGGCCTCCCGGAACGTACCGATCGGCTGCAACCGCTCGATCGCGGTGGCGTCGGACAACGTCACGAACACATACTCTCCCGGCTCGTGCCGCGGTGCCGCGGACGCGATCAACGTCTTCAGGTCTTCGATCGGATGCGGAGAGGTCATGAGCCTTCGGCCGCGCTGGATTGCGCATACTTCGGCACCGCCGGGTTCAGCGGCACCCACGGCAGGTGATCTTCCAGCCAGATCGCTTTCGCAGGCGCGTGCGGCACGGGGTCGTCGAGCGTGGCGATCGTCACATCAATCGTGTCCGATTCCTCGTCTTCCTCGAAAAACAGGTGCGTGCCGCAACAGGCCGCGAAAACGCGCACCCGTCCGGCATGGTGCACACGGCGCGTGGCGCCCTGGATCCGCCGCTGGGACCGTGGGACCGTACCCCACGTGACGTAAGGCGCACCGCTGCTTCGACGGCAGTCGATGCAGTGACAGTCGCCCAGCGCGGTGAGCGGCTCCTCCACCTCGTACCGCACCCCACCACATAAACAACCGCCGGTCAGCGTGCCCATGATCGAGAAGCCCCCAGAAATCCGGTTCGCGCCGCGTGTGCGTGGGGCGAATGAGCGCCGTGGATCCACATCCGACAGCAAACGCAGGCGTGAAGGTTTCGCCAGTCCTCGTCCCACTCCGGTCGATTGTCGTCTCGGTGACGAGCCGTCGGCCGCACGGACATTCGTCCGGTTCGAGCGCGCGCTCGCGGACTAGGCCGAGCCCGAGCGCCGCCGCGACGCTGATGTCGGCCGCCGCGACGCTTTCTGCCTGGGCGGCGGCACGATCCCGAGCCGTGGATCCCGTTGCTGCGCCAATCGCACGAGTTTCTCCGCGATCGCTTCGAAGGCCGCGGCTGCCTCCGAAAGATACAACCACTTGGGCAGAATCGGGTGCGGCGCGAGTGCGCCGAACTGTTGTTGCAACGCGACGTGGTGCGCCCGTTCGGTGCAGACGAGCACACCACAAAACGGCTCCTCGCGCGCGGCGAAACACAGCACCAAGCGGCCATCCAGATAGATCGCCTTCGCACCGAACATCGATCGCAGCACGAACGTTGGATCCGGCTCCAGCGGCTCCCACAACCAGGCGTGCGGATGCACACGCTTCGCTCCGCCCGCCCAAAGATCTGGCCGTGTCTTCATCAATTTAGCCCCCGCAGCCGTACTCCGCCGGACAGCGGGTGGCTCGAGTTTCCGTTCGGTCAGCGCACCCCGAGTGTGGACCGTATTTGCGTAATCACGACACCTTCCTTCCGGGAGGTGCCGTCGGCCTCGATCAGCTCGCGGCAAAGCGAAACCGCCAGCTGGCGGGCAGTCCCCGAGCGCAGCCGAGCCGCCGCGTGGGTGATAAACTCCTGCTTGCTCCGCTCGTCCCCTTGGGCCGCCCGGGCGGCGGCAATGGAGCGGGACTCATAACTCGAAAACGCCAGGTTTGTGTCCCAACCGATGACGTTGACGACTTCGGCCAGGAACTGGCCCTCTTGCAGGCTGATGTGACCGTCGGCATACAAACAAAGGTGCAGAAGGTCGACAATGGCCTCACGTTCGCTCTGAGCCAGCTGCGCGGGGGTGCGCTTCGTTTTGAACAGCATGGAAGAGACAGGGTGAGCCCGTGGCGTGGAACTGTCGAGCATCCGCGCCGGGCCCGCTCCGGGTGAAGCGCTGAATGTGCAATCAGGTGATTCGCCGAGGGCACCCGGACGGTCGGCGCCACCGGCTCGGGCCACCGCGCTCAGAGGCGTTTCAGCTGCTCTCTGGTCAGCTCATGACGCACGTTGCCCGTATTGAGAGTTTCCAGCGGTTCAAACAACACCAGCTCCACCTCCTCCGGTGCGTACGGCTGGTGCTCGACACGACGCGGCACGATGTAGAACTGACCCGGCCCAACCGTCACAACGCCCTCCCGCAAGCGCAGCTGCAGCTGCCCGCGATGGACGTAGAAAAGCTCGTCCTGGTCTTCGTGGTGATGCCAGACGAACTCTCCTTTGACCTTCACGCATTTGACCGCCTGTCCGTTCAGTTCACCGACGAGGTGCGGGTCCCAGTACGACCGAATGGCGGAGAAGCAGCGGTCGAGATCGACTGGATTGAGCGGGGCAGTCATGGGGCAACGAGCGTAACAGGCGTTGGGTCAACGCAAGCGCACACCGCGATGTATCGCTTGGGCGTACTTCGTCGCTGGAATTCCCGTCCCTGTCCTCCCCGCCCAGGGGAGCTCTCGCTCACGTCCGCCCCCTCCAACACCAATGCCACGGCTCGTAGTCGACGCCGTGCGAGTTGTCGCGCCCGTACGACAGCGCGAATCCAAACTCGGCTGCCCGGCGTGCCAGCCAGGCAAACTCTGGCGTTTCAGCAAAGGCCTCGGTCACCGGCGCGCACGCGGGTGAACCAACATCCACGGCCCGTCCGGTGTGATGTTCGCTGAATCCCGGGTAAGCGGTAAATCGCAGCGCCTCGGCGAGCGCCATCCCGGACGCGAGTTTCACCTCAAGCAGCCGGCGCTGCCGGTCGACGCTCCGGAAAGCGGATACAAGCTGCAACTGCACGCCATCACTCTTCGCCGCCGCCTGCATGGCCCGCCAGCGTGCCGCGGCCATTGGCTCCAGCTGCGCAGGTCGACCAAAGACATCCGGGGCGACCTCCACCAACTCGGCGGCCTCCTCCCACCGCGGCATCCGCCGCTCATAGTCCGGCGGCGGAGGCGGCAGTCCCGTCGCGCCTCCGGAGTCAGGCGCCGGCACACGACTCACCTCGATGAACCACTTCGGTTTGATCCGTCCCAAGTCAGTCCGCCGGTTGGCGCGCAAGCCCCGCTTCGGATCCAGCACCGACGGCCCCGACTCGTCACGAGTGAAGACCACCCAATGCCACGCCGCTCCGTTTTTTTCCACGTGCCACTTGATCGCCAGCAGCGCCAACGCAGGCAGCGCATCCCAGGAGGTGAACGCCTGCTCACGTGCCGCGACCTCAACCTGCAGCTGCTTCAACAACCGGCGCATGGGTTCGGGACGGCTCCACAAGCGTGAATCCTCCACGCGAATGCCAAGACCGGCCGCCACGTCCTTCACTTCACCGTAGGTCCGGCCGGTCAGCACCGCCGCGCAGGCGATGGCGCAACCGGTCGGGTCCTGCTGCACCACCGGCGCCAAACTTCCGGTCAGGCCCACACCCGCGTCGCGACAGAGGCGATACACGGCGCAATCATCCGGTCCAAACTGCCGGCGCGTCTCAAACTGGAACCCCAGCCTTTCATAAAATCGCCGCGCCCGCGTATTGCCGTACAAGGGGTCGATCACGATGGAATGCACCGCGGGATCGGCAAAGCAGAGCGCGATGGCCTGTTTCATCATCACCGTCCCATAGCCGCGCCCCAGATCTTCCGCTTCGCCGAGCCAGAGATCGATCGCCTTGGTCCCGATCGCGATCTCACCCCAGTAATGGGTTTCCTCCCGCGCGGCATCGATGATCTGGAGAAATCCCACCGGGCGGCCATCCACTTCGCCGATGTAGGACTCGCGCCATGGCACCGTCACCGCGAGTTCGTTCTCCCAATCCCAGTCATCGTTTGGGTCGCTCTCAAGGACGTGCGGTTGCTCGTCCCAACGGCGCAGCAGCGGCACATCGGCCAGGGTCGCAGGGCGCAGCCGAATCGCCGGCGTCCGCCGGCGGCCGATCGCGGAAGGGTCTGTTTCGCTTCGCGTCATTTGGCGTTCGTGTCCATGCCGAGAAACCGCCCCGTCGCTTCGTCGGATTCGCCGGCAAAGAAGGCCTCGAGCACGCGCTGGAAAACCGAGCCAGGACCCTCCACCGTGGCAAACAACGTCATCGACGAACGAAGCTTCAGGTCGTCCGGCGAGCCAAGGATCGAACGCGCGGATCGGCCTCGGTGGCGCAACAGCGCCTCGCTGCACTCCCGGAGCCGGGGTCCGAGGACCGGATGACGCAGGTAAGCCAGCGCCTCCGCACGCGAACGGATCGCGTAGCGTTCCGCCATCGCACTTCTCCCGAGCCCTTGCGCCTGTGGAAAGACAAACCACATCCAGTGCGACGTCTTGTGCCCGGCCGAGAGTTCCCGCCGCACGGCGTCGAAACAGGTGGCTTGCGCCTCCACGAATCGACGGAGTGAATACGGATCCTCCTCCCCGCCCGAGGACGGCTGAATGGGGGCTGTGTCCATCCGCGCAGGCGGCGTGAACCGTCGCTAATCCACATCAATCGCCCGCCCGCCCTCACGTTTGTCGTAGCTGCGGAAGGCAAACAGGGTTTCGCTGTCGAGGATCCCATCGGTCTTCAGCACGTGGTCGGTGATGATCGTCTCGATCTTGTCGAGGGCGTCACACTTGATCATCGCCAGGAGATCGTAACGACCCGAGACCGAGTACACCTCGGACACATCGGGCAGTTCCAGGAGCTTGTCAGCAATGCCAGTGACGCGTTTCCGATCCGTTTTCAGCAGGACAATCGCAGTGGGCATGGCGCTAGACATGCGCAGAAAACGCGCAAATGGAAAGCTCCCGTGAGGGCGGGCGGCGCCAGAAACCTCTGCACGTTCCCCACGCCGCCGGCGTCGGCGCGTTACATCCGGGCTGCACAGGGACTGTCGCGCCGGACGCGTTGGGTCGACGCGGGATAACGACGCAGCTTGGCCGCTGGACGCACCGGGCGCCGCACCAGTTCACCGCCGCAATTCGGGCAGACAAATCCCAGCGTCTGCTCCGCACAACTGACGCAGAAGGTGCACTCGAATGTGCAGATGTAGGCTTCACGCGAGTCCGGCGGCAGGTCCCGGTCGCAACATTCGCAATTCGGACGGAGTTCAAGGGGCATACGGGATGTATACGGCCCCAGTTGGACGGCGCGCCAGTCTTTCCCCGCCAGCTTCAGGCCACTGGAGCCGGCCCGCCCGGCTCCAGATAACGGGCCGGCTGCTGGTTAAACGCCGCCGACTGCCCGAGCGGAATACTCAAGGTCTGCCAGGCCGCTCCGCGATGGTGCTTGGCCACATAAACGATCTGTCCAACGTGATACGCGTAGTGCGTCAGCTGACGATTGATCCCCTGCAGCACGGTCAACGGCTCGCCGCGGATCCGAATCGTTCTCGATAGATCCGCCACGCGGAGCGGAGTCAACGCGTCGAACAACGTCCTCCAACCGAGCGTCCAGCGCTCCACCAGATGCACTCGGGTGTCGCCTGGTTCGAGGCGGAACTCCGTGTCCCGGTCGCGCTCCGGTTTCTCACCGTCGGTGGTGAGAAAATCGCTCCACCGGGACCAGAGATTGCCGCTCATGTGTTTCACGATCACCGCCACGCTGTTGTCGTCCGGCGCGGGGGCGGCAAAGAACTGCTCGTCATTCAACTGCGCCATCGCTCGTTCCGCCAGGTCCCGCAAACGCGCAAACTCCCGCCGGACGAGTTCAACATAGGTTTCATTCATCGGTGACGTGCCAACAACGGTAGCTCCGCGGCGATCCCCACGCGAGCTTACGCTGGTTGCGCCCTCGCCGCCATCACTCGGGCGCAGTCTGGAAACTCGGATGGCGATAACAGATCTCGAGCGCATTGCCGGACGGATCCTCAAAGAAGACTGCGTAGTGGATCGGCCCCTCCAAGCCGGGTCCTTCGACGTGGTTGGCCCCGAGTGCCCGCACGAGGTGCGCGAGGTCATCGACGCGTTCACGGGACGTGGCCCAAAACGCGATGCGATTCCGGTTCGCCACGTGCGCGGGATCCTCCGTCACCCCAAAAAACTCCCGCGGCTCGCGTCCGGGCGCTTCGAACTGCAGCCAGCCCGGAATATCCACCCGCACGGTGAATCCCAGGAGCGGCAACAAACACCGATAGAACGGAGCCGCCTGCTCCAAATCCCGCACGCGCAAGTCAACATGGTCGAGCAGCCGATCCATCGCGCCACAAGCATACGCAGCGCCGCCACCGACGCCAGTCACATGACGGTCCCGACGAACGCGGCATCGCGCCAACCGGCCGGATGAGGTCGGTTCACCGCCGCCTGCGTTATTCGCTGCGAGATTGGGACAACTTTCCGCGTTCTATGGACGTGCCTCCGGTTTCCCCTCCTCCGAACCGATCGTCCGGCCTCTCCCAATCCGGTGGTCCTCGCTCGGCGTCCGGCTCCGCGACGTGGAAAGCAGCTCTACACGCGGCCTTCCCCGATGAAACGACCCGAAACAAGTATTGGCAGGCCATTCTCTACTTCCTCCGTTTCTGCCAGCGCCAGGAAGCGCCCCCTTCCCTTGCGATTGCTCGCCGGTTCTTCGAGCTTTCGACCCCGTCGAACCCGCACGAGCCCCGGCAAACGGCCGTGCTTTGGTTTCTGAAAACCGTCCGGAACGCTCCCGAGGAACGGCAACGGCGGATTCCGCGTGATTGACCGATGGCGGCTCCCGCGCTGCACTTGATCTCTTCTTTTTCATCATGCCTGCGGCTCCCACCATCATCTACACCAAAACCGAC
>JAEWIY010000107.1 GCA_023386835.1 Verrucomicrobiota bacterium
ATCTACACCTTGGTGGACGAACGGGTGAACGGCACGTTGTGGACGTTGCAGGATCGCAGCCTGTGGGTGCTCGCCGGCGCCGCGATCGCCCTGCTGCTGAGCTGGCCGTTCCGCGCCCGGCGGTCCCGCGAAGCCGCAGAGCGCGAAGAGTCGTTCTTCCAACGCGTCCGCACCCCGATCGATTTCGCCAAGGAGGTCGGCGGAACGACCGACTTCGCCCAAGCCAAGATCATGGCCAAGATCATCCTGTTCACGGGCGTCCTGCTGGCCCTCTTCCTGTTGGTGCCTAACACCCTCGCTGGCCGGATGGCGGTGGGCGGACTCGCCCTGTTCGTTCTGGCCTGTGGATACGGCTTGTGGATGCTCGCCCAGAAGGCGGGGACCGTGGATCCGAATCAAGCCGGACGTTGACCGCGCTCGCGGGCTGGGGCTAAAGCTAACCCTTTATGTCCACGTCCGCCGAATCCGCCCCCTCCATGGAAGCTATCGTGTCGCTGGCGAAGCGCCGGGGCTTCATCTATCAGTCGTCTGAAATCTACGGCGGGCTCAACGGCTTCTTCGACTACGGCCCGCTCGGCGTAGAGTTGAAGCGCAACATCCGCGATTGCTGGTGGCGCGACATGGTGCATCGCCGCGACGACGTCGTCGGCGTCGAGACGTCGATCATCATGCACCCAAAGGTCTGGCAGGCGTCAGGCCACGTGGAGGGCTTCACGGACCCGCTCGTGGACTGCAAAGTCTCGAAGCAACGCTTTCGCGCGGACCAATTGTTTTTCGCCGCCGTCGTCGTGGACGGCAAAACCGTCGGCTACGTCTCCGCGCTCGAATCGGAAAAGACGGCCGAGGAACTCCAGCAGGCCGCCGAGCAATTCAAGCGAAAGAAGGCCATCCAGGGCACACTCGAGCCGGTGAAGGTCCGCGAGTTCACCGAAGCCACGCCCGACGAGATTCCGCTCATCCCCTCGCCCGCGACCGGCGAGCCCGGCAGCCTCACGCCGCCGCGCGCCTTCAACATGATGTTCGAAACGAACGTCGGCGCGCTCAAGGATGCTTCGTCCGTCGCCTACCTGCGTCCCGAGACCGCGCAAGGCATGTTCGTCGATTTCAAGAACGTCGTGGATACTACCCGCGTGAAACTGCCCTTCGGCATCGCGCAGGTCGGCAAGTCGTTCCGCAACGAGATCACACCGCGCAACTTCATCTTCCGCTCGCGCGAGTTCGAGCAGATGGAGATGGAATACTTCATCCATCCCGACGCTGACTGGTTCGCCTGCCACGAGGAATGGCTGAAGTGGTGCCGCGACTGGCTCATCTCGATCGGCCTGCCCGAATCGCTCCTGTCGCTCTATGAGCACCCCAAGGAAAAACTCTCGTTCTACTCGCGCCGCACGGTGGACATCATGTTCAAGTACCCGTTCGGCGTGCAGGAGCTCTGGGGCATCGCCGCGCGCTCCGACTACGACCTGCAACAGCACCAGAAATTCTCGGGCGTGCCGCAGGTGATGTTCGACGAGGCCACAAAAGCCAAAGTCGTTCCGCATGTGATCGAGCCCGCCGTCGGCACCGATCGCATCTTCCTCGCCGTCCTCGCCTCCGCTTATGCCGAGGAGGACGTCACCGACGAAAAGGGCAACGTCGAGAAACGCACCGTGCTTCGCCTCTCGCCCCGCATCGCACCGGTGAAGGTCGCCGTGCTCCCGCTCCTCAAGAACAAGGAAGCCCTCACCACCCGCGCCAAGGCGCTCTACCAGAAACTCAAGCGCCGCTACGCTGTGCAATACGACGACGGCGGTGCGATCGGTAAGCGTTATCGTCGCCAGGACGAAGCCGGCACGCCTTGGTGCGTCACGATCGACTTCGACACGATCGAGAAGGAAGGCGACACCTTCACGCTGCGCGAGCGCGACAGCATGAGCCAGCGCCGCATCACCGAAGCCGAACTCTTCGCCCTGCTCGAGGAAGCGGTGTACTGAGTTTTAGGCTCTAAGCTTAATGCGTTAGGCGGTACGCGACGGACTTCGATCCGTTCGCCGCCAAGACGCTCACGAAGCGCAACACGGTTCTTCCCGCCCTTTGCGCCTTCTGTGCCTTCTTGCGGTTCACTTACGGTTAGACGAAGCTGCCGCTGAACGTCCCGGGCGGCTGATTTGAGAAACGCCCTGCTCCCGCGCAGGTTCTTCCATGACGCCGCCCCGGCCTCACCTCGTCCTGATCAATGCCGCCATCGGTGGACTGCGCGGCAACACCGCCACCGCGCTGGTCCACGCTCAGCGAAGGCTGCGTCGCCGCGCCGAAGTCAGCACGGTCACACTTGCGCCGGACGTCTCGTTTCAACAGGTGCAACCCACGCTGGCGGCAGCCGACGGTTTCCTCTTTGGCACGGGCACCCACTGGGACAGCTGGAGCAGCGTGCTGCAGCGTTTCCTGGAGGACGCGACCCCCAGCGAAGGCACGCGATTATGGTTGGGAAAACCCGCCGCGTGCGTCGTGACCGACCACAGCGCCGGCGGCAAAGGCGTGCTCTCGCGGCTCCAGGGTGTGCTGGTGACCTTCGGCTGCGAAATTCCGCCCATGAGCGGGCTCGTGCTTTCGCGCGCGACTCTGCTCGCGGCGGCACACGACCGGGCTGCCAGCCGGGATTTCTGGACTCCCGACGACCTGCGTGTCGTCTGCCACAACCTGGTCGAAGCGGCCAGCGGCACCCGACGCTGGCGCGCGTGGCCGGTTGACCGGACCGACGTGCACCACCGCTGGTTTGTGCCGCCCGGTTAAGGGCAGCCGGCCCGGAGGTGACTTAAGGTGTTCCGGCGCAGGCTTGCGGCGGTCGAGGAGCTTTGCGGGAATCCGGCTCCGTCCCCGTGCGTACCCCGTTTTCCATCGAAGCCATCCAGCCGCGCTGGCGATGGTTGATTCCGGTCCTGGCGGCGGTCGCGGCGTTTCATTTCAGCGGGATCGGACTCACGCTCGACCGCGCTTTCTTCGACGCCACCAGCCGCCGGCCGTGGTCGGCGCCGCCGCTCGATCCGGCGGCCTCGGCGCTCGTGTTGATCGACGACCACACCATGGCGGAGGCACAACGCTCCGACTACGGCTGGCGCTGGCCTTTCCCCCGCCTCGCGTTTGCCGGGCTGATCGCCGCGCTCGATCGCGCGGGAGCGGAGCGGATCGTGCTCGACCTGACCTTCCTCGAGTCGTCGGCGGCGGCAGAACAGGACGAGTTGCTCGCGGCGGTGGCCGCAGCCGTGCCCGGGACGATCCTGGGCCGGACCAAGACCCAAGGTCCCGTCTTCTGGGACGAGGCCTTTGTCGCGGCGCACCCGGAGTTCTTCGCGCGTCCGCGCACGGGACACACCCAACTCATGCCCGACTCGGATGGCGTCGCACGGCGTTATGACCTGCCCGGTTCACTGGCGGCTTCGGCCTCCGACGCCCCAGCTGTTTCCGCCACCGAACCGGTCACCCTCCGTTGGTTTGGCGGATTGGAAAAGATCCAGGCGGCTGGTGTGCCGGTGGTCTCCGCCGCCCGTTTCTTCAACCCGGGCCTGCATCTGGTGGACCGGCTGGCGGAGAAGGCATTTTCCGTCGAAGCGATGGAGCCGGATGTCGGGGCGCTGCAAGCCGCCCTGGCCGAGGAGCCTTTGCTGACCGGCGCCGAGTTTGACGCCGTGCGCGGCCGCACCGTCTTCGTCGGCGCGAACGCCGCCGGCACCTACGACCTGAAAGCGTTGCCCGTCGGCCAACTCGAGCCGGGCATGCTCCTGCACTGGACGGCGTGGAATAACCTGCGCGGCGGCGGCTTCATCAACGAATGGCCGCGGCTCGCGTCGCTGGTCTGGGCGGCGGTGCTGGTCGGGGTACTCGCGGTGATCGGCCTGCAGCGCGGCGGATTGCTGCTCGCGTTCGTGACCGCGCTCCTCCTCGCCGTCGCCACGCTCGCCGTCGCCTACATCGGGTTGAGCCACGGGTGGTTCATCGCGCCGGCGACGCCGGTCGCGGGCACGCTGCTCGCCTTGAGCGGCGTCATCGCTGAGGGGCTCTGGGTGGAGCAACGGCGGCGCCGCGAAGTGCAGACAATGTTCGGCAGCTATGTGGATCCCACGGTGGTGGAACGTCTCGTCCGCGATCCGGGCGCGATTACCCTCGGCGGCGAACGCCGGGTGGCGACCGTGCTGTTCTGTGATCTGGCCGGCTTCACCGACCTTTCCGAGCAGGTGTCACCGGAAGAGTTGCTCGGGTTGATCAACGCTTACCTGGAAGAGACGAGCGATGCGCTGCTCGCCCACGGCGCGTACATCGACAAGTACATCGGCGACGCGATCATGGCCGTGTTCGGCGCGCCGCAACCAGACCCACGCCACGCCGAGTCGGCCGCCCGAGCCGCGCTGGCCGCGCAGGAGGTCCTCGCCCGGCTCAATGATCGTCTGCGGCCCCAGTACGGTCGCACGCTCGCGATGCGCATTGGCATCAACACGGGAGAACTCGTCGTCGGAAACGTCGGCTCGCCGCGCAAACGCAACTACACCGTGCTGGGCGACACCGTGAACCTCGCCTCGCGGCTCGAGGGGGCGAACAAGGAGTTCGGCACCTCGATCCTGATTGGCGAAACGACAGCACGGGAGATTGGCGACCGGCTCCTGCTGCGCCCGCTGACGCGGCTGCGGGTCAAGGGCAAGCAACAGGCCGTCGAAGTCAGCGAAGTGTTGGGCGAATCCTCCACGGTCCTTCCCGTGCAACAGGAATTCCTGGCCGCGTATCGACCCGCTTACGCGGCGTTCGCCAATCGGCAGTTTTCCCAGGCGGCGGACGGGTTCTCCGCCGCGCTCGCCCTGGCCCCGGACGACCTCATGACGAAGGCTTTGCTCGCCGAGGCGCGCCGGTTCAGTCATTCTCCGCCGCCGATCGACTGGGAGCCGATCGTTACCCTCTCGAGCAAATGAAATCCACCCTCCTGCACGCCAGCGTGCTGTTGGCCACCGCGGTCTCCGCCGCGGCCGCCTTCAACGCAGGCGACACCGCGTTCACCAAGCGCGTCGAAACCGCGCTCCTCTCCGAGCCCCGTGTGACGGCCAAGGCCGTCGCTCAACTGCCCTATGCCCGCGAACTCAAAGTCCAAGGCGTGCAAGGCGCCTGGGTCAACGTCTCCGCCGGGCGACAGCGCGGTTGGATCTTCGCCGGCAATCTCGCCGAGTCGAAACCGTCCGAGACGCGCGGCCTCGACGGACTGCCGCTGCCCGCCTCCGAGACATCCGCCACCGCCGCTGCCCGCCCGCTCGCCGTCGCCACGGTCGACTACACCGACCGGAAGGGTTTGGGAAAGGCGGCCGAGGACATCGAGTGGTTGCAGGCTGAGGCCAAGAAGGTCTCCGCTGGTGACGTCGTCGTGTACCTGCAGGAGCAGAAGAAGGGAGAGTACCAATGAGCGCCTTTCGTTTTTGCTCCCGGCGCGGTGCGGCCTTGTGCGCGCTGGCGGGCCTGCTCGCCAGCGCACCCGCGCACGCCCAGCTCGATTTCGGCAAGATCAACCGGGCGATCGATAACGCCAAAAACGTTGGCAAGGTCGCCAAGGGTGTCACCGGCATCGGTCTCGAGGAGGAGCAGGTGCTGGGTGAATCCGTCGCCGCCGAGATCATCGGCGCGCACGGCGGGCTCGTGCGCGACGAAGCCATGACCCGCCGCGTCAACCTCATCGGCCGCGCCCTCGCCCACTACTCGTCCCGCCCGGCGCTGCAGTGGCGCTTCGGCATCCTGAATTCCGATACGGTCAACGCCTTCTCGGCCCCGGCCGGCTACGTTTTTGTCACCCGAGGATTGTATTCGATCGTTGGCGACGACGATGACGCCCTAGCCGCGGTGCTGGCGCACGAGATCACGCACATTACCGAGCGGCACGCGCTGAAGATTGTCGGTCGCGGCGAGTTTCTGGCCGGGGCGACCGCCTTGGCGAGCGACCGCAGCAGTGACGTCCGGCAACTGCAGAATGACCTGCGGCACTTCGACCTCGGCGTGGAGAAGGTCGTCAAGGTGCTGCTCGAGCAGGGCTTCGATCCACAAACTGAATACGCGGCCGACCGCGGCGGACGGGACCTCGCGCTCACCACCGGCTACGCCCCCGGCGCGCTGCGCCGCGTGCTGATCCGGCTGCAGCAGGATCAGGACGGGCCGCGGAAAGTCTTCTCGACGCACCCGCCGCTGGAGAACCGGATCGAGCGCCTGCCCGACCGGGACACCTGAGCGAAGTTCAGCGCGACGCGCGGCCGGGGAGCGGCGTCGCGCTGCGGCCCAGCCGGGACGCAGGTGAGCGCCGGATTGCGCGCGCCCGTTCTGCCTGTTGTGCTCAGTGCTCGCATGGACGTGTACGCGCAGGCCCGGGTACTCATCGATCAGGCACATGCCGCCGACCCGCATCGCACGGCGGACGGTCGGCCGGCAGAGCTGGTTTACGCCGACCGCATGGAGGCATGGATCACCCGCTTGGTGCCGGACACGTCCGTCATCCTGCGGCTGGCGGCGCGGTGTCAGCACCTCGAGCGGTGGACGCTGCCCCGCGCTCAGTATCCGGAGGGCAAGGTCGGTTATCTGACCTGGCGCAAGACGCTCTACGTTCGGCAGGCGGAGCGGTCGAGAGAACTGCTGCTGCAGGCCGGGGTGCCGACGGAAGAGGCGCAGGAAGTCGCCACTTGGGTCTCAAAGACCGGCTTAAAAACCAACCCGGGCACGCAGGCGCTGGAGGACGCCGCCGTGCTGGTCTTCTTGGAAAACGAGATCGGTGCGTTCGCCGCCCAACACGCCGATTACCCGCGGGAGAAATTTGTCGATATCCTCCGCAAGACGTGGCGCAAGCTGAGCCCGGCCGGACAAGCCGCCGCGGCGGGGCTGCAGTTGCCGGAGCCGATCGCCGCCTTGGTGAAGGACGCGGTCGGTTCCTGACGGCGACTCATTTGTGCGTCGATCCGCGTTCGCCGGCGACGCTGCGGCGGGCAAAACCCACGATCGCGACGAGGAAGAGCGCGGCCAGCACTGCGAGGCCCACTTGGCCGAGCGTACCTTGATTCAACAGCGCCCAGACACTCGCCACCGTCGCCGCCAGCGTGGCCAGCGAAAGCAGCACCGTCCAACGAACCCGCCGCCAGCCCTCCGGCCGTTCGGAACCGAGCGCAGCCCGTGAGTTGATCAACAACAGGAAGCCAAAATAGGCGATCGGGAGCAGAGTCGTGGCAATGACGGCGGCTGGAATCGCCAAAGCCGCACGGGACGGCCCCGTCCAAAGCGCCGGCGCGAGCACACCGGCGATCGCGGGCATCGCTGCTCCGATCATAAAGATCCGCCGGCTGTCGTAGCGCTTCAGCAGCGCGCTGAACGCCAATCCGTTCATGAGCATGTGCACGATCATGGTCGACCAAGCCATCGCCAGCACACCGGCCCCGAAGATCAGGTTCGCACCCCGTTGCCCGAGGAAGGGGGTCAAGGTCTCCGCCAGCTGACGCGCATCACGCGCCGCGAGCATCGCCGCGAGCCGGCGGTCCGGCTCCGCCAGCCCCTCGCGCAAGGCTTGTTTCGCTTCGGGCGCGGCCGTCGTGAACGCTTCACCGTGCGCGCGCTGCAGGAACTTGTCGACAGAGGCTGAATACGCGCGCGCCATCGCCGGACGGACCGAACCGTCAGCGGCGAGCACGTCATCCGTCCGCGTGTGAAACGCCGCCGACGCCGCGAGGACAAGGAAGCTCGTCGCGATGATGAACGGGATGAGCAGGCCGACCGACAGATCGAAAATCGCGAGGCCTCGCTCCCGCGTTCCCCAGCCACGCTTGAGCAGGCTGTAGGGCAACAGGAAGGTCATGTTGATGCCCACCGCTGCGCCTGCCGCCGCGATGATGTTGCTGCGCTGCTGGTCGGTGATCATGCCGCTCCAGATCGACGCGTTTGATCCGGTTTCCGCCGCCGCCGCGGCCAACTCCGGGCTCGGCGTCACCAGATAGGCGAGATTCGGCACCAGCATCCCTTTGAAGGCCGCGGCCCAATCCAGCCGCCCGGCCATCGTCAGGCTGATCACCACTCCGAAAAACGAGAGCACGACGATCGCGACCATCACCTTGAGCACATTCTCGAAGATGCGGATGCCGCGGCCGCCGGAGTCGTACACCCGCACAATCGAAAGCGAGATCACCGCAAGAATGGTGCCGACAATCCAGGGCGCCTTCTGGCTCTCCGCCAAGCCCGGTATCAGGTTTTGGGTGACGGTGGAGTTGGCCAACGCGAACTGCGCGATGCAGAAGACCAAGTCGGCCACGATGGTTGCCAGGATCCACGCGATCGCCAGCACGGGACTGATGTGCCGGCTCATGGTCTCCACTGGGCGCTCGTCCGTGGAGAGCGTGACGTACGCGATCGCCGCCAGCAGCGTCACGCCGCACAACATCGCAAAGGGCTGAAGCCACAACAGGTGCGGGCCGCCCAAGATGCCGAGATACAGTGCCCCTGCGAGGCTTCCGCCACCTAACGTCACCGCTCCCTGCAACCAGCCCGGACCGGAGAGCTTGAGGTAGATTTTCGCGCGGCCGGCCGGGCTCAGCGTCGCGGCATGATCAAGCAGTTGCTGTTCAGATTCGTCGAGTCGGGTACGGGCACACATGCAGGGAAACGCCGGAAAGCGGGGTCACCATTAGCGGCATGGTTGCAACGGCGAGCGTAAACTTACCCGATCCGGTCATTCCAAGCTCAGCGGCGACGGCTTGGATGCCCGGTCAGCCTCACACTGCGGTGAGCCACGCGCCAAGTCGCGGCAGACCTGCGGACGGTGCTCGTACACCGTGCAGAAGAAGACGCTGGGCCCATCCACACCTCGATTCACCTGCAAGGCCGCGCAGTGCCCGCCCGCCATGCGCATGAACGCGCGATTGCCGATAAAGTGCGCAACGCGCTCCGCCGCGTCGGCCAAGCGCGACCAATCCTCTCCCCGCACGGGCACGTACGCCTCGGCCGCCGAAAAGCAGCACCGGCCACACCGGCCACATTCAGGAAGGGTTTCGCTCAATCCGCCGCCTAAGCCAAAACCGGCAAGACATCGGCGGCGATGAATGAATGCCACGCCGCTGCCCGACGTGGCGAGCCCGGAACCCATGCCAACCCACTTGTCACTTAATACGTGACAAACTTCCGGCGCCGTTTCGCCGCCGACCATCGAGCCACACGAGCAGCCGGAGCAGTCGCTCCGCGTCCGGCAACTGGTCGCGCGAGACAAAGTACTGATGGACTCGCTGCCTGGGCACCATCAGCTCGCGCGCGAGCAGCGCTTTGGCGCCGCGGCGCGAGAGGTGAGGCAACGTGGCCGCCACCACGGCGTTCCAAAGCGGTGTGTCCGTTCCCGGCCGCAGAGTCTGCCACCGATCTGGGCGTTTTAGCCCCGTCTTCTTCCGCGCGGCTCGAGCCGATTCCTCCCGCCCCAACTCGATCAGAAGTTCGATCAAGTCACCCAAGGGAGCCAAAGGGGACATAATTCCAGTGCCGGCCGAAGCGTGCGAAAGGGGCATGCCGGAGGTTCGCCGCGCGGCGGTGATTTGTCACTTATTACGTGACAAGTGGCTCGCGTGTTCTCGCCAACAAGTGCGGAGCCGGGAGGGGGCGCGAGCTGGTAGGATCGACGGGTGGTCGATCCGATCCGCACGTTTCAGGAGTGGTTGGAGGATGCGCGGGTTCGTGGACTCAAGGAGCCGACGGCGATGGCGCTCGCAACGGTCGACCCGGAAGGGTGGCCCGCGGTGCGCATGGTGCTGCTCAAGCACGTCGATGAGCACGGATTCGTGTTCTACACCAATCTGGAGAGCGACAAGGGCCGCGCGTTGGCGGAGACGCCGCGGGCCGAACTCTGTTTTTACTGGAATCCTCCGGGGCGGCAGGTCCGCGTCCGAGGGACGGTGGAGAAGGTAAACGATCGGGAAGCAGACGCCTATTTCGCCTCGCGTCCGTACCTGAGCCGGATCGGTGCCTGGGCGTCGCGACAGTCACGCCCGATCAGCGGAATGGCCGAACTCGAGCGCGCGATCGCCGCCGCCGCGCTCCGTTATCCGTTGGGCGAAGTGCCGCGGCCGCCCCATTGGTCAGGCTTCCGCGTCCGCGCGCAGACGATCGAACTCTGGAGCGAAAAACCATTTCGGCTGCACGAGCGGATCCGCTACGTCCGCACGGGCGACGGCCGCTGGAACGCAATTCCCCTCTTTCCGTAGCGCGCACGGCCCGTGCGACCGTCTCGCGGCTCAGCCGGCGCCACGCAACAAGAGGAAGACGACGAGCTGCGCGGTGAACACCCGCAGCAGCATGACGAGCGGATAGACAGTCGCGTAAGCCACGGCCGGAGCGTCGCTGTTGGTCACCTGCTGCGAGAAGGCGAGCGCGGGCGGATCCGTCATGCTGCCCGCCAGCAGGCCACAGATCTCTGCGTAGTTGAGTTTGCGCCACCCGCGCGCGAGCAGGCCGATCAAGAGCAGCGGCACGGCCGTGACCAACGCTCCGAGCGCCAGCCAGCGCCAGCCTTCCCCACTCAGCAGCACCTCGACGAAGCGCTCACCGGATTTCAATCCAACCGCGGCGAGAAAGAGCGTGATGCCAATTTCCCGGAGCATGTGGTTCGCTGTCGGCGGCATGTACCAGACGACCGGGCCGGTGTTGGCGAGGCGCGACAGCAGGATCGCCACGACGAGCGGGCCGCCCGCCAGCCCCAGCTTCACCGCCGCCGGCAGGCCCGGCAGCGCCAGCGGTATTGAACCCACCACGACACCAAGGGCGATGCCGATGAAGAACGGGATGGGCTGCGGGGACTCCAGCGCCTTCGGCGAGTTGCCGACTACGCCCGCGACGGCATCGACGCTATGGGATTCACCCACGACCATCAGGATATCGCCAAACTGCAGCCGGAAGTTGGGCGTCGGCGTGAACTCAAGGCCGTTGCGCGTGACGCGCGTGATCACGACCGAGCTTTCCGTCAGGATCTCCAGCTCCGCCAAAGGTTGCCCGAGCACATCGCTCTTCGTGACGATCAGGCGCCGGTTGATCACCGGGCCCGGGACCGACTTGAGGTCCACTCCCGCCTCGGCCCCGACGACCACACGGAGTTCTTCCAATCCCTGCTCCGGTCCAACGGCATGCAGGATGTCGCCGAGCCGCAGCACGGTGTTCGGCCGCGCAACCTCCACGCGACCCTCGCGGGAAAATCGCGAGATCACGACGCCAGAGCCGGCCAGCCCAGGCACTCGCGAGAGGGTGCGGCCCTCGAGGTTGGCGTTGCGCACCTCGAAGTTGCGCGACGCTGGTTTGGGCGAGGAGGCGGATCGAGCCGCCTCGGCCGCGGCGATTTCGGCGGGCACATCGATCCGATACACGCGGCGCACGAGCAGCATGGCGAGGATCGTGCCGATGATGCCAAACGGATACGCCACGGCGTAGGCCATGCCCTGCAGCGCGGTGGCGTCGTCGCCCGCCCCCATCTGTTTCAGCGCCTGTTGGGCCGCGGCGAGCGAGGGCGTGTTGGTGGTCGCGCCGGAGAGCAGCCCAACGCCGGCCGGCGCGGAGAGTAATCCAAAACCGATACATCCGGCGGCGATCAACGCGCCCAGAAGCACCACGCCGCAGGCGAGGCTGTTGAGCACCAACCCCCGGGACCGCAGGGAGCCAAAAAAGCCCGGCCCGATCTGGAGCCCGAGCGTGTAGACAAACAGGATCAGCCCAAACTCGCGCACGAACTCCAGCACGTGGTGGTCGAACGTGAGCTTGAAGTGCCCGAGGAGCAGACCGGCAAAAAGCACGCCGCCGACGCCCAGGCTCACGCCCGCGATGCGCACCTTGCCCAAACTCAGGCCAAGGGCGCCAGCCACACCGAGAAGCACGACGGTGCGGGCGACAGATTCCTGGGCAAACAGCTGGTGTAGCCAGTCCATGGAGCGGATACGTTTCTAGCAGATTAGCAGAAAGAACCGTAGGGGAATCCTCATTTCTTGTCCGCCGTCACGCGTCCGGCCAGGGCCGCCGGTTGCGGCGTCAGCCGCAACTCGTCCCGGAGCAGTTCAAACGCGCGGCCCCGGAACGCGATCAGGTCGCTGCTGGCGGTGGCGATCGCTTCCCCGGTCCAGCACGAGGTCTCGTCGAGCAGGGCCTGATCGAGGATACTGCCTGCGCCAAACATCAACACACCGGCCGAGGTCGTCACCTGCACTTCCCCGCGGCGGATGTAGAAGAACGCCCGCACGGGTGAGGCCCGCTCGAACAGCAGCTCGCCCGTTTCCAGGTGAATGGCGCGCACCGTCTCGTCGGCCGGCGGCAGCACGACGCTGATGTCCTTCGCGAAGAAGATGTCGAAGGTCCAATCGATCACCACACGCAGCTTTCGGGCGATCCCTGGCAGTTTGCCCAGATAAATCGTCCGCCACATCCACCACGCGATGAAGCCCCGGAAATGCCATCCCATCACTTCGGCCACCGCGTGACGTTCGCCGATGGTGGCGAGCTGGCCGAGGTAACGATGGCGAAACGGCTGCAGCGGTTGACCGCGCAGCATCCGCGCGAGGTTGCGGCCCAGTTGCACGCCTTGGCGCAAGGCGAACTGCGCGGTGGGCGGGGACACCTTCACCTCGCCCCGATCGTTCCACGGCACGGCTGCACAGTCTCCTGCCGCCCAGAGGTTGTCGTGGCCAGGCACGCGCATCGTCGGCTCAACCGCGATACGCCCTTTCTGGCATTCGGTACCCGCCTGGCGGCAGACGCTCAGCACAATCGGGTTGGGAGCGTTTCCGACCGTGCTCACCACCGTGCAGCCGCCGATGCTCGTGCCGTCGTCGAGGAGCACCTTGTTCGCGGTGACCTCAACCACCCGGGATTTCAGACGGACCTCAATCTGACGTTCTTCAAGGACACGTCGCGCGTAATCGCCGAGCTTGGGGCCGATTTCCAGGAGCAGATGTTCGCGGCTGTGCACCAAGACCACCCGCAGCGGTGATTGGCGCAGATTGACGTAGAACTTCTTGGCCTCGTAAACCAAGTCGTGCAACTGACCGGCCGTCTCCACTCCGGTATAACCGCCTCCCACGACGACAAACGTCAGCAGGCGCGCGCGCACAGCCGGGTCGGCAATGAGGTTGGCTTCCTCCATTCGGTTGATCACCGCCGCGCGCAACCGCAGCGCATCGGTGACCGAGCGCATGGGCCAGCCGTATTCACGCATGCCAGGGATGATCGAAAGATCCGTCACGCCGCCGAGGGTCAGCACGAGGTGGTTAAAACCGACGACGTGGTTGCGCGTGAAGCGACCGCCATCGACCACCAGTTCGCGGCGCCCCCAATTAACCGCCTGGATCGTGCCCTGCAGAACCACCACGCCGCGACAGAAGTGGCGCAGCGGATTCACCACGTCGGCTGGCCCGAGAGACGCGCCGGCCACCTCGGCCAGCATCGGTTGAAACACCAGGACGTTGCGCTCGGCGATTAAGGCGACGCGCTTTTCCCCTTCGGCCGCGCCCAAGGTTCGCGCCAGCGTGCGGGCGCAGTAGGCTCCGGCAAACCCGCCCCCCGCAATGACGATGTCGAACTTCATGGGGGCGCACGGTAACCAAAAAATCCCGTCCGGCCACCGGGTTGTGCAGCTGACGGCACCAGCCGGCCCGAGCCCGGTCTGACGCAGACGACCCTCATTCCCGACGCTTTCTGCCCATCATGTCCCCCCGTCTCCTGATCCTGCCTTGGCTGTTGGTTTTCGCCGGTTGCTCCAGCGTGTACTACAACGCGATGGAAAAAGTCGGGTTCGCCAAACGCGACCTGTTGGTCAGTCGCGTGAAGGACGCCCGCGAAGCCCAGGACGACGCCAAGGAGCAGTTCACCAGTGCGCTCGATCAGCTGCTCGCCATGACCAAGGCGGATGGCGGCGACCTGAAAAAGAATTACGACCGGTTGAATCGTGAATTCACACGCAGCGAGGCCCGCGCAAAGGAAGTGCGGGAGCGCATCGATTCGGTTGAGGACGTCGCCAAAGCGCTCTTCCGCGAGTGGCGGCAGGAGCTGAACCAATACGAAAACGCGTCACTGCGCCGCAGTTCCGAACAGCAACTCGCCGCCACCGAGGAGCGCTACGAAAAACTCGTTGGTTTGATGCGCGCCGCGGCCAGCCGGATGGATCCGGTGTTGTCGACGTTCCGCGACCAGGTGCTGTTTCTGAAGCACAATCTGAATGCGCGGGCGATCGCCGGACTGGATGTCACGGCGCGTGAACTCGAGTCCGACGTTACCGCGTTGATCGCGGACATGGATCGCTCGATTCGCGAAGCCGACGCGTTCATCGCGCAGCTGCAGACCGAGTAAACGGCCGCTCCACTCGAGCGAGGCCGTCGCACTGCTGCGGCGGCGTCGGCGCCGATCAGCTCACGCGGATCAGCAGGAGCGTCCGGTCGTCGTGCCGCGGAGCGAGCACGCAGAAGTTGCGCACGTAACGATCCACCGTGCGGACAACCTCGGCCAGCGGTTTGTCGACGTGGCGCTGGAGGGCGTTGGCCAGGCGGTCGCGACCGAACTCCTCGCCCTGCGGGTTGATCGCCTCAGTGATGCCGTCGGTGTAGAGCGCTATCAGGTCACCTGATTCGAGCTTCACCTCGTGTTCCTCGAGCATTTCGTCGAACAGCGGACCTTCGTCCAACCCCACGGCGAGGCCGACTCCCGGCAGGGCCTCACATCCGCCACTGGCCCGCATGAGCAAGGGGGGTTCATGGCCGGCGCGGCAGTAGCGCAGCACCTTCGTATCGAGATCCAGAATACCGTAGAAGCAGGCGATGAACAGGCCCGGACGCATGTCCGGTTGCAGGCTCCGGTTGGCGCGGCGGAGCACGGCGGCCGGGCTGGTCTCGTTGGTCGCGCAGAGGCGCAGGGTGGCGCGGCATTCGGCCATCAGCAGGGCGGCGCCGGCGCCTTTGCCCGCGACGTCGGCGATGACAAAGCCCCAGCGGCGTGCATCAACCGGCAGCACGTCGTAATAGTCGCCGCCGATCAGCATCGAAGGATCGGACAACGCCTCGATTTCGACGGCCATGATGTCCGGGAAGACGCGCGGCCGCAGGTGCTGCTGAATCTCACCGGCGGTGCGCAGATCGCGCTCGCGCACCTCGCGCTCCCGCTCCTCCGCCACTTTGCGCCCGGTAATGTCCGTGATCAGGCCCTCGTGGTGCGTCACGGAACCGTCCGCACCCCGACGGACGACCGTGTGGTCGTCGACCCAGCGCACGCGCCCATCCGCACAAACAATCCGGTACTCCTGATTGTATTCGTCGTGGCCGGCCGCCGCGTGGGCCGCGACCTCCGCGGTGACGCGCACCTGGTCATCCGGGTGCGTGATGGCGATGAAGCCGCGATTGCTCGCAGTGAAATACTCCGGCTCGTAGCCAAACTGGCGGACGCTTTGGGAGACGAACTCCACCGGCCAGTTCTCCGCGTTGCGCCACAACACCACCACGGAGGGTGAACGGTTGATGATCCGCTCGAGTTCTTCACGCCGCGCCAGCGCCGCCTTCAGCTGCTCCTGCGCCTCGCGCCGCACGGTGATGTCGCGCCCCACGCCGAAAAACGCCCGCCGGCTGTCGCGATCGGTGTACGCAGAACCTGTGGAGGCGTGCCAGATCCACTGCCCATCCGCGTGCAAGGTGCGGTACTCGATCGAACCGGCGCTGGTGCCCGTGCGCAGGGTGTTTTGGAAAAACTCGGTCCAGGCCGCCACATCGTCCGGGTGCACGAAGTCCGAGTACGCACGGCCGATCACCGCGTCCGTGGAGTGCCCGAGTTTGGTGGTCCAGGCCGACGAGACGAACTTCAGCCGCCCTTCCGGCGTCAGCGCATAAAGGATCTCGCTGGCGGTTTGCAGGTAGGTGCGCCACCGCGCCTCGGCCCGGCGAAGCTCATCCTGCACCTGGTGCCGGTCGGTGATGTCCTCGACCATACCAAAGTGGTGCGTCACCACTCCCTGGGCATCGCGCAAAACCACCACGGTCAGGCTACCCCAAACGATCTGACCGTTCCGGTGCAAGTACCGCTTCTCCAGCGTGAACTGGTCCCGACGCCCGGCGTACAGCTCCTGGGTCAACTGCTCCTGCACCTTCCAATCATCCGGGTGCGTGATGCGTTTGACGTTCGCGATGTCCGCCGCGTCTTCCGCGCTCAGCCCGATGATCTCGCAGAAGCGCCGGTTGACATGATTCACACCCGGCCGGCCGTCGCGATCGAGTTCGCGCCAACTGATCCCGATCGGCGCGTGCTGGAAGAAGAGAGACAGCTGGTCCTGCGTGGCCTGCAACAACGCCACCTTCTGCGTCAGTTCCTCATGCTCCTCCCGGAGCGCCAGCTCGGCCGCCTTGAGTGCCGAGACATCCGTGCGGAGGGCGAGGTGAAACTGCGGTTGTCCGTCGGGCCCGAGCAGCGGCACGATCGTGCTCTCCAACCAGTAGTGATGCCCATCCTTGGCGCGGTTGCAGATGGTGCCGCGCCAGACTTCACCGCGGTTGATCGTGTCCCAGAGGTTCTGGAAAAACTCCCGCGGATGTTGGTCCGAGCGCACCACCCGATGCGTCCGACCGATCAGCTCGTCACGACTGTAGCCGGAAAGGGCGCAGAACCGATCGTTGACCTGCAGGATCACGCCGCGCGGATCCGTGACGGCCATGATGGTGTGTTCATCCAAGCCATGCCGCAACCAGGCGAGCAGCTGGGCCTCGTCGAGCGGAAGATCTGCCAACGGTGAGACCGGCGTAGACATTTGTACCCTTGATAAGTTGAGCCGTGCGTGCGCGCGGTGCGAGCCGGAAGGACGCACACACACCGGAGGAAACGCCCTAGTCGACAGCGTAGATCCGCGCAGGGATGCGTGAATTTGATAAGCTTTTGCTCTTTCAGCCCTTCAACGCGCCAGCGGTGACTCCCTTCACGATCTGCCGCTGCAGCAGCGCGTACAGCACGAGGATCGGCAAGGTCACGAGCATGAGGCCCGCGAAGAGCGTGCCGTAGTCGGTGCGATACTGCGCGGTGATCGACAGGTTCGCCAACCCGAGCGGCAGCGTGCGCGCACCGCCCTCCACGTCGCCGCCCGTGAGCATGAAGGCAAAGAAGTACTCTTTCCAAACGCCGATGACTTGAAAGATCGCAACCGTGACGAGCCCCGGTCGCGCCAGTGGCAGCATCACACGCCAGAAAGCCGTCGCCTCACTGCAGCCATCGATGATCGCGGCCTCATAGAGCGTGCGCGGCAGCCCGCGAAAAAATCCGGCGAGGATGAAAATCGCGAAGGGCAACCCATTCGCCGCGTACACCAGGATGAGTCCAAGACGGGTATTCAGCAGACCGAGCGCCCGCAGTTCGAAAAAGAGCGGCACCATCGCCAGCTGCGCCGGAATCATCAAACCGGCGAGGAACAACCCGAACGTCACGCGGCCGAGCGGATGAGCGAAACGCGCCAGCGCGTACGCGGCCATCGCGCCGAGCAGCACGATCAACGTCACCGAACAACCCGTCACGATGACCGAATTCAGGAAGTAGTCACCGAACCGGGCCTCGATCCACGCGCCGCAATAGTTCTCCCAGCGCACATCGTTCCAGTCCGGCAGCGCGAACGTATCGCGAAAGATCGCCGCATCCGGCTTGAGCGAGGAGTACGCCACCCAGACCATCGGAAACAGGACCCAGAGGGCGTAACCCACCAGGGTGAACACGATCAGCGCGCGGCTCAGTTTCATCGCGGTCAGGTTTCGATCGTTTCACGCCGCGTGGCGCGCAGGAGGAGCGCCGTCGCCAGCGCGACGAGACAGAACAGCGTGACGGCGATGGCCGTCGCCCGGCCGATGTCAAAATCCTTGAACATCGAGCTGACCATGAGCGTGCCCAGCGTGTGGGTGGCGGTATCCGGATCCTGCGACGTCAGCAGCCACACCATTTCAAACGCATTCAGCCCGCCGATCACGAGGAACACCGCCGAGATCACCACCACCTCCCGAATCAGCGGCAGCGTGATGGTGAAGAACTGTCGCCAGGCCGGTGCACCATCGAGTTCCGCGGCCTCGTAGAGCTGCGCATCGATGCCCTCCATTGCGGCGAGATAGAGGATCAGGTTAAACCCGCAGGCCATCCAGATGTAGATCGGCACCAGCGCACCGTACAGGTTGGCCGGCGCCAGCCACGGATAACCGGCAAACGATTGTAACCACTCACTGGAGACAAGCCGGCCGAGTCCCACCAGGGTCGCGTTCACCAGGCCGCCATGCGGCTCATAGGCATTCAGCCAGAGCAACGTTGCAGCGATTCCGCCGAGCAGATTCGGGAACAGGAAGATGACGCGAAAGGCCGGCGCGCCCCAGACCCCGCGGTGAAACAGGGTGGCGAACAGCAACGCGAGCGGCACGACCACCAAGGCCGGCACGAGCATGAGGTAAACGTTGTTTCCCAGCGCGACCCAGAAGCCGTCGTGCTCGAAGAGCAGCCGCTTGAACTGCAACAAGCCCACCCAACGCCGCTCCCCCAGCCCATCCCAGTGTCCCAGCGCCCACCCGAACGCGGTGATTCCCGGCCCGAGGACCAACGCGGCGTAGAGGACGAAGGCCGGTCCCACGAAGCCCGTCGCCAGCGGCAGCCGCAAACGCCCGAGCATGGCGTCCGCTCCTTCCGGGCGGCGACTCGTCGACCGCTTTGTGGCGCGCAGGCGCCGCCAAGCCGCCGGCGCCACCAAAACCCCCACGCCCACCGCGAGCAGCGTCAGCAACAGTGTACCCGCCGTCTGGTGACGGTACTCGACGAGGCCGGGATTCGCCTGCCGCCGCCGGTCGCGTTCCGCCGCCGCTTCCACCGCCGCGCCGAACGCCTCCGGCGTGGTCCGCCCGCTCATCAACAACAGGCGCTGGTCCACCAAGGCCTGCCGAATCGCCGGCGGCTGCAGCATCAGTTGCGGCATGTTGAACGCTTCCGGAGCCTGCTCGATCAGCGCAGCCGTGCTGCGCATCGCGGGCGAAAACGCTTCCAGGGGCACGCCGCGCACCGCCACCGGTGCATCCACCAGGCGCACAAAGGCGGCCGCACGCTCGCGCGAGGTGAGAAACCGGAGGAAATCAATCGCGGCCTGCTCGTGCTCCGCGCGCCCGGTGGCGAACACAAAAAAGCTGTCCGCTCCAGTCTGAATGGTGCCCGGCGGCGCGATGCCGTCGGCGAAAACCGGGAAGTTCATCACGCCGAGCTCAAAACCGGCCGGAATCTTTCCGGCCATTTCGTTGAGCATCCACGAACCGGATACCACCATGGCCGCCCGCCCCTCAAAAAACGCGAGCTGGGCCGCCGTGTGCGTCATCCCCTCCCAGCCCCGCAGCGTGTACTGCTGCATGATCCGCTGCAGCAGCGCGGCCGCGCGCACATATCGCGGGTCGGTCCGCGCTCCGGGCTGCAACGCGTTCAGGCCCGCCCAGCCCTGCGCGCCCGCCAGGTTGTAGTAAGCCGACCGGATGAACGCGTCCGGATAGTTGCCATAGATCCCAGTGAGGGCGAGTGGCGCGATTCCCGCAGCGCGCATCTGGTCCGCCAAGGCAAAGAACTCGTCCCAGGTTTGAGGCTCGGTCCAACCGTTCGCCTCGAAGAGTGCGCGATTGTAGAAGATCGTCCAGACCGCGTAGCCAAACGGCACCCCGTAACGCCCGCCGTCGATAAGCCAGCCCTCCAGCGCACCGGGCTGAAACGTGTCGCCCCAGCGCGCATCGCCTTCCCAATTCGGTCCGTCGAGCGCGGACGTCAGCTCATGGACCTTGCCCGACCGGATCAACGCCGGCCAGAGCAGCCGAGGGGTGAACGTCGCATCCGGCAGATCACCATCCATGATCCGGATACGCAGCTTGTCCTCAATCCGCGGGTCACCGTACAGGTTCACCTTCACGTCCGGCCGGGCCTCTTCAAAGAGACGCGCCGTCTGCTCGTAAAACGCCGTGCCGTATCCACCCGAGAAAACGGGTACGTCGAGGACGATTCGCTCCGACGCGAGACCCGCGACGGCCGTGGTGATCCAGGCGAACGCCAACAGCACCCGAGTCAGCCAGCCTCGGCCCGTGCGCGCGTGGGCGGCCAATAAGCCAGAACTCCACCCTCCTCCCGCGCGCACGCAACCTGCCTTCGGCCGGCCGGCGTGAGGGGTTGTCGGTTGGCTGGGTCCCACAACCCACCAAGGCGTGAGGAATTGCGGCGGATGTACAGCCGCATTTGGCGTGAGCGCCCCCCCAAAGGAGCCTGAAGCACTCAAGCTCCGGCGCGGTACTCACTCTCTCATGACAGTGAAGCCGGCGCGACGAAGCGCACGGCGCAGCGCGGCCACGTGCGCACGGTCACGGGTCTCGACCGTGCACACGGCGTGCACCGCGCTGACGTCCGGTCCACTGAAGGCACGATCGTGCGCGATGTCCTTGATGCTCGCGCCCGCCTCCGCGATGACGCGGGTCAGCGCCGCGAGTCCGCCGGGGCGATCGCTGATCAGCACGGTCAACCGCGCGAGCCGGCCATCGGCCACCAATCCCTTTTCGATGACACGACTCAAGATAGTCGGATCAATGTTGCCGCCGCAGATCGTCAAGACGACGCGATGCCCTGCCAGCTCTGGCAGTCGACCCGCCATCAATGCGGCGAGCGGAGCCGCCGCGGCGCCCTCCACCACCGCCTTCTCGAGCTCCACCATGCGCAGAATCGCGAGCGCGATCCAATCTTCAGTGACGGTGACCACCCGGTCCACGTGTTCACGCGCGAGCGCGAAGGAGTTCCGTCCCACCTTCAGCACCGCGAGACCGTCCGCGAGGGTGGATCGCCGCGGAATCGCCACGGGTGCCCCGGCCGCCAACGCTGCCGTGAAACTCGCTGTCGCCGCCGACTCGACGCCGATCACCTGCACGCGTGGCCGCAACGCCTTCAACGCCACCGCCAGCCCGGCGATCAGTCCGGCCCCGCCGATCGGCGCCACCACTGCTTCGACGTCGGGTACCTGGCGCAAAATTTCCAACGCCATCGTGCCCTGCCCGGCAATAATCGCGGGGTCATCAAACCCGTGCACGTAGGTCAGCCCTGCCGCTTGCACTCGAGCGTCCGCCTCCGCTCGCGCCTCGGCGAAGTCACGCCCGCGAACGACCACATGCGCGCCGAGTCGCTGGCAGGTGGTGATTTTGATCAACGGCGCATAGTCCGGCATCACCACCGTCACCGGGATGCCGAGCAGTTTCCCGTGGTACGCCAGACCGAGGGCATGGTTGCCCGCCGATGCGGCGATGACGCCGCGCCGCCGTTGAGCGGAAGTGAGTTGCAACAACGCATTGCGCGCGCCGCGCTCTTTGAACGAGCCGGTACGCTGCAGGTTGTCCAACTTGCAGTAGACTTGGCTGCCCGTAAGGTCCGACAACGCCACCGATTGCGGACAAGGTGATTCGATGATCCCACCGGCGATCCGGCGGGCGGCCGCTCGAATGGCCGAAAGCGTGACTGGCATGGTCTCAGCATGCCAACCAGCGGCAGACGCGTAACGCCAAAACGATCCCGTTCGCGACCCACACGTCACGACCTGGCGAAGAGAATGGTGCCTCGCTCGCGCGGGTGATTCACCACCCGGCGGTGCAGCTGCAAGTCGTTGCCGGTTTGCATCGGCTGGCGGGACGGAACCTCGACGCGACGGCGATTAGCATTGCTGCAACGGACGCTCGTTCTAGGAACTGCGTCTCGGAGCGGGCTTCCGAGGCCTGCGTCGGCCGACCGGGCCGACGCCCGATTGGTCCGCGAGCGTCTTTCCCCTGTCGCCATGTTCCAGGTCACGTTCTCCGAGCAAGCCATGGGCGAGCTCAACAAACTCGACAAGCTGACGCAGCTGGCCGTGCTCGAACCGCTGAGTTCGCTGCGGACCGCCGATCTGGAACGCCCGCGCGAACCGCTGGGGCGTTTCTCCCGCGCCGGACACGCGCTTTATCGGCTGCGCTCGGGTGAACTGCGTTTTTATTTCGAGGTCCGTGCCGGCGAAACCCTGCACGTCGTTTACATCCTGCACCAGCACTCGCTCGAGGACTTCCTGCTGCGCAACAAGTTGCCAGTGTCGGAAGAGCAACTCGTCGAGCAGCACAGCAAGTTCTGGCGCTACCTCGAGAGTCTGACGAAGAAGTAGGGATCACCGTATCATGGAGACGGACCCGCACGAAGAAGACGACCGGTACACGCCCGCCAACGCCAGCCGCATCTACTTCCTGCCGAACCTGATGACGGCGGGAAACCTGTTCTGTGGTTTCGTCGCGTGCATCAAGTGTATCCAAGCGCACTACTACATGCGCGGCGCGACCGGCATCCCGCCCGAGTCGAGTGCTCTCTTCTCGCAGGCGGTCTGGCTGATCTTCGGTGCGATGGCGTTCGACATGCTCGATGGCCGGCTCGCGCGCATGGGCGGGCGTGAATCGCTCTTCGGCGCGGAGTTCGATTCCCTGGCCGACGTGGTGTCCTTCGGGCTTGCGCCGGCGCTGATGGTTTTCTTCCTGATCCTGTCGCCGACGCAAGGTTATCCCGTGTTTACCAACATTGGTTGGTTTCTCGGTTTTATCTACCTGCTTTGCGCGGCGATCCGGCTGGCGCGGTTCAACGTCATCACGCACCCGCTGATCGTCTCGCCGGACATCAAAACCAACAAGGACTTCGTCGGCCTGCCGGTGCCCGCCGCGGCCGGCACTGTCGCGGCTCTCGTGCTGTTCCTCCTGCGGCTCGCTTCGGCCGAGCGCAGCATGCACAACTGGGCGCTCGGGCTGCCGTTGCTCATGGTGCTGATTGCGGTGTTGATGATCAGCACGATCCGTTATCCGAGCGGGAAGCAGATCGACCTGCAGACCAAGACCAAGCTGACGTCGTTTGTGATCTTCCTGACGGTGGCGGTGGCCGTGATCGTCTTCAAGGAGATCGCGATGCTGCTCGTGATGCTTGGCTACATCTTCTTCGGCATCGGCCGCCACATTCGCCGCAACCGCGTGATCGCCCGCGCCCGCCGAGCAACCTTGTGAGCAACCTGCGTATCCTCTCCGGGCAATTTTCAGGGTGCGAAAAACCCCGGACTTTTCCGCAGTTTACCGGCACTTGTTCACAACGTCCGCTGACCGCCGTTTCCCTCCGAAAAAGAGCCCTTTCAGCCGGGTTGTTGGGCTTGCTCGGACCCTTAATATGACGGCTGTTAAATACTGATTGAATCAGGTATTGATTAGCCTTTGTTAATTTTCACGCGTCGCTCGCCCGCTCCGCCCCCATGAAATTCAAGATCAACCGTGATCACTTCAGCAATGGTCTGGCCCAAGTCCTCAATGTCGTGGGGTCCAAGGCCACGATGCCGATTCTCAGCAATGTGCTGATCGAAGCAGAGCGGGATCACATCACCCTGACGACCACTAACCTGGACCTCGGGATCCGTTGTAAGATCAAGGCCGAGGTGAAGGAAGGCGGCGCCGTCACGCTGCCGGTCAAGCGCCTCGCCACGATCGTGCGCGAGCTGCCGAATGTCGACGTGAGCTTCGACTCGGCTCCGAATCACCAGGTGAAGCTCGCGTCGGGTGGCTCGAACTTCCGGATCATGGGCATCGGCAAGGAGGAGTTCCCGCCGTTGCCGGAGTTTGGCGAAGAGCGCACCTTCACGCTCGAGCAAGGCGAGTTGATTTCGATGCTGAAGAGCGTCGCCTACGCGCAGTCGACGGATGAGACCCGCTACATCCTCAACGGCGTGTATTTCAATTTTCGCGACGGCAAACTGTCACTCGTGGCGACCGACGGCCGCCGTCTCGCGCTGATCTCCAAGGAGTTGGAGGTTCCGGCGGATAGCGCGGGCGCCATCATTCTGCCCGCCAAAACCGTGGGGGAGCTCCTGCGCATGCTGGACAAGGGCGAGAAGCTGAAGGTCTCGTTCAACGACCGCCGGGCGGCGTTTCAGATCAACACCGACAAGGATTCGAGCGGCCTCGTCGACTCGATCTACCTCTACTCGAAGGTGGTGGAGGGGAATTATCCGAATTACCAACAGGTTATTCCCAAGGAGACGCACCAGCGGATCAAGTTGGAGCGTGAGCTCTTGCAGCAATGTATTCACCGCGCGGCGCTGGTTTGCAGCGAGAAATCGAACTCGGTGAAGTTGAAGCTGTCTTCGAATCTTTTGGAGATCACCGCGCAGAGCCCGGACTTCGGCGAGGCGCACGAATCGATGGCGATCGGTTACAGCGGTCCGGAGCTGCAGGTGGCTTTCAACCCGACTTTCCTGATGGATCCACTCAAGGCACTCACCAAGGACGAGGTGTTCTTCGAGGTGAAGGACGAGGTGAGCCCGGGCGTATTCAAAACGCTGGAGAGCTTCATCTGTGTCATCATGCCGGTGCGTTTGAGCTGAAGGTTGGTTGAGGGTTGAGGCCGCGGCGGATTGTGCGCGGTGGGCTTCGCCTTCCCTGTTCCATGGATCCCACCTATCCATTGGTCGCCGCAATGGTCGTCTCGCTGGTTCTCTATCAGCTGAACCAACGCTTTGCGTCGCCGGTGCTCGCGATCTTCAACCGTTGGTTGCGGTGGTTCATCTTCGCGTTTGGCGCGGCCAAGATCGTGAGCGACTTCGGCTGGAGCGACCGGGACTACTGGCTGCTATCGGTCACGTTCTTCCTGCTCTATTTTCTGATTGAGACGGCGTACCGCTGGCTGGAGATCCACGCGCTCAGCGTCAGCCCGTTGCCGCTGTTTCCGCGGTTTTCGGTCAATGCGAGTGGTGAGGAGTGGCCGACGCACCCGCGGTTGCTGGCGGTGCGCGATTGGATGCGCCGTGAAGGTCTGCGGCCCGTGCAATCGTTGAAGGCCGAGGTGGCGCCGGGGTTGTACCTGCGGGTCTCGGTTTATCAGGACGCGAGCAACCAGCTGCGGGTCCAGGTGATGTTTTTGCCGCAAGCCAATGGCGGCATTGTTGTCTGCCACAGTCTGGCGTCACGAACGGCCGACGGGATCCGCTATGTGACGGATAACCTGTACCTGCCCTTCGCGGGATTCTATCCGGAGAATTGGCTGGTGGAGAGGCGGCCGTGGCGGCGCTCGTTGCGTCAGCTGATCGACCGGCATCGCTTGCGCATCAAGCGGGCGAACGTGCAGCTGATGGCGTGGGATTCCGAGCCGTTGGCGGACTTGAACGCGCAGCAGCAGGCGCTCGAGCAGGTGAATACCGAGCTGGGTTTCCTTTTCCCGCACGCCCAACGAGAAGAGCACGGCAAAATGACCGTGGAAGGCCGGTATCGCGTGTGGAAAGAGATTTGGTTGCTCAACTACTTCGGCATCAGCGCGCGGTACGAGTAACGAAGTGCCGGTGACCTCGGTCGCCGACGGCTCCCCGCCTCACCGCCGGGTCATCCGCACCAGGCGCGACCAGCGGATGCCGGTCGAGGGGTCGTCCAGTGTCAGGCGTTCAACCGAAACGTTGCCGGTGGATGGCGGTCGAAGAGCCGCGTTCGGGCGAGCAGCATCGGCAGGAAGGATCAAGACGACCAGACCAGCCAGCGCCGACGAGCTGACCTCGAACAAGTCGCTCTGCCGGCGGGTGATGACTACAGTGTTGGGCCGATCACGAGTGGAGAACGAGATGGGCGTTGAGGCGTTCACTCGCAGTTGGTTCAGCGGAATGGAGATGAATTCACCACCTGCGCGATCATGAAGTACGAGCACGAGTGCGCGTGCAGGCGGGGTGGATTCGGCGTCAAAGTGCGCCTGCTGCGCCGCGATCCGAAGCTGGTCGAGAGCTGGTGGGGCCTCGCCGATGGGTGTCGGCAACGTGGGCAGGATTGGATCCTTGGCGACCTGGCGCTCCCACGGGCCCAGTTCAATCAGGCAAACGGTAGCCCTGTCCGCTGCAGGCGTGGTGACATGAGCCGGGCTGCTCAGGTCCTGGACTGCGTCGGCAGCGGACGTGGCCGGCGTCCGCTCAGAGTCCGCCAGATCATCACCCAAGTGATCCGACCCCGCCGCAGAAGGGTCTGCGCGTGCAGTGCTGACGGGTTCGGGTTCCGCGGGCGGTCCGGGAAGATGGTCTCGCGTCGAGTCGCGCGAGTTTTGCGTAAGCCGGGCGTGTTCCTCCCGGTCGAGTGGCGTCGCCGCGTCGTCGGATGTTGCCTCGTCCGACGAACCCTCACCACGGTGGGCATCGGTTTCTGAGTGGGCGGCTGACTCCGCGGTCGTAGGATCCGGATGGCCGGCCGGTGCCCCGCGCAGCGTAGCACGGTTCGGGTCTGTCGCGCTGGAGGCCGGCGACCGGGGCGGCAAACCTGCCTCGTTCGGCGGGACAGCCGCAGCCGAAGGCATAGGGGCGCCGCCGCCACCCAAGGCTTGTTCGTCGACGGCGGTGGGCGTCATTTCTCCCGATTCTCGTGCAGCTGGCCTGACTTCCTCGCGTCCCAGACCGTCCACGGCGGAAGCAGTGGTTTGGGCCGGCGCGTGGCCCGCGATGGACGACGTCGTTCCTGAAGCGGGTGTCGCGGCGCTGGTGGGTGTCGCGGCGGACACGATCGCGAGGCCTCCGTGTGGTTGGACTCGGCCGGGGAGCGGCTCGCGACTCAAAAAGGTCTCTGGTTCGTCGGCCACGACGGTCGCAGAGCCGCGGTCGGGCTCAGCGCGCTCCGCTGTGTTCATGGCCGTCTTTCGCCGCAGCAAACCAATGGTGGGCTGAGAGTTCTCTGAGTTCGTCGAAGGTGTCTCGGGTTGCAACGCGTCCTCCTTGGACGCCAACCCTTGCTCAACCACCGTGGGAGGAGAGAGCGGCTCCTCTGCCGCTGAGGCAGGCCCGTCGTGAGTTGGAAAAGCAGGAAAAATCCACAGTCCAACCAAGGTCACCAAGGCCAACGTGAGCGCGACCCAGCGCTTCCGGCGCAAGCGGCGGGTGGGATGTAAACTCGGCTCAGATGGCGTGAATCGATCGGCCGACCCCTCGCGAGTCTCGGACGCAACCGTTGGCTGCCCAGGCGCGAGGAAACCCCAACTGTGCAATCGCACACCCTCCACCGTTCGCGCCACATAGCCGCTGAGCGCGACGTCGGGCAACTCGGCCAGTCGCTGAGCCACGCGTTGCAGGCGCTCGCTGAGCAGACGCAAGAGCGCCTGTCGGTGCGGTTCACCGCTATCCGAGGCTTCGCTCGCATCGGTCAGCAAGTCCGTTCCCCGCTGCAACCTCTCCCTGACTGCCGCAAGATCCGCCGGAGCAAGCGGCGCGGCGTCCAGCGGCTCCTCCCAAGCCCACACGATCACCGCATCCTCCACCCGTCGCTGCGGCGGCAGCAGGATGTCGCGAAAGTAGGGCGCCAGGACGAACCAGTACGCCTGCATTGGGCGTCCAGCAATCCCGTTAGCAGACCCGGTTTCCGCGGTGAGCACTCGAACCGTGAGAGAACGCGTGGGGCGGCTCATCGCGCGTCATCCGCTTAGCGACGCTCTCCCGTCGAATACACCGTGGCCAGTGGCCAGTCGTAGGTGACGCCGGACGCCAGGCTGACGGTCACGGTGCGACTTTCGCCCGTTTCCGGCACCGTTTGGGTAAACTGCCAGTTACCGGCGGCGAGCTGCACCATCGTCGCTTGATGCGGCCACACGGTCCACTCGTGCTGCGCGCGGGTTTGCTCGTCGGTGGCCACGATGTGCCAGCGGTAGCCCGTCAAATTGTTGAGCACGACCTGCACCGCTGCACCCGTTGGCCGCTTCGTGGTGGGGGAGGCACACGCCGCCAACAGCAGAATCGCGCCAACGAAGAGCCACCCGCGGCCGCAGCGGCGGCGGGTCGCAGCAGAAACTCGGCGTGGCTGAGTGGGCATGTCGGCGTCCCCGCCCAGGCGTGTGTACGCGGGTGCGATCGAACACTCCTGCTTCGGCGCAGCCGCGCGACGACTTGAGGCTAACCTCAGGCGGCCTTCCCCTGCCTCGATTGCCAGCCCGTTCCGCATGGCCGCTGGGATTCCAGCGCCGCGGCCGGGGAAACGGAGCCGGTCTTCCGGGGCGTTGGACGTTAAGGCCTGATTAAGCGTCGTTTCGGGCCAACGTGACAACGCACTCGAGGTGGCGCGTCTGCGGGAAAAGATCGAACGGCTGCACCGCCGTGACGCGGTAGCCGGCGCGATTGAAATGCACGAGGTCCCGCATCTGTGTCGCCGGGTCGCAGCTCACGTACACCACCGCCCGCGGGCTGTAGGTGAAAAGCTGCTGCAGGAAGCTTTCGTCGCACCCTTTGCGCGGCGGATCGATCACGACGACCGTCTCGCCGGCCGGGAAGGTGAGCCCTTCAAACAGCGCCGCTGCGTCACCCGCGCGGAATGTCGCGTTGGTCAGGTTGTTGGATGCGGCATTTTCCTTGGCGAAGTGAACGGAGCTCTCGCTGATCTCAATGCCGAGGACCTCGGCGAAGGCAGGCGCCGCGGTGAGCGCGAATAAACCGCTGCCGCAGTACGCATCGATGAGGTAGCGGGCACCACTCGCCGCAGCCTGGTCGCGCACGTAACCGGTAAACGCCGGCAGAATGAATGGATTGTTCTGAAAAAAGTCGCGCGCGCGAAAGCGAAGACGGAGATCTCCCACGCGCTCCTCAATCACGGCCTCGTAGTCCGTGGTCACCTCGCCGCCCGCGTCACGCAGCAGCAGCGTGGCGCCGCGGGTGTACGCGCCGGTGGCCGCGCGGGCGCGCACCTCGGCCCGCAGTTCCGTCAGCCGCGAGTTGATCGCGTCCGTGGCAATGATGCAGAGCGGGACATCAACGAGGTCGAATCGTGTGCCCTGCCGCAGAAATCCGATCGGCATCGACGTGGGACCGGTGTCCGGCGGTCCGTCATTGCCTTCACCACCGGTGGTCCGTCGCGGCGGATTGAAGTGCGGCGTGATTTTGGAGCGATAACCGTAATCGCGGGGCGAACCGATCACTTCGGCCACCGGAAACTGCAGCCCGGCCATGTGCTGCAACAGCTCCTGCACCTGCTGCCGCTTCCACTGCAGCTGCGCGGTGTAGGTGAGATGTTGGTACTGGCAGCCGCCACAACGACCAAAGAGCGGACAAGGGGCCGCGATCCGGTCGGCTGAAGGGGTCAGCACCTCGATCAGGTCGGCTTCCGAGTAGTTCTTGTGGTTGCGAAAAACGCGCACACGGACGCGCTCGCCGGGTAGCGCGAAGGGGACCATAACGACCCAGCGCGTCGCCTCGTCGGCGGTCGATGTGAGCGGAACGCGGCCCAGCCCCACGCCGAGATTGGTCAGGGTGGTGATCTCCAGCTCCAGCTCGGTGTGGTACGGAAACGGATGGGCGTTGAAGGTCTTTTTGCGGGCCACGGGCCAGACGGAACACACACGCGCCGGAAGGAAAACCAAATTGATGCGGAAAGCGTCCGTCTATTCCGTTCTGGTGTGACGGTTCCTCCTGAAAAGATCACCAGCCTCCAGAATCCGCGCGTAAAGCAACTGGTGAAGCTGCGCGACCGTCGCCCGCGCGACGAAGCGGGCGTGTTCCTCGTCGAGGGATACCGGCAGATCCGACGGGCGCTGGAGCGGCAGGTGCAGTTGGCCGAGATTTACTTCTCCCCGCCCTGGTACCTCGGGGAAAACGAGCCGGCCTTGCTGGCGCAGGCGGAGGCGGCGGGAGCGCGGCTGTTTGAGTTGTCCAAAGAGGCGTTCGCCAAGGTGGCGTATCGCGAGCGTCCCGACGGCTTGCTGGCGGTCGCGCCGCAGTGGCGGCATTCGCTGGAGGACCTCGGTCGCTGGCTGGAGGGGCCGGGCTGCGGCGGGGCACGCGCGCCGTTCCTGCTCGTCGTCGAAGCAATTGAAAAACCGGGCAACCTCGGCACGATCCTGCGCAGCGCCGACGCGGCGGGCGTTGACGCCCTGGTGGTCTGCGACCCGGTGACGGACCTTTTCAACCCCAATGTTGTGCGGGCGTCGACGGGCGTGCTGTTCTCGGTGCCGGTGGTGATTGCCGACAGCACGGCCGTGCGCCCGTGGCTGCGGGAGCGGGGTATCCGTTCGGTGGCGACGACACCCTCGGCCGCCCGGCTCCACACCGACACCGACCTGCGCGGGCCGCTGGCCATCGTGATGGGCAGCGAGCAGTATGGATTGAGTGAATACTGGCTGCGCGAAGCCGAGGAGCGGGTGCGCATTCCCATGGCCGGCCAGGCGGACTCGCTGAACGTGGCGATGGCCACGATCATCACCCTGTTCGAGGCGGTCCGGCAGCGCGGAGCGTAAGCCGCGAGACGTTCAGGTGCGGCTCGTCTGCCGCAGGTGCGCGACGAGAGCGGCGGTTCCCTCGGCCATGCTGACGCGTGGAACGTAGCCCAGGTCGCGGCGCGCCGCTTCGATGGAGAACCAATGGTCCTTGGCCAGCTCGTCGGCGACGAACCGCGTCATGGGAGGCTCGCCGGAAAGGGAGAAGACGCGCCACATCGTTTCACAAACCCCACCAATCGCCCGGGCGGCGCCAAGGGGGAGGTGTCGTGTCACCGGCGGCTCGCCGAGCGCCGTCAGCAGGTCGTTGATCCATTGCCAGAGCACCACCGGTTCGCCGTTGGTGATGAAGTACGCGCGACCGGCGGCTGGCGCGTCGTGGGTAAGTGCGGCCGCCGCGGCGAGATGAGCGTCCACCGCGTTGTCGATGTGCACCATGTCGACGCAATTTCCGCCGCGGCCCACGATGCGCAGGCGACCGCTGCGCGCCCGTGCCAGGACCCGCGGAACGAGGTGAGGGTCGCCCACGCCCCAGATCAGGTGCGGACGCAGCGCCACCGTGCGAAAATCCGGCGTGCTGGCCTGAAGGACCAGGCGCTCCGCCATCGCCTTGGTGAGGGGATACGGGCTCGGGCAGGCCGTGGTCAGCGGCAGCGATTCATCGGCCCCGGCCAGGTCGCGCCCATTGTACACCACACTGGGCGTGCTGGTGTAGACGAAGCGGCGGACGCCGGCGGCGCGGGCGGCGCGCAGCAGCTGTTCCGTCGCAGTGACGTTGTCCCGGTGGAAGTCGGCATGGCGTCCCCACACGCCCACTCGAGCGGCGACATGGAAAACGATCGAGCACCCTCGCACCGCGTCGGCGCAGACGGCCGCGTTGTGTAGTGCCCCGGTCACGACGCGTACGCCGCGAGCCTCCAGGGCCGGTCTCGGCTGGCGCGAAACGATGGTGACCCGACGACCGGCGGACAGCAGGCGCTCGAGCAGGTGGGATCCCAGGAAACCGGTGGCACCGGTGACAAGCACCGACCCGTTGTCGGAAGCAGACAACGCGGATGCGGTCATGCGCGGTTCTCCTCGATCACGAGCGGTGGACGCGTCGCAGCCCAACGCGCAAGTGTCAGACGATGGATCTTGGCGTTGTGGCGCACGTCGACCGGCAGGTTCTGGTGAAAATAGAAATGACGCACTCGCGCCGCGGAGGCATGCGGCCGCGCGAGGTTGAACAGCTCCATTGCGAGTTCACGCGGGGCATTGGGCCGACGCAGACGCATTCGATCACGGAGCTCCACGACCAAGGCTGGCAGCTGCTGCCCGGTGGGACCCAAGCCGATTAATGCACAGCGGCGCACCTCCGGATGGGCCTGGAAAATGGGCTCCACCTGTTCCGTGTAGAGTGGCCCCAGTGCGGTCAGCACGCGCTCCGCCAGTCGGCCGCAGAACCACAAGCGTCCGGTTTTGTCACGACAACCGGCGTCGCCGAGCCGGTGGAAGATGGCCGAATCAGGACCGCGGTCCGCGCGGATCTTGGCGCGTGCGGTGGCGTCCGGCAGTTGATCGTACGCCTGGGTCACGCTGGGCCCGCGGACGATGATTTCGCCGATCGAGCCGGCCGGAAGCTCCTCTGCCTCGGCCAGCGTGGCCAGTGATCCGTCCACGGGCTTGATGATGCGCACGTCGTTGGCGGGCAATGGATGGCCCACGCAGGTGCCGTGTCCCGCCAGGGTGAGCGCGGCGGTGCCACCCAGAACTTCACGTGCGGAAATGGTGGATACCGGCAGCGATTCCGTGGCGCCGTACGGGCTGTGCAACTCACCGTGTGGTGCCACGCGCCCCATCAGCTCCCACAGCGCCGGGGGAACCGGGGCGCCGGCGCTCAGCACTCGGCGCAGGCTTGGCAGCCGTTCGTTGTGCTCCTCGCAATAACGGGCGATCTTCAACCAGAGCGTGGGCGAACCGAACGAGTTGGTGACGCCTTCCTGCTGGATGGCCTGCACGATGCGCGCCGGGTCGACTTGGGCCGGGCGACCCGGATCGATCTCGGGCACGATCGTGGTCATGCCCAAGGCCGGGTTGAAGAGCGCAAAGAGCGGCAGCATCGGCAGGTCGATCTCACCCGGCTGGATGTCGTACGCTTCCCGGATCAGCTGCACCTGGGCCTCAAACATGCCGTGCGCGTAGCAGACGCCTTTGGGCGCGCCGGTGGAGCCGGAAGTGAACAGGATGGCGGCGAGTTCGTCGGGCCGGCTCTCGTGCACGGAAAGGTGTGCGGCGGAGGAGCCGGCTGCTGCCATCCGCTTCGTTGCCGAGGACGCGGCCGAGACCCGGATCATCACCGAGCGAAACGCACTGCGGAAAACGTGGCTAAGGCAGCGGGCGAGCGGAATCCCGAGCAACACCCGGGGCCGCGAGCGCGCCACGCACGACAGGAAGCTCTTTCGCCCCATGCCCGGATCGATCACCACCGGCACCGCTCCGAGCGCGAACAGCGCGAACACCGCCGCCAGCAGCGGCAGGCCCTGTCGTACCATCACCAATACACGATCACCGGGCTGCACGCCGGCGCTGCGCAGCCGTTGCTGCCAAGCCGCGGCTTCCGTTTCCAGCTCGGCGAAAGTCAGCGACAGGTAGTCGATGCGTCCGTCGTGGGTGCGCCCCCGCGGCACCTTGAGGGCCACCGCTTGTGGCTGGCGGGCGGCAACGAGCGGAAGGTGACGCGCGATGTTCGCGGAAGCCATCGAGGAGCCGCGCAGCGTCCGCCGCTCAGTGTCCCGTGCCGTTGGCCAACGAGGGCAGCGATCGGACGAGCTGGGCCTGCCAGGGCAGCAGGATCTCGTCGATCTTCTCCGGGGAGCGGGCGATCTGCGCCAGCTGGGAGCGGTTGGCAATCAACGTCGGGTCCAGCTCGAGCTTGATCGCGAGCACGTCGCGGTCGGCCTTGAGCCGATCCTGCAGCGCGAGCTCGTCGGTCGTGAGCGGTTGATGATCGGAATTGCGCTTGCGACGCGGCAGGCTCTGCGGATCACGCGCCAAGCCTGCTCGCACCGCGGCCGCGAGTGACGGCGCCAGACGCGGGTGCCGGCGACCGAGGTGGACCTTGCCCAGAATGGTCGCCTCCGCGTCGCCTTCTTCGGCGGCAAAGGCCATCTTCAGCAGCAACTCGTTGTTGCAGACCTTGAACGGCGGTGTGTCGAGCCGCTCCGCCTGCTGTTCGCGCCAATGCCAGACGGCGTGCAGCACGCTCAGGCCCCGACCGCGCAGTTTCTCGGACTTGCCGATGCGCCAGGCCAGCTCGTCGTCCCGGGGGAAGCCGGCTTGGGCGGATTCGATCTGGCGCTGGCACTGCTGCTCCAACCAGTCGAGCCGGTCCATTTTCGCCAACTCGCGCGTGAGGATGTCGCGCAGCTCCGGCAGGTGCCAGACATCCAAGGCGGCATAGTCCAACAACTTCTTCGTCAGCGGACGCTTCGACCAGTTGGCTTTCTGAGAATCCTTCGACAGCGTGACGCTGAAGTACTCCTCCAGCAGCGCAGCCAGTCCGACGCGTTTGCGGTTGAGCAGCTGGGCCGCGAGCATCGTGTCGAAGATGCTCTTGGCCTGAAACCCACACAGGTCATGCAGCAGGCGCAGGTCGTAGTCGCTGCCGTGCATCACCAGATGCTTCTCGGCCAAGCGCTGCCAGAGCGGCTCAAAATTCAGCGGGGCCAGCGCATCCACGAGAAACACGCGCTCCTTGACGAGGAACTGCAGCAGGCAGACTCGCGTGCGATAGCGGTGCATGTTGTCCGCTTCCGTATCGAGGCAAACCTCGTCCACCTGATCGAGGGCCTCGATCAGCGGAACGAGCGAGCCGGGCTGATCGAGCAGTTCGTACGTCGGAGTCGCAGCCTTCACGCGGGCGCCAAACAAACGCCGCACACCGGAGGGAAGGAAGCGGGAAATCATGAAGCGGTCTCCCCCGCCCAAGTCGCGAGGAAAGCCTCGACCAACTTTGGCAATTCCGGGCTGTAGCCGCCTTCCAGTACACCGGCCGCGGGCAGTCCGCTGCCGCGCAGCCACTCGCCCAAGGTCGAAAAGTCGTTCACTTCCAAAGACATTAACGTGATGGGATCGCGCGCGAAGGCGTCGAACCCTGCCGAAACCAGCACAAGGTCGGGCTTGAAGGCAATCACTGTATCCAGCGACTCACGCAAGGCCTGCAGGTGGTCCGCGCGCGGAGTGCGTGGGGCCACGGGCCAGTTGTGACAATTGCCTGCGTTCCTGGTGCCCGTGCCCGGGTAACCTGGAGACTGATGAACGGAGCAGCACAAGAAGCCGCTGCGGCCCTGCAGGATCGCCTCGGTGCCGTTGCCGTGGTGCGCATCGAAATCCCAGACGGCCACGCGTTTGGCTCCTTGGGCTTGGGCGTGTAGCGCCGCGATGGCGACAGTGTTGAGATAACAAAAGCCCTTCGCGTGATCGCGCGTGGCGTGATGCCCGGGCGGCCGCATCAGCGCGAAAGCCGGTTCGCCGGCCCGGGCGGCTTCGGCAGCGCGGATCGCCGCTCCGGCGGCCCGCCGGGCGTGTTGGTCGATGCCCGGGTAATAGGGTGTGTCGTCGTCGAAGTCGGGCCCGTGCGTCAGACGGTCGAGGTGATCGGCCGAGTGGGCGCGCAGACAGGCTTCGTCGCTGGCCGCCTTCGGTTTCTGCCAGCGCCACCCGGAATGGGTGGCTTGCAGATGCGGCACGGTGTTCAGGATGCGGGCAGGTTGTTCAAAGTAATGGGATGAGCCGTACTCGGCGCAGACCGGATCATGAACCACGAGCATCGCGAAAGTCGTCTGAGAATGCGGCCGGCACCGGCCGAACCGGCCCCAGCATGTCAGCCGCGGCGGTGAGCGAAAGTCTTTTGCGGGGCAAACTCTGCCCGGTTTCGTGAGTACCGCAGGCAACCGCGGCACGAAGAGTTGACGGATCGGCCGCGTCGGACGTGGCTAACGCCGAACATTTTCAATCCGTTGCCACCCTTCGGGAGCCCTGTCGCGGCGGCGTCCGGAAATCATCATCGTTATCGCGCATGAGCTCGTCCGATTCGAACCTTCCCGCTGAAGATCTCCGCCACGCGATCCTGCTACGGCTCGGCCTTGCCGGCTGCTCCATGGGACCCGGAAGTGGAACATCGTGGACCGGGCTGACGGCCCCCATTTTCGCGCGGCACCGCGAGATGACGCGGCTGATGGTGGATCGCTACGCGCCGGTCGACGGGCGTATCCAACATTTCCTCAACCAGTATCTCGCGGACATCGGTCCGGCCCCTTCCCTGCCCCTGCGCACGCTGGTGCTCGACCAGCCGGGTCTCGCCCGCGAGCTCTCGTTGCCTGACCGGTCCGACTCCGTCGATTCGCCCCTGCTCAAGAGCTATCGCCTGCGCAACGGCGTCCTGCACAACCCGGCCAAGGACCGTCGGACGACGCAGGGCGTTTTCCACATCGCGGAAGGCGGGTTGCCGATCCCGGATGACAAACTCGCAGTGCCGAAGAAGGCCTTCTTCAAGATGCTGGAGCTGGCCTTCCAGCCGCCACGCGAGTTGATGCGCCTCCCCTACACCGCCAGCTGGCCTGAACCGGCAGAGGTGTTTGCGTCGCTGCTGTTGCGCCCGCTCGTGGTTCCGGAAGTGCCGGGCTTCATCACCGCCAAGCGGATGGAAACCCGGTTCTTCGCGCCGGGTTCGCTGGTCTCCAACCTGGATTTTGTCGAAGCGATCTTCGGCAATGCGGGTGATCCGTATTTGCCGGACAATGACGCCGCGCTGGATCTCGACGGGTGGACCGGCCACACCGGCTGCGTGGTGCTGGCTCCGCACCTCGTCACGGTGCCGAAGATCGTGCTCGGCCTGCCGCACTGGGATCTGGCGACGCCGCGGGAACGCCGCGACGGCATGTGCTGGAAGACGGAGGACGAACTCTACAACGGCGGATCCGCCTTCAAGTTGTGTGCGCGTGATTCGCGCGGCGTGGTCGTGACGATCATCGCCGACAACTACTACGGCTACTGCAAGAAGGAGGTGAAGACGCAGATCAGTTATGCGGCGAACCTCTACGGCCTGGCGGAGGAGGAGCACGCGGGCGGCGCGCTGGTGTATCCGGCCTACGATCTCGGCGAGGAGTTTTCCGGCAGCGTCCATGTCCAGCAGCGCGGCCACTCGATGGAGGAGGTCAGCCGCTTGTACAGCCAGTGGCTGGACCTGCGTCCGGAGGGATTCGCGGTCGATCGGGAGTATCCAGATGTCATCTACGTGCCGGAGGATGTGGCGTTTGATGTCAGCAGCCAGCGCGTGGTGTGGACCCACCACGGCCAGGAGCAAAGCCTGCCGCTGCGGGCCGGATTCACCTACCTCCGCCCGTCCGGCTACAAGGTCCACCTCGAGCAGCCGCCGGGCCGCAGCGATTGGGAGCTGATTGGAACGGTGGCGGAGGGCACCCTCTGCCATAAGCCCTGCACGGTTTCGGGTGGCGGCAAGTCGGAGATTTCCAAGGCGATCTCCGACGCGATTCTGCCGGGCCCGGTCTTTGTCGCGGACTTCGAGCGCGACATGGACCAGGTGGCCCACATCCTGGCGCGAGATTACACGGATCGTTTCCGCGATCCGGCGCGGCGTGGGGTTGATCAGCGCCCGATCCTGAGCTCCGAACGGTCGCTTGGCTCGGTCATCAAGCTGCTCACGCCGGCGGATCGTGATTACTCCGACGAATACAACGCGTGGCTCGCGAGCATCCCGCAGTACCTGAAGGAAATCGTCTATGTGGTGAAACGCCACTACCGCGCGTCGTGGGGCGACGGGTGGCGGGATCACTTCTCGGTCGACATCATCAATGGTCATCCCGGGAACGAGCTGAAGTGTGACAACCGCAAGCTCGTCGCGAGCTATCTGCGGGTCGGCTACCAACCGGATGGGTCGTGGCGCGTGTTTGGCCTGCGTGAGGACTTCCATCCGGCGATGAAGGTGCAGATGGAGGACGACATCACCGCGTCCGTAGTCGTGCCGGCCGCGACCCTGCCGCCGTTCAGCTCGGAACAGACACACCAGGCGACGGCCTACAAGTTTGTTCAGAACTGCGAGCGCCGGCTGTTCCAGCGCCCGGATGAGGCGATCCACCGCGGTTACGACAAGCAGACGGAGCGGGATGTGGCTCAGCCGGGCAACTTCCTCTCCAACTTCGAACCGCTGACGCGCGTCGATGCCCGCGAAATGCTGGCTGACGCGATGGGCTTCAACCGCTTCACTGCACCGATGCGCGCGCTGGTTCGTTCCGCCGCCCTGGTGCCGGAAGGTCCGAAGTACTTCGTTTCCTCCGCCCATCCGCGCATTGTCGACGGCAAGCCCTCGAAGAACCCGCGCTACCTGCAGTTGCGGCCCGACTTGGTCGACCCGCGCAGCGTTCACATCGCGCGCATGGCGACCCGTCTGCACCGTCGACTGGAGGCGGAGGCGCCCGTTTACACGCCGGTGGACGCGGTCGTGCCCGGCCGGCGCAACAATCCGCCGGAAGCGGCCGCCCGCATCCGCTCGCTCGCGGTGTATAGCCCGATCCATTACCTCGAACTGCCCGAGCTCTTCATGGAGTTCATCAGCTCGATGACCGGCAAATCGCCGTCCACGACGGGCGCCGGTTCCGAGGGTGCGCTGACGAAGGGCCCGTTCAACGCCCTGCCGGCGATCATCGATCTGAACGCTGCGCTGGTTTCATACCTGCTGACCGGCCATGCCGCCTTTGTCTCGGCGGCGGGTTACGTGGGCCCGCAGGTGCGCGTGGATCATGACGTCAGCCTGCTGGTGCCGGAAGTCTGGTGTCGCATGACCGCGGCCGAGCGGGACCCGAAGTTCCTGATCGGGGAAGGTTACCTCGAAAAGTGTCAGGACTTTGAATACGAAGGTCGCCGGATCCTCGCGAGCCGGCTCGGTTATCGCATCACCGCCAAGTTCGCCCGGACGTTCTTCGGACGGGTGTTCAACCACCCGCATGTCGTGTTCACCGAGGAGATGCTGCAGCCGGAACGGCAGGACGTCTCCGTCTTCGTCGACGGCATGGACAACATCTGCGAAACGCACCGGCGGGTGGCGCAGAGCTACTTCGACGATGGCACGATCGAGCTGGCGTGTCCGCCGCTGCGGGCGCTGTTGCACATCATGGCGGGCCGGCCTGACGTTGGCCCGGGTCTCGATTCACCAGAGCTGCGCAGCATGTTCACGGCTGAGGCGATGCTGGCGAGCGATTGGTACGCGGCGCGGCTGGAGGCCAAACAGCAGGCGGACCTCGACCGGTGGAATCGTCACGTGCACTCGCTCGAGTTTATCCTCGAGCAGCCGACGCATGCGGACGTGATCAAGCGGCTCAAGTTGCCGGAGCGGCTGGTCGCGGCGCGCGCCGAGCGTGACCGGGTAGCGACGGAGGACTACCGGCAGTCGCTCGTCGGAACGATCGGCCGGCAGCCGTTGTGAGCTAGGGTGGGTAGTTTTCGCCCGGATACACCACGCCGTCGATCAGCGTCGCAAGGCAGTGCGTGGTGTATTCCAGCGGGTCGCCGTCGTAGAGCGCGAGGTCAGCTTCCTTGCCGACTTCGATTGAGCCGGTTTGTTCGGCCAGCCCGAGCAGTTGGGCGGGCGTCAGCGTGATCGCGGTGATGGCGGCGTCGTAAGGCAGCCCGTGTGCGGCTGCGATCGCGGCCTCAAAGAGGATCACGCGGGTCTTGGGCACGTAGGCTTCGAAGCCGCTCGGGATCGCGAAAGGAATGGCTGCGGCGTGCAGTTTCGCCGCCGTGGTTCGGCTGAGGTTCTCCGTTTCTTCGGTCGCGCGGGCCATGGTCGGGTGCAGAACGACGGGGCAACCTGCGGCTTTGATCTCGTCCAGCACGAGCGGGGCGTCGGAGGCGCCATCCAGCACCAGCTTGAGCTTAAATTCCCGCGCCAGGCGCAACGCCGAGATGATGTCCTGCGCGCGGTGTGCGGTCGCCAGCACGGGCACTTCGCCGGAGAGCGCGCGGCTCAGCTCCTCCATCCCGAGATCCAAGGGCGGGCGCTTCGTCGTGTCCGGCAGTTTTCGCTTGGTATTGTACTCCCGAGCCTTGATCAGCTCGGCGCGCAGCATGGCGACTGCGCGGGCGCGCGAACCGGGCGCTTTTCCTTTTTCGTCGGTGACGCCGCCTTTGCCGAAGGTGACGGCCAGCATCGAACCGGAAGCAACGAGGTCCGCATCGGCGGTGCGGCCATGCAGTTTGAACACCGCAGTTTGGCCGGGGACGAGCGTACCGGGGGCAGGTCCGGTGTTGATGGTCGTCACACCGAAGGAACGCAGATGCGCGACCAGCTCGTCGCGGGGATTGTAGGCGTCGAGCGCACGCAGGGCCGGCTGGATGGGCGCTGACTTGTCGAGCGCGTCCTGGTCCTCGCGCTGGTTGAGCATCCCAGACAGACCGACGGTCGAGCGCGCATCGATCAAACCGGGCAGCACCACGGCGGCCTGGAGCACCGTCGCATGGGGCGGTGTTTCCATCGTGTCAGCCGGACCGACGGCTGAGATGCGGCCATCGGAAACAACGATCATGCCGTCGTGTATCGCCGGGCCGGAGACCGGGTTAATTAATCCGGCTCGAATGACAATGGGGCCGGGTTGGGCGGCCACGGCGTTGAGGCTGCCGGCGAGCAGGGCTAGCGGTCCCAGCGCCCGGAGCATCCAAGAGCGAAAAGTCGGCGTTTTCATGTCAGTCGGCGAGTCCGTGAGCGGAGGATCCGAAGCAACAGAGATAGTGGCGGCGGGGTTCACCGGCACCGGGACCGCCTTCGGCCCAGAGACGGTCGGTCGGCCGATCTCGATCGAATGTCAGCTGGCCCTCGATCCACGTCTGCAGCACCTGCGTGTAAACGCTGAACGGATCGCCGGAGAGCAGGATGAAGTCAGCATCCTTCCCCACTTCGAGCGTGCCCAGGCGGTCGCCGAGTCCGAGAAGACGGGCATTGTTCACGGTCAATCCGGCGAGTGCTGCCTCGCGGCTCATGCCGCCGCGAACCGCGAAGGCAGCGGAACGCAGGAACAGCCGCGAATCGCAGATCGGGTCGTCGGTGTGAAAACCCACACGCACGCCGGCGCGTTCGAGCACGGCTCCGGTTTCAAATCGCATGTCGCGGGCCTCAAGTTTTCCACCCGGGCTGTCGACAACGATGATCGAACATCCCAGCACGTCGGCCGCGGCGATCTCGTCGGGAATTTTCCAGCCTTCGCTGACGTGGTGCAGCACCACCTTGAAGCCGAACTCCCGTTGTAGTCGCAGGACGGTGACAATGTCGTCGTGGCGGTGCGTGTGGTGCTGCACGACGCGAACTCCATCGATCGCCTCGAGCACCGCCTCGAGTCCGAGGTCACGGGGCGGCAGTTTGTCGGCATCAGCTCCGGCGCGCTCAACCTTGGCCCGGTACTCCAGGGCTTTGATGAACGTTTCGCGAACCAGCGCGGCGGAACGCGCACGGGTGCCGGGAAACTGCGCCAGCGTGTCCTGACGCTGGGAATTGGTGCCGTTGGCCATCTTTAAGCCTCCGGCCACGCGTCCGTCGGGCAGCAGGATGAGCTGACCCTCGATCGTGTTTACGTCACGAAGCTTCAGATACAGTGTTTGCCCGCTGATGAGATGGCCCGAGCCCGGCATGACGTTCACGGTCGTAATGCCGCCCGCGCGCGCTTTCTGGATCGAAGCGTCGCGGACGTCGACCGCATCCAGCACGCGTACCTCGGGTTGAATCGGGTGGCTGTTATCCGCGCCAAACCCGGGCCAGCCGCCGATGTGGGAATGTGAATCGATCAGACCGGGCATGAGCACCCGACCGGTGACGTCGTGGATCTCGGCATTTTCCGGGATCGGCGTGGTGTCGGAGGGTCCGATCGCGATGATCCGGCCGTGCTGCACGATCAGGGTGCCGGATTCGATGGCCGGGCCGGAGATCGGTAGCAGATGCGCTCCGCGAAAGGCGATGGGATGCTCTTGTGCAACGAGGCTGCTGAAGCTGGCAAAAAGAAGGGTAAGCCAGCCGGTGACCCGGAGAAGCATGGGCGCGGACGCTACGTGACGGTGCCGGCGCGTACAAGGTCCATGTGGCGCCAGCCCGCGACGCGGATCACAGATCCGGTTGGGTGTGAGTCACGAGCAAACGCACGCGGCCAGCGTGCGCCTTGCGTTTGGGCGTGTCTCTCGGCTGCGATCTGCCAAACTCGATTGCACCCCATGAGCGCCGCTTCCCCTGACGTGGCACTGTCCGAACTCGGGCAGATCGCCTTCACTGTTCGCGACGTGGCTGAATCTACGCGCTTTTTCCGCGACGTGCTGCGACTGCCCTTTCTCTTCGCGGCGGGTGAAAACCTGGCCTTTTTCCAAGCCGGAACGACGCGGCTCATGCTCACCCTGCCGCAAGGCGCCGGGACGGTCGGCCAGAACTCGGTGCTCTATTTCAAGGTGGCCGACATCCACGCGGCGCACGCTGCGGTGGTGGCGCGTGGTGCTCGCGACGAGCGTGGTCCGGCGCTGGCGGCGAAGCTGCCGGACCATGAGCTCTGGCTCGCCTTTATCCGTGACCCGGACGGTAACTTGATTGGTTTGATGAGCGAAGTTCGATCCTGATGAAACGTGTTCTAAGCATCCTTGTGTTGGTGGCGGTGGCGGGCGGCGCGATCTGGTGGCTGGCGGTGAAACGTCCGGCGGATTTGGCGGCCGCGGCGCAGCGGGAGCAGGAGGCGAACGAGGCTGCTTTGAGCACGCAGCGCGAAGCCATGTTCGGCGCCGAGGCGCTGGCCGCGGACGTGCAATGGCGGCCGACCGGGCTCGGGTTTCGGATCGAGAACGAAGGTGAAGGGCCCAAGCCAACCGTCGGTACGCGCGTGCGGATGAACTATCGCGGCCGCTTGCGCGACGGCACGGTGTTTGATCAGTCGAAGGAACCGGTGGTTTTTGCCGTTGGCCAGATGGTGCCCGGCATGAACGCGGCCGCGATGATGCTCGGAGCCGGTGGCAAGGGGACCTTTTTCATCCCACCGGCGCTTGGTTATGGCCGTCGTGCGGCCGGGCCGATCCCGGCCAACTCGGGCCTGATCTTCGAGGTCGAGGTTCTGGCGCTGAACCCGTGAGTCGCGCGGTTACCGGCGGCGCAGGGAGCGCTTGAACTTGTCGGGTCCGCAACCGCCGCAACTCGAGCCGCCCTTGCGGGAAAAGGCGGTTCGCAGCAGCGCCACCACGGCGATCGCGACGATCGAGAGAGCCACCACAGTCTGCCAGTTGGCGTTCATCTTGGCGGGTTAGATTAATAGCCCAAGGCGCGACCGCCTTGGTACACGATAAAGCAGACGACCCAGGCGAACCCGGTCATGTAAACGAGCTGGAACAGCGGCCAGCGCCACGAGTTTGTTTCACGCCGCACCACCGCGAGTGTGCTGATGCACTGCATCGCGAATACGTAGAAGATCATCAGCGTCAGGCAGACGAGGGGCGTGAACAGCGGCCGACCATCGGGCCATGTCGCGGCCACCAGGGCGTCGCGCAACGGCGTGGTGTTCTCCTCGTCCTCCTCGACGTTGAAGATGACGCTCATTGCACTGACGAACACCTCGCGCGCGGCCAGCGAGCTGACCAAACCGATGCCGATCTGCCAGTCGAACCCCAGCGGGCGGATGGCGGGTTCCAGGGCGTGGCCGGCCTGACCGGCGAAACTCTGCGCGATCTGCTCGGCGGGCGTCGCGTCGTCGCCAGCTTTCGGATACGCCGTGAGCGCCCAGAGCACGATCGAGATGGCGAGGATGATCGTTCCGGCGCGCTTGAGGAACAGCCCCGCGCGCTCGAGCATCTGCCAGACCACGTCCTTGAGGCGGGGCAACCGGTACGGCGGCAGCTCCATGATCATCAGCGGCGGCGCTCCCTTCAGCAGCGTGCGCTTGAAGAGCCAGGCGAAGCCAAAGGCGCCCACTGTGCCGAGCAGGTACATCAGCAGCATCAGGCCAACCTTGGAGACGATCGGCACGTCCTGGTTCGGGAACAACGCGGCGATCAGCAGCAGGTACACCGGCAATCGCGCGGAGCAGCTCATGAACGGCGCGACGAGAATGGTGACGAGACGATCCTTGTGATCCTCGATCGTGCGGGCCGACATGATTCCCGGGATGGCGCAGGCATAGGAGCTCAGCAGCGGGATGAACGATTTCCCGTTCAGCCCCACTTTGCTCATCAAGCGGTCCATGATGAACGCGGCTCGAGACATGTAGCCGGTGCTCTCCAGCAGGCCGATGAAGAAAAACAGAATCAGGATCTGCGGCAGGAAGACAATGACACCCCCCACCCCGGCGATCGCCCCATCGGTGAGCAGGTCGCGCAGATCACCCTCCGGCATCACCGCCTTCACCGCGTCGCCCAGGCCGGCGCCCTGTTCCTCGATGATACCCATCGGATATTCGGCCAGCGGGAAGATGCTGAGGAAAAGCAGGGTCAGGATACCGCCGAGCACCGCCCAGCCCCAGATCGGGTGCGTCACCACGGCATCAATACGATCGCTCGTGCTGGTCTTGAGCACGGTGGAGCCGCGTTGGACAATGCCTGAGGTCAGCTCCGCGATCGCGTCGTACCGCGCGCCGACCAGCGTGGCGGACCAGTCGGTGCCCTCGCGCTGCCACCGCTCTTTCCAAGAGTCGAGAATCGTGTGAGTGGGCGCGCTGAGCGGCTGTGAACCGGCCACGCGCAACGGGTCCTGATCCGTCAGCAGGAGCAACGCCTCGGCGCGCGCGATCAGCGGCGGTTTGCGATCGTTGTCCTGCAACGAAGCCTGCAACTCCGACACGGCGGGAGCGATCGGCGCCGGCACGACCCAGCGGTGGCGCGGCAACGGCAGATCCGACCGGCTCATGGCGACCTTCAGCTCGATGATGCCCTTGCCGTGGGCCGCTTCGCAGGGAATCACCGGGATGCCCAACTCATGCTCAAGCCGCGCTGTCCGGATCTGCAGACCCGCGGCTTCCGCGAGGTCCATCATGTTGACCACGAGGATGGCGGGTCGCCCGAGGTCGAGGATCTGGTGAACCAGGTACAGGTTCCGCTCCAGATTGGAGGCGTCGACGATGCAGATGACCCGGTCCGGCGTCGGCGTGTCGGGGCGTCGGCCAAGCAGCACGTCGCGCGTCACCGCCTCGTCAGGCGAGCGGGCGGCCAGCGAGTAGGTTCCGGGCAGATCGATCACGGTCATCGCCTGGCCGTGCTGCGAAAACGCCGTGCCGGTCTTTCGCTCGACCGTCACGCCCGGGTAGTTGCCCACCTTTTGTTTCAGGCCGGTCAGCGCGTTGAAGAGGGTCGACTTGCCGCAATTCGGATTGCCCACGAGGGCGTAAACCGGATGCCGGGCCGGCAGCTTGACGTGCGCGGGCGTGGTGGCGGACGGCTGCACGCGGGGAGACGGGGACACTTCTGACATGCTCAGTTCCCCGGGGTTTGCTGCGCCTCGACCAGCACGTGCTCGGCTTCGGACCGCCGCAGAGTTAACGAATAGCCGCGGACTCGAATTTCCAAAGGATCACCCAACGGGGCGGCGCGCACGAGCGTCACTTGCACGCCGGGCAACAGACCCATTTCGCGCAGGCGCAGGAAAACGGCGCCGGCCTTCGGGTATTCGCGAAGGATGGCGGTGCTGCCGATTGGCAGCTTGGACAGCGGAAGGGTCGCTGCCATCAGCGCTGCCCGCGGTGTTCCACGAGAATCTGGCTCGCGGCACCATGGCTCAGCGCGATGCGCTGCCCATTGATCTGGCAAATGATGGTGGATCGTCCCGAAACCTTGGTCACCAGCGTCGATTCACCCAAACCCAGTTCACGGACGCGCTGGCGGAAACTCCCCTCACCGCCCAGCTCACAAACCCGTCCCGTCGCTCCCTCCGGCAGCTGACACAGCGGCAGGCGGTCGACGGCTTGAGCAGACTCGGACGCGGGCGACATGACGTGCCGACAATGACTGAGACTGAGTTTCACTGTCAACCGAGGTTGATCGAGAACTGGGTGGGGTTTTTACACACGCCAGAGTCGGCGGAGGGCCTGCGGGACGGCACGGGTTTGCCAGCCCCGGCCCCGCGGGCTTGCGTGGGGCTCCGCCCGCCGATTTTAAAGCCCCATGGCGAATGCGGATCCGGCTGCTCCCTCCTCGCGACTGCAACGGCTGTTGGGCGTGGTGGAACGGGTGGGCAACATGTTGCCGCAGCCTGCCACATTATTCGCCGCCCTGGCGCTGCTTACGCTCTTGTTGTCGGGGCTTTTCGCCGCGATGGGAGTGCAGGTGACGAACCCGGCCAATGGCCAAGTCGTCCAGGCGGTCAGTTTGATGAACCTGGATGGTTTGCGGCGGATCGTCGCGCAGACGTTGCCCAATTTCATCGCCTTCCCCCCGCTCGGGGTGGTGCTGGTCTGCCTTCTGGGTATCGCCGTGGCCGAGCACACCGGGCTGATCGGAGCGGTCGTGCGGCTGCTCGTGCTGACGGCGCCCCGGCGCCTCGTCACGCCGATGGTCGTGTTCGCGGGGGTGATGTCGAATGCGGGCGGCGACGTCGGTTACGTGCTGCTCATTCCGTTGGCGGCCGCAATCTTCCATGCGGTGGGCCGTCATCCGCTGGCGGGTTTGGCGGCGGCCTTTGCGGGCGTTTCGGGTGGCTTCAGCGCCAACTTGCTGGTCGGCACGATTGACGTGCTGCTGGCGGGCCTGACCCAAAGTGCGGCGCAGCTTCTGGACGCGGATTACCACGTCAACGGCTTGGCCAACTACTATTTTATGTTCGTGGCGACGTTCATGGTGACCTTTGGCGGGACGTGGGTGACGAGCCGCTTTGTGGAGCCCCGGCTCGGCCCGTACACCGGGAACGTGACGGCCGACAAACTCGAGCCGCTCTCGCGCGCCGAGCGGCGGGGCATGTTCTGGGCCGCGGGCTTCACCGTACTGTTCGCCGGGGTCGTCGTCGCCGGGGTGGTGCCGGAAGGCGGTTTTCTGCGGGATCCCGCGCACCCCGACAACGTTCTCCGCTCCTACTTCATCGCGCACTTGGTGCCTTTCATCTTCATCGCCGGTCTCGGCGTCGGGCTGAGCTACGGGCTTGGCGCAGGCAGTGTGCGTTCGGACCGGGATGTGGTGCGGGGCATGGAAAAGTCGATGGGCACGCTCGGTTCGTACCTGGTGCTGGCTTTCTTCGCCGCGCAGTTCATCGCCTTCTTCAACTGGACGAACCTTGGTGTGATCCTGGCGGTGAAAGGCGCCGGCCTGATCCAGTCGCTTGGGTTGGAGAGCATGCCGGTGCCATTGATGCTGGCCCTGATCGTGTTCTCCGCCGCCATCAACCTCCTCATCGGCAGCGCATCGGCCAAGTGGGCGCTGCTCGCGCCGATCTTTGTGCCCATGTTCATGTTGCTGGGGTACTCGCCGGAACTCGTCCAGGCGGCCTACCGCGTGGGTGACAGCTGCACCAACATCATCACGCCGTTGATGGCGTATTTCCCCCTCATCATCACGTTTGCGCGCCGCTATGAGCCGGAGGCGGGCATCGGCACGATGATCGCCACCATGCTTCCCTACTCGGTGGTCTTCCTCGTGCTTTGGAGCCTGCTGCTCGTGCTCTGGATCCTGCTCGGACTCCCGGTCGGGGTGAACGCCCCATTGTATTTGAATAACTAATACGCCGGGAACGGGGCGGCCGGTGCCTTGGCGTCCGATCCCCCCGCTCCCGGGCCGGCCAATTTGGCGGGACCCCGGCAGGATTTTACCGGTCTGTGGTCCCGTCCCGCTGTCTACCGCCATGATCCTTCCCACGATGCTCGCGCGTCTGCACGCGAGCCTGGCCCGCGGCCCGGGCCTCAACGCCCGTCCTCACCGCAGCCGCCAGCGCATCGATCTGTGCGAGCTGGAAGCCTTTCGCGGCACGGCGCCCGCGACCGCGCTCGCCACGATCATGGGGCCACCCGCCCGCCCGGTGGAGTTTCCCGCCCGGGTGCCGGCGTTCCGTCGTCCTGATTCTCCGGATACAGCATGGACGGAGGCGCAGCGGCTGGCGGCCGGGGCGGCCGAGCATCAGGCGCGGTTGCTGGGCAAGCTGCGCGATATCGCCACCGACGCGACGGACTACTTCAACGATCATGGCGAGGATGCGCTGTTTCTCGGCTTTCCGCTGCTCTCCCTGCCCGCGCAAGGAGAGCAGGCCGACGTGTTTCGGCAAAAGGCGTTGCTCGCGCCGGTCATGCTGCTGCCGGTGACGTTGCGGGTGCGGCTGGGGCCGCGGCCCGGCGTGACGCTGGAGCCGCGCGGCGACGGAGCGGATCTTGTTTTGGCAAACCCGGCGTTGCTCGCCTGGATCGAGCAGCAGACCGGGGTGGACACCGACGAGTTGTTTGCCGACGAGAGTGGCGAGGACCCGTGGCGCGAGATGCGGGAAGTGCTCGCACTCGTGGGACGCGCGACAGGTTTGGAGGAGCACCAGTGGACGTTCTCGCCAGAGACGGTATTGCAACCGGTGCCGAGGACCGACGCCCTGCCACCTGAACCGGCGCTCCTGCCGGGCGCGGTGTTGGGCCTGTTCCCACTGACCAATCCGGGGTTGGTGCGCGACACGAAGTGGATGATCGAGCACGAGGCGGAGTTGCGGCTGCCGGCACGCTCATTCGTGACGCCGGAAGTGTTGCGGCCACCTGCTCCCGCGGACGCCGCAGTGCCTGAACCGCCGCCGTCCGAACCGCCGCCGCAGCTCTCCGACCAGGGTGAGGTCAATCTGGTGGCCAAAGCGGATCCGTGTCAGGCCGCGGCTGTGGCCTGCGCGCGCAGCAGCTCCGCTTTGGTCATCCACGGCCCTCCCGGCACGGGCAAGAGCCAGACCATCACCAACATCATTGGCGATCACCTCAGTCGCGGCGAACGCGTGCTCTTGGTGTGTGACAAACGCACCGCGCTCGATGTCGTCAAATACCGGTTGGATGGCATGGGTTTGGGCGGGCTTTGCGGCGTGATTCATGACCCGCAGTACGACCGGCGGAACCTGTACCTCGGGTTGCGGGAGCGGCTGGAAGCGTTGACAGAGCAGGAGCCGGTGGCTGATCCGTCGCGTTCACTGCAGCGATTGACCACTCGCGTGCAGGCGCTCGATGCCGAGCTGCGAAGTGCCTTCGAAAGCCTGCACCGGGCGGATGCGGAAGGGGCGTCGTTTCACGAGCAGGTCGGCCGCTGGCTGGAACTCACGAGCGACGGTGTGACCGAGTTGCCGGAAGCGGAGGAACTGAGCGCAGAGCTGCTCGCGAATCACCGGGCCGATGCAGAGGAGGTCCTCTTGCGGGCTGGCCGGTCGCGCTGGCACGAGAACCCGTATCGAGGCCGCGTCGGCATGACGCTTGGGCAGTGGCTCGCGTTGGCGCCGGGTACCGTGGAGCGTCAGCTGGAGGCGTCCACGAGACTGGCGGCGAAGGCCGACGATCTGCGGCGCCCCGAGATTCCGCCGTTGGACCCCGGCGCGCGCTTGGAACTGCAGGCGGAGCAGCGTCGTGCCATTGCGGATACCATGCGGAGGCTCGTGCGCGCCGGAGAACCGGACGTGGCCGCGGTGCTGGCGGCAGGTTTGACGCTGGATGAACAGACCGCGTTTGCCGCGCTCGAACAGCAGCCGTCGGGTGCCCTGGCGCCGCTGGACCAGGAGCTGGTCTTGCAGCTCGGGGGGTCCTGGCCGGCGCTGGCGGAGCTGAATGCGAGGCTGACCGCGCTGGACACGTGGAGCGAGTTCGGCTCGGGATTGCGCGGCTGGTTCGCCTTCGCGGAGAAGAAAGCCGCGGCGGAAGCGCTCGCGCCGCTCGGCCTGCCCCGGACCCCGGAGGCGGTGCAGCGCGCGCGGATGTTCTACCAAGGTCTGAAGGCGCGCTGGCTCTGGAGCGTGTGGTGGCACCGCAAGCTGGGGCGCGAGACGCACGACCTGCTGAAGGACGAGCGGCTGGTGCAGCTTCGGCAGTTGCTGGAGCTCGTGAACGAGCTGCGCGAACAACTCGCCGCGACAAAGTTACCGTCACTGCCATCGGCCGTCTGGGCAATGTGTGGGAAGCCGGTTGGGACTGCGGAGGTGTGGATCACCGCGCTCGTTGATACGGCCGAACAAGCCGAGGCGCTCCTGGCGTTGCGCGAACACCTGGATGGAATCGGTTTGTTCACGGCGGAGGCGCTCGCGTCGGAGGTGGCGAGTTGGTGCGGCGGTGGCTCGGCCCAAGGGAGCGTCAGCGCATGGCTGGACGCGGCGGGCACATTGGACGAAGTGATCCGCCTGACTGAACGGCTCGCAACAACGCCGGAGGGTGTCGCAACGTGCGCCCTCGCGGCGGCGCGGATCGGGATGAGCTGGCCCGAGGCACAGCGGGCCTTCGAACGTGGTGTACTGGCCGGCTCAATACGGCGGCGCCTGCGCCACGACCCGGTGCTGGCACAGGTGGACTCACAGCGCGTCGAGGCAGCGTTTAATGAGCTGGGAGAACGCCTGAACGAGCGGCAGGTGTTGGTTCGCTCGCAAATCCTGCATCTCTGGGATGGTCGGATGCGCGCGCGTCTCGTGGCGACGGGTGGGCAGCGGCTGACGCCGCTGGCGGCAGCGTTGCGCACGCGGTTGCTCGTACGAGGCAAACGGGCGCTGAAGTTGCGGCAGATGATTGCGGCGGGGGCAGAGATGCCCGGGGGCGATCCGCTGTTTGACGTGTGTCCGGTCTGGATGGCGAGTCCTGCCACGGTCGCCCAGATTTTCCCGCGTGAGCCGTTGTTCGACGTGGTGGTTTTCGATGAGGCCAGCCAGTGCCGGCTCGAGGAAGCGCTGCCCGTTCTGCTTCGGGGGAAACGGGTCGTGGTGGCTGGTGATCCGCGGCAGCTGCCGCCTACCCGCTTCTTCGAACAGGGGTTCGCGGAGAGTGACGAAGGCTCTGCTGAGACCGCGGAGGAGGTGTTCGTGCAACAGCAGAGCGAGGCCGAGGACCTGTTGACGGCCGCGTTGAACCTGGATGTGCGACAGGCGTATCTGGATGTGCACTACCGGTCTCGTCACCAGGCGCTGATCGGCTACTCCAACGAGGCGTTTTATGGCGGGCGGCTGCAACCGTTGCCCGTTCACCCTGGATCGACGCCAGGGATGAAGCCGATCCAATTGGTGCGGGTTGATGGAACGTATGGCGAGAGAGGCAATCCGGCGGAGGCCAAGGAGGCCGCGAAGCTGGTGCGTGAGCTCCTGGCCCGGGCTGAGCCGCCGTCGATCGGCATCGCCTGTTTCAACCTCCCCCAGCGTGATCTGATTCTGGACGCGTTAGACGAGCTGGCGGACGCGGACCCTGCGTTCGCGGAGCAGTTGCGGCAGGCGCGCGAACGCCGCGGTCGGGACTCGTTTGAAGGGCTTTTTGTGAAGAACCTGGAGAACGTGCAGGGGGACGAGCGGGATCACATGATCATCAGCACAACCTTCGGTCCGGACAAGGGAGGCAAGTTCCGCCGCAACTTTGGCGCGCTCTCCCAACCTGGCGGCGAACGTCGGTTGAATGTGCTGGTGACGCGAGCGCGCGAACAGGTGCACGTGCTGACGTCGATTCCCCGCGACGAATATTCGTCCGTGACGGCCGTGCCAACCGGAACCGGACGTCACCATCTGTATGGCTATTTGAACTACAGCGAGCGTGCCAGTCGTGCCTTGGAGGTGAGGCCGGACGAGCCGCGCCCTGAGGCGACCCGCTGCATCGTGCAGCCAACCGTTCAGGCGTCGGCGGCCGCACGATCGGTTGGTCGTGAGTTGTGGCAGAAGCACGGCGTCGGCTCGATCGTGCACTGGGGCAATGAGGGATTCATGATCGACGTGGCGTTGCACAGCCGCGGTGGTCTCACGGTCGGTGTGCTGATTGATTTCAACCGCTATCGCCGCACGCCGGATTCGATCGCCTGGGAGTTGTTTCGCACCGGTATCCTGCGAGGCCAAGGCTGGGAGTTGCAGCGGCTGTGGACCCCGCAGCTGTTCCGCGATCTGGGGACGCAGCTGGCGGCTATGTCGTCGCACCCGACTCTGCGTAGGGAGAAAGCCGCTACCGATCAGGCCGACGCGACTCCGAAGGCATAAAAAAGGCCCACCTTCGGGTGGGCCTTCGGGAAGAGGAGGCGGAGTTTGCCTCTTAACGCCGGGTGCGGCGTTTGACGCCGAGCTGCGCCACGGAGAAGCGGACAATGCCTTCGAGGCGCTCCACTTCGGCCGGGTCGAGGTCCTTCGCACCACGCAGGGCTTCCTGCGCGCGCTGGATCGCGGTCTCCACTGCGCTCTCGTCGATCTTGGCCTCCTCGATGGCGTTTTCCGCCAGGATCGAGACCTTGTCACCGATGATTTCGGCGAAGCCGTCGCCGACGATGAGCGTATCCGTGCGACCATTCTTGGTCACGCGCAGCTCGCCGTCCACGACCTGGGTCAGCAGCGGGATGTGCCCGGGCAGGATCCCGATCTCACCGGTGACGGTCGGGATGACGACCGTCTCGATGGTGTCGGAGTACACCCGGGCCTCGGGCGTGACGATTTCGAGCGTGAGAGGCATCGGGTTATTTCTTGCCCGCGGCGGCGAGCACCTCGTCGATGCCGCCCTTCATGTAGAAGTCACCCTCGGCCACGTGGTCGAGCTCACCGTTCAGGATCATCTTGAAGCCGCGCACGGTTTCCTTGACCGACACGTACTTGCCCGGTGAGCCGGTGAAGACTTCGGCGACGTGGAACGGCTGTGAGAGGAAGCGCTGGATCTTGCGGGCGCGATAGACCGTCTGCTTGTCCTCGGGCGAGAGTTCGTCGAGACCGAGAATCGCGATGATGTCCTGCAGGTCCTTGTAACGCTGCAGCACGCGCTGCACTTCACGAGCGACCTGGTAGTGTTCGTCACCCACGACGGACGGCTCGAGCGCCTTTGACACCGAGGCGAGCGGGTCCACGGCTGGGTAGATGCCGAGCTCCGCGATCGAACGCTCGAGCACGATGGTGGAGTCGAGGTGGGCGAAGGTGTTCGCCGGGGCGGGATCGGTCAGGTCGTCCGCGGGCACGTACACCGCCTGGAAGGAGGTGATGGAGCCCTTCTTCGTCGAGGTGATGCGTTCCTGCAGGGCGCCCATCTCATTGGCGAGGGTCGGCTGATAACCGACGGCGGACGGCGAGCGTCCCAGCAGCGCGGATACCTCCGAACCGGCCTGGGAGAAACGGAAGATGTTGTCGACGAAGAGCAGCACGTCCTGGTTCTTCTCGTCGCGGAAGTATTCCGTCATCGCGAGGGCCGAGAGGGCGACGCGCATACGGGCGCCTGGCGGCTCGTTCATCTGGCCGTACACGAGCGCGACCTTGGACTTGCTGAGGTCCTTCTGGTCGATGACGCCGGCTTCCGACATTTCGTGGTAAAGGTCGTTGCCCTCACGGGAGCGCTCACCCACGCCGGCGAACACGGAATAACCACCGTGTGCCTTGGCGATGTTGTTGATCAGCTCCATGATCACGACAGTCTTGCCGACACCGGCACCACCGAACGCACCGACCTTGCCGCCCTTGGTGAAGGGCGCGATGAGGTCGATGACCTTGATGCCCGTCTCGAGGATCTGCGCCTTGGTGTCCTGGTCGACCAGGGCGGGCGCCGCACGGTGAATCGGGTACTTCTTCTCGTGGGGAACCGGGCCGCGGCCGTCCACCGGGGCGCCGGTGACGTCGAAGATGCGACCGAGCACGCCTTCACCGACGGGCACGGAAATGGGGGCGCCGGTATCCGCAACGGTCATACCGCGCTTCAGGCCCTCGGAGGAGGACATGGCGATGGCACGGGCGACGCCGCTGCCGAGGTGCTGCTGGATCTCGAGAGTGAGCAGTTCGCGCTTGCCGGAGACATCGAACTCCACCGTCAGCGCCTGATAGATCGGCGGGATGGCCGACTCGGCGAACTGGACGTCGACGACGGGGCCGATGACTTGGACAATCTTGCCAGTATTCATTTCGAAAGGAGGAAGTGGGGACGGAGGCGTTAGGCCGCGGCGAACTGGGCGGCGGCGATTTCGAGAATTTCCTGCGTGATGGCGGCTTGGCGCGCCTTGTTGTACTCGAGCGTGAGGTCGCCGAGGAGTTTGGTCGCATTATCCTTGGCCGTCTTCATGGCGACCATGCGGGCGCTGTGTTCCGACGCCTTGGCACTCAGCGCGAGCTGGTAGAGGTGGCGGTTGATGTAGAACGGCAGGAGCGCCTCCAGCACCGCCTGGGCGCTGGGTTCGAAGAGCATCGTGCGTGTATCCGCGGCGGGACGACTAGCGCCGCCGGCGGCTGACTGCACCTGTTCGACGAACTGACGCAGGTTGTCCAGCGGCAGAACCGGACGCAGGGTCGGTTCCTGTACGAGCGTGTTCCGGAAGCGCGGATAGATCACCTCGATCGTATCGATCGTACCCTCGAGGAAGAGCTTGATCATGTACTCGCCGATGACCTTGACCTCGCTGAAGGAGACGCGGTCGGTGACGGCAAAGTCTGCGAGCACGTCACGCTTGGTGCGGGCGAGGAACTGCGCGCCCTTGCGGCCGACGACGACAAACTTGGCGGGGGTCTGGATGTCGGTGACCAGCTTGAACAGGTTGGAGTTCAGGGGACCGGCCAGACCCTTGTCGGTCGTGATGAGAAGGATGCCGCGGGTGCGGACCTCGCGCTGCTGCAGGAACGGATGGTAGGACGCATCCACGCGCGGGGCGAGGGCGCCAAGCATGTCGGCCATCAGCTGAGCGTAGGGACGGCCGGCGAGCGCGGAGGCTTGCGCCTTCTTCATCTTCGACGCCGCCACGAGCTCCATCGCCTTCGTGATCTGGCGCGTGTTCTTTACGGACTTGATTCGCCGTCGAATGTCGCGGGTGGATGCCATCGAAGTCTAGTTTTGGGCCGCGAGGGTACGCAGGAGCGTTAAGGAAGTGGATTGGCTCCTGCGCATCAAAAACCTCTGGGCGGCGACTGCAGTCTTAGGCGGCAAAGGTGGGTTTCCACTCGTCGACCGCGGCCTTGAGCTCGGCTTCCAGTTCGGCGTCGAGCGCGGCCTTGGTGCGGATCTTGGTCAGGAGCGCGTCCTTGCGGGTGGCGAAGAACTCACGCAGCGACTGCGCGGCGGGCATGACGCGGTTGAGCGGCAGGTTGTCGTAGTAACCCTTCTGCATCGCCCAGAGCGTCGCGACCTGCTGCTCGATCGGGATCGGGTTGAAGGCGGGCTGCTTGAAGAGTTCAACGATGCGGGAGCCGCGATCGAGTTGAGCCTTTGTCTTGGCATCGAGGTCGGAACCGAACTGCGCGAAGGCGGCGAGTTCACGGAACTGCGCGAGCTCACCCTTCAGCTTACCACCGACCTGCTTGGTCGCCTTGATCTGGGCGGCCGAACCGACGCGCGAAACGGAGAGACCGACGGACACGGCCGGACGGATACCTTGGTTGAAGAGGTCCGTTTCCAGGAAGATCTGGCCGTCGGTGATCGAAATGACGTTTGTCGGAATGTAGGCCGACACGTCGCCCGCCTGGGTTTCAATGAGCGGGAGCGCGGTCAACGAGCCCTTGCCTTCGAGACGCGCGGAGCGCTCGAGGAGGCGGGAGTGGAGATAGAACACGTCACCCGGGTACGCCTCACGACCGGACGGGCGCTTGAGGATCAGCGAGATCTGGCGGTAGGCGACGGCGTGCTTGGACAGATCGTCGTACACGATCAGCGCGTCCATGCCGTTTTCCATGAACCACTCGCCCATCGCCGCACCGGAGAATGGCGCGAGGTACTGGTTGGCGGGATTATCGGCTGCCGGGGCGGCGACGATGACGGTGTATTCCAGCGCGCCGGCGGCCTCGAGGGCGCCGATCGTACGCACGATGTTGGAGTTCTTCTGCCCGACAGCGACGTAGATCGAATAGACGGGGCGGAAGTTCTTATCACCGCTGGCCAGGCCGACCTTGTTGATCTTCGCCTGGTTGATGATCGTGTCGATCGCGATGGTGGTCTTGCCCGTGCCGCGGTCGCCGATGATCAGCTCACGCTGGCCGCGACCGATCGGGATCATGGAGTCGATCGCCATGATGCCGGTGAAGAGCGGCTGGGAAACGGACTTACGTGCGACGATACCAGGCGCGATCTTCTCAACCGGGTAGAATTCGGTCGCGTCGATCGGACCCTTGCCGTCGACCGGGTTGCCCAGCGCGTCGACCGTGCGCCCCAGCAGGCCTTTGCCGACGGGAACGGAAAGCAGACGGCCGGTCGTGGTGACCTCGTCGCCTTCCTTCAGTTGGGAGATGTCGCCGAGGACGACGCAGCCGACCTCGTCTTCTTCCAAGTTGAGCGCGATGCCGATCGTCCCGCCGGGGAACTGGACCATCTCGTTGTACATCACATCGGAGAGGCCGTCGATTTTGGCGACGCCGTCAGCGACGGTGCGGATGGTGCCGGTGTTCTTCTTGACCGTTTTGGCCGAGAGACGGGCGATCTGTTGTTCGATCTGTTCGAGAACGGTGCTCATGAGCGCTTCGCGCTGGGTTGGATGTTAAAAGGGAAAGTTAAGCGGGGTGTCAGACCGTGCCGGCGAGGGCGTCGAGCTGGCCGGCGACCGAAGACTCGTAGATATCGTCAGCCACCCGGACGCGGAGTCCGGCGATGAGATTCTGATTGGGCTCGGCCACTGCCGTGATCGGGCGGCCGTAGCGTTGGGACATCGCGGTGGCGATGGAGCGAAGGATGTCGTCGCTCACCGGACCGGCGTGTTCCACCACGGCGCGAGACTTGGCCAACTCGTTGGCGATGCCTCGGTAATAGGCACGCAGGACGAGCAGCGGATGCGCCGGCCGGTGCTTTTCCACGTACTCCAGCACGCCAGCGACCCGCTCGGGCGAAACCACGCCGTCGACGAGGCTGAGCTGGACGAGTTGCCGGGCGAATTGCTGGGCCTGCTTGGTCTGGCTGGGCATGGGAGACGGGCGGGGCGCTTAGACGCTGCTCAGTTCGCGGGCGGCGGCGTCGGTGTAACGCGCGCGCTCATCGGACGAGAGCTCCTTGCTGAGGACCTTCTGCGTCGTGGCGACAACCAGGCGGGCGATCTCAGTGCGGGCTTCGGCGAGCATCTTGCGGTGCTCGAGTTCGATGGCCTGCTGACCCTTGGCGATCATCTCGGCGGCTTTGTCCGTCGCTTCCTTTGTCTGGCGATCGAGGAAGGTTTTGGCGGACTGGCGGGCCTCGTCGATGATCCGGGTCGCTTCACCCTGGGCCTGTTTGATGATGGCGGCACTTTCGGCCTGCGCGGCCGCCAGTTTGGCCTTCATTTCTTCCGCGTGATGCAGCCCTTGCTGGATCTGGCGGTTGCGCTCATCCACGGTCGCCAAGACCGGTTTGAAGAAGAAGCGGTAAAGGACGAAGGCGAGGACGGCGAAGCTGATGACCTGCATGAGCAGGTACTTGCCTTCGATTCCGAACTGGGACTGCAGCGCGTGCAGTTTGTCGGAGCCTTCAGCCGCGGCCAGGAGCAGGTTCATCATGGGTCGGTGAAAGAGGAAAACGGGCGGTGCGCTTCGAGGGGAAGCGCACCGGGATCGGAATCAGCTTAAGCGAGGAAGATCACGTAGAACGCGACGGCTTCGGCGAGCGCCATGCCCAGAATGGACTGGACGAGGATCTTGCCGGACGCGCCGGGATTACGGCCGACCGCTTCGACGGCCTTCGTGCCGATCAGGCCTACGCCGATGGCGGCGGCGCCGGCGCCAATGGCGATATGCAGGTTGCCGGCGACGCCGGTCGCTTGAGCGATGATGTCAGTCATGGTGGTGGATACGTTGGTTGGAGTCTCCGCCGTGCGCACGCTTTGGCACGCTCCCGGCGGAAAAGGGTTTAGTGGCCGGGGGTCGCGGCGGCCGGAGAGCCGTGGCCGTGATCATCGGCGCCTTCATGCGCGTGATCATGATCGTCGCCGTGGTTGCAGATCAGGCCGATGTACACGCTGACCAGCAGCATGAATACGAGCGCCTGCACGAGGCCGATGAGCAGCTCAAGGAAGTAGAAGGGAAATACGAACGCCGTGCCGTGGAGCAGGTTCTCACCACCAAAGACGTTGCCGAAAAGTCGGAACGACAGGGAAACCGGACGGATGGCGATCGAGATCACCTCGATCAAACCGACCGCGAGGAAGATCAGTGTGAGGAAATAATAGATGACAGCCGGGACTTCCCGACGGTCGGCCTTGTTGCCGAACAGATCGTGCAGGATCAGTTTCGGGCCGGCGTAGCGCAAAATCAGATACAGCCAGCCGGCCATGGCCACGACGGCCAGTGCGATCGTGCCGTTCATGTCCGCCGTAAACGGACGGATGAAAGGCTCAAAGATGTGTTCACCGTTCGGCCCGTGCCGTTCGAGACCCACCGTGCCGACGCCCGGCAGGAGCCCGGACCAGTTGTTGATTAGAATAAAGACGAACAGCGTCAGCAGAAGTGGAAGTGCGGCGGGAGCGGTGCGCTTTCCGACGATCGGTTCCACCAAGCCGCGAATGCCTTCCATCAGACCTTCGATCATCGCCTGGCCGCGGGACGGAACCAGCTTCGGGCGCGCACCGATTGCCAGCCGGACCGCCACGATCAAGAGAAGGGCGACGATCCACGTGGTGATGATACTGTTGGTCACCGGAAGACCGAAGATCTCGAATCGCGTGGCGCTCGCAGCGCCCGCCGCATGCACCGGGAGGCCCGAAGCGAGAAACAGCGGGGAGAAGACGAAGAGTTTGGAAGCCCGGAACATGGACGCGCGCGACGAATGTGAGGGTTTGAACGGGTTGTCGTAGGGGACGCTATGTAAGCCCGTCAACCTTCGAAACCAGCTGTGTTGTCGCAGCTCGATTGTCATTAGCCCCGGCCCGGCTTTCCGACGTGGTGGCTTATGTTCCACGGGAAACTCCCCGGGTTTGGGAACCTCATCGCCGGGTGGCGACGAGGGATTGGTAGCCTTCGGCGCGGGCTTGGAAGACGGTCGTTTCCTCGAAGGGCCAGCGATCGAGCGGGGCCAGTACCCAGGCGGGATGTTCCTGTACGGCGGCGGCGCCGGCCGCAAAATAGGGACCGTAGTCGGTACGGAAACAGAGCCGGGTGCCAGGGGCGCAGCGTTCGGCGAGGGCTGTCAGGAAGGGTTCCTGCATCAAACGATGCTTCCAATGGCGCCGTTTCGGCCAGGGATCCGGGAACAGGACAAAGACATGCCGGGTGATGCGAAGCGATTCCGGCCAGGCGCTGAGCACCTCCATCGCGTCGCCTTTCAGCCAAGTGATATTAGTGAGGCCGGCCCGGGCGCTCTTGCGGGCGGCGCGTTCCAAGCGCTCCCGGAGGAGGTCCACCGCGATGCAGTGTTCGTTCCGGTGTGCGGCCGCGTAGGCGGTCAAGAAATGGCCGTGGCCACAGCCGATCTCCAGCGAGAGTGCGCCTCCGGTGGTGGGCACGACCGCCAAGGCAGCGCGCAGGTCGTTCACGCGACGTTCACGGAGGGTTTCGGCTTGCTCGATCGGCACGCCATCGCGCTAGCCGGACTTCGCCAGGCGGCGCAATCTCTTCTGTGAAGCTCAAGATCCGCCGAACCCAGCGGTGGGAAAATTGGTGGAGGCGTTTAGCGCTCCAGGGGCGGCACGGGCAGGGCGACGCCGAAGGTCGTTCCCTCCCCCACCCGGCTCTGCGCCCAAACGCGGCCGCCGTGGAGTTGAACGATGTGTTTTACGATGCTTAGTCCGAGACCCGTTCCGCCCTTGTCGCGCGAACGACCCTTGTCGATGCGGTAGAAGCGCTCAAACACCCGACCGAGATCCTGCTCCGGGATGCCGGGACCATTGTCCCGCACGGTGGCGTGGACTTCCCCACCCTGCCGTGTGGCGCTGATGTGGATAAACGAACCGGCCGGCGTGTACTTCAGCGCATTATCCAAAAGGTTTTCAAAAACCTGGGTGATCCGCAGCGGATCGAGGCGCAATTGGGGGAGCCGGTCGGGTACCTCCAAGGTTAGCCGGTGCTGCGTCGCCGTCGGCCGCGCCGAGTAGTCATTGAACACGGTGCGCAGCAGCTCGCCCAAGTCGGCCCGCTCGGGGCGGAGCTCCGGATTGCCCGATTCGAGGCGGGAGAGGAGCAGCAAGTCATTGAGCAAGGAGGTCAGCCGTTCGGTATGACGCTGGGCCGTACGCAGAAAACGGTCGCGGTCGGTCTCCGACATCGTGAGTTGCTCATCCACGAGCGTCTCGAGATTGCCCCGAATGACACTCAGCGGTGTCCGAAGTTCGTGGGAGACGTTGGCTACGAATTCCTTACGCATGCGTTCGAGCCGTTTGTGCTGCGTCACGTCGTGCAGAACGAACAGGACCAAGGGCGCTGTCTCCGCTGGTGTGGGGGCGAGCGTTGTCCCGGTGATCTCGACCCAGCGGGCGCCTGAGTCGTGTTGAACTTCAATATGCTCGCGCGGCTCGGCCCGGCCGGCCCGGACATCCTCCAGATAAGCCAGAAAGGTGGTGCCGGGCAGCACCTGCTCAACGCGTTGGTGCAACGCCGGGCTGGAACGCGGGAAGATTGCGTGCAGTGCCCGGTTGGCGAGGACAATGCGATTCCCGGCATCCACCACCAAAACGGCCTCCTGAAGGCTGCCCAAGGTGGCTTCCAGCTGGCTGAGCTGCCCGGTGCGCTGTTGCCGCAATTGCTGCAGCTCCTCCAGCAGCTCGTTCAAGCCGGCGGAGAGATGATTCCATTCCGATGCGGCCTGCGGTCGGCCGGTTTCCGTCAGCAGCGGACGTCCCGCGGAAACGGCCTCGAGCAACTGCCGCCGGGCCGCCCGATCCTGCGTCAGGCGCCAGAGCGCCAGGCCAAGCGCCAGTGCCAGCAGGGCGGTTGTAAGTATCCACATAACAGCTACGAATGCGGACGCACGGGCGCCGCCTCGCCGGCCCGGCGCTCCGCCAGCCGGTACCCCACTCCGCGGATCGTCTCGATCCAGTCGGCCTCGGCACCGAGTTTCTCCCGCAGCCGCCGGACGTGGGTGTCGACCGTCCGGGTTTCAATCTCCGTTTCGTAGTTCCAGACGTTGAGCAGGAGGTGCTCGCGCGTCTGGACGCGCCCGCGTCGTTCGAGGAGCAGACGCAGGAGTTTGAATTCGGTGGCGGTGAGGTCGACGGAGCCGCCCTGCACCCGCACCTCGTGGCGGTCGATATCCAGCTCGATGCTGCCGGCTCTGAGCACCCGCGGCGTGGCCGCGTCCCCCACCCCGTCGGCCCGCCGCAGGATTCCCTGGATGCGCAGGCCCAGTTCGCGCACGGAAAACGGCTTCACGACGTAGTCGTCCGCGCCTGTCTCCAAACCTTGGATACGATCGGACTCCTCGGCCCGCGCGGTGAGAAAGATCACCGGGATGCGGGCCAGAGCCGGATCAGCCCGCAGCAGTCGGCAGATCTGGAACCCGTTCAGGTCCGGCATCATCACGTCGAGGACAACCAGATCGGGACGGAACGCCCGGGCGGCGGCGAGGCTCCCGGTGGGATCGTTCACCGTCTGGACCTCCAAGCCCCGACTGCGCAGGTGGTAACTCACGAGCTCGGTCACATCGATCTCGTCGTCCACCACCAGTACCCGTTTGGGTCGGCTCTCGCTCATACGCCCAGTGTATGCGCGCGGCTGCTCGGGCCGAGTCGAATCCTGCCACGTTTCACAAATGTTACAATTCGGAGCTTAGGCTTGGCGGCGGTCGGCGGCCAGTTTCACCAGCAAGATGCTGATGTCCGCTGGATTGACGCCACTGATCCGACTCGCCTGCCCGAGGCTGAAAGGTCGTGCCTCGTGGAGTTTAAGGGCGCTCTCCCGGCGGAGACCCCGAATAGCCATGTAATCCAGATCTGGTGGAATTTTGACCTTCTCGATTTCGGATAGCTTCTCGATCTGCCGCTGCTCGCGCTCCAGATAGCCCCGATAGGCGACCCGATACCAAATTTCGGTTCGAATCTCCGCAGAAAGAGCGGAATAGTCCGCCGGCAGATGCGGAGGCGGGTTGCCGGTCGACATCGCCTGCCGGATGCGATCCCCCCAAGTCCCCTGCCCTCCACCCGGACGTTCGTTCTCCAAGCGCTGGACCCAAGTGTCCACCTCGGCGGCTTTGTTGGCGATGCGCGCCAGCCGGGAGGCGGACACAAGGCCGTGCTGAGACGCATGGTGCTGCAGCCGTAGCTCGGCGCTGCCGTGATTGAACAACAGGCGGTATTCGGCGCGGCTGGTGAACATACGATACGGCTCCCGCGTGCCTTTGGTCACCAGATCATCGATCAGCACGCCAAGATAGCCTTCGTGGCGGCCGATGATCAGCGGTGCGGAGCCCCGGACCTTGTTTGCTGCGTTGACGCCAGCCACCAGTCCTTGGGCCGCGGCCTCTTCGTAGCCCGAGGTGCCATTGATTTGGCCGGCGAAGAACAGGTTCTCGACGCGTTTGGACTCCAAGGACGGCAGGAGCTGCGTGGGTGGCGCGAAATCGTACTCTACGGCGTAGGCCGGGCGCAGCAGCTCCGCACGCTCCAGGCCCGGCACGCTCCGGACCATGGCGAGTTGAACCTCGAACGGCAGTGAAGTGGAGAGCCCGTTGACGTAGTATTCGTTGGTGGATCGTCCTTCGGGCTCGAGGAAGAGCAGATGACGCGGTTTGTCCGCGAACCGGACGAACTTGTCTTCAATGCTTGGGCAGTAGCGCGGTCCCACACCTTCAATTTCGCCCGAGTACATGGCTGACCGATGAAGGTTGTCCCGAACCAGGCGGGCGGTTTCTTCGGTCGTATAAGTCATCCAGCAGGACACCTGATTGGTGCCGGGTGCCCAGCCCAGGCGGGATTCGCCGGTTTGTTCCACGTGGAACAATGGCTCCGGATCGCGGGTATCGTGGAACGCGAACAAGGTGGGCTCCGCGTCGCCGCGTTGTTCCTCCATCTTGGAGAAGTCCAGCGATCGTCCCAGCAGCCGAGGTGGCGTGCCGGTTTTGAGCCGCTTCAGTTCAATCCCGGCCGCTTCCAGGCTCCCGGAGAGTGTACGCGCGCTGAAATCGCCCAAGCGGCCACCTTCCTGCTTGTTGGCGCCAATGTGCATCAACCCACGCAGGAAGGTCCCCGTCGTCACGACCACCGTTTGGCCCCGAAAATCGAGATCCAAGCTAGTCTGCACGCCCACCACGCGGTTTCTCTCGACCAGGAGCCCCGTCACGGTGGCTTGGAACAGACGAAGATTGGGTTGCAGCTCCAGCGTGTGCTTGAGCCGGAATTGATAGGCCTTCTTGTCGCACTGCGCCCGCGGCGACTGCACTGCGGGGCCCTTTGATTCGTTCAGCAGGCGGAACTGGATGGCAGTGACGTCCGTATTGATCGCCATTTCACCCCCGAGCGCATCGATTTCGCGCACCATGTGGCCTTTGGCTTGGCCACCGATAGCCGGGTTGCAGCTCATCTGGGCCACGGTATCAATATTGCCGGTGAGGAGCAGGGTGGAGGCGCCCATCCGGGCCGCGGCCAGCGCGGCTTCGCAGCCGGCGTGTCCGGCCCCACAGACGATGACATCAAAAACGAGGGATTGCATTACTTGCCGATACAGAAGGTGGCGAAGAGCTGATCGAGCACCTCCTCGTGGTCAATGCGGCCAGCTATTTCACCAACGGCGTCCAGCGCCAGCCGCAGGTTGCTGGCCAGCAGCTCGGCGGGCGCGCCTTGCACCAACTGGGACTCCGCGAGTTCAAGCAACGTTCGCGCCCGAGCCAGCGCATCCGCGTGCCGCGCGTTGATGGCCAGAATCTCGTCTCCCAAGGCAGGATTGAGTCGCTCGGCGGCCTCGGTGATGCCACCAATCAGGTCATCCAATCCGGCTCCCGTGAGCGCCGAGGTTTGATAGTGGGGCAGGGCAGGGAAGGGAGACGCCGGATTGCGACCGGCTTTCACGGTGTCCCACTTGTTCAGGATCACCAGTGTGCGGTCGACCGGGAGCAGCTCCCGCACGGATGGTGACAGGGCAGGGGAGGGCGCGGTGACATCAAGGACCAGCAGCACCAAGTCGGCCTGCCGCAGCCGGTCAATCGTCCGCTCGATGCCCTGGCGCTCGATCTCTCCTGGTTTTGGATTCAGACCGGCGGTGTCGATCAACCTCAACCAGTGGCCTCCGACGCTCAGCGACTCCTCCAGATAGTCCCGCGTGGTGCCTGGCTCGGGGCTGACCAACGCGCGTTCGTGACCCACTAAAGCGTTGAGCAGACTACTCTTGCCCACGTTCGGCTCTCCAAGAATAACCGTCCGCAAGCCGTGCCGGAGCACGTCTCCGTAACGTTGCGTGGCCAGCAGCCTCCCTGTGCGTTGCCAAGTGGCCCGAACGTCTTCGAGCAGCGCCGCCCGGTTTTCCGGGGGTAAGTCGTCGTCGGGGAAGTCAATGTAGGCCTCAACTTGGGCCAACGCGGCAATCAGCTGCTGGGAGACCTTTCCAAGTACCTCACCGAGAGCGCCTTGCAATTGAGTCTGGGCGGCGCGGAGGGCGGCGTCACTGCGGGCGTGAATCACATCCATCACCGCCTCCGCCTGTGTCAGGTCGAGGCGGCCGTTGAGAAACGCGCGGCGAGTAAACTCGCCGGGTTCCGCCAGTCGGCACCCGCGGGAGATCAGATCACTTACCACGGCTTGGACAATCAGGGGATTTCCGTGGGTGGAGATCTCCAGCAGGTCTTCACCGGTGTAGGAAGCTGGCGCGACAAAGCGGGTGACCACCACTTCGTCCAGTCGATCCCCGGCGCCACTGAAATAGGGAAGGTGAGTGGCCGTGCGGGGCTGAAGTTCGGTTTCGCCGAAGATCGCACGCGCCAACTCGGGCACCAGCGAACCGCTGGCGCGCAAAAGCGCCAGAGCCGAGGTTCCTCGTGGCGTGGCCGGTGCCACGATCGTGTCGACGGGAGAGGGCATACGTGGAGGCAACCGAACAAGCGGAAACCCGCGACGCAAAAGGATTTCGTTTCCCTTGCCCCGCCCGTCTCCCCGGGAGCGTCAGGGGCTTACCCCAGGCGAGTTGTAGCCAACGGCCAACTACGGTTCGACCACCAGGCATGTAAGGCACTAGTAAGGAGAGACTAACGAAATAACGGGCCGCGACCGTTTGACGGGCCGGTCGGTTCCCCTGCCGGGCGTGCGCTTCGATTCTCCTCAAGTGGCGCAGCTGCCCGCCGATATGCGGCATTGACATTTCATCCCATGCGACACCTCCAGCTCTTCCTCTGCGCTCTCGCTCTCTCGCTCAGCTTTCTGCCCGTCCGTGCAGAAGATGAGTTCGTCAAGCCGGACACCCCGCCGGTTCCGGTTCGCACTCCGCCGCCGCAGTACCCGAACAGCCTGCGCCGTGACGGCGTGACGGGCATCGTGACGGTGGCGATCGTCGTCGACGACAAGGGGGCGGTGGTCTCTGCGGCCATCAACAAGTCGTCCAACCCGGAATTCGACGCTCCTTCTCTCGACGCAGTAAAGAAGTGGAAGTTCAAGCCGGCCACGAAGGACAACCAAGCCGTCGCCGCGAAGGTGATCGTGCCATTGCACTTCACTTCGGAGAGCTGACATGAAAGGGGCGTTTTCCACCATCGGCCGCAAGATTGCGGCCGGTTTTTGTGTCGTCCTCCTGCTACTACTCGCGCTGGCGGGAGTGACGCGGCTGGTGCTGATCGAGGTCGGTCGCGACCTCACCCTGTTCACCGCCAGCACGTCGGAAACGACCGAGGCGGCCAAACTGGAGGCCGCAATGCTCAAGCTTCAGGTCGGGGTCGAGCAATGGATCGCCGTTCCGGGTCCCGAGCTCGAGCAGAAGTACCAGAAGGAGAAAGCCGCGCTCGACCAGGTCTTCGCGGACGCGAACGCCGTCTTCGCCAATTCCGAGCGTGATGCGCAAATCCAGCGGGCGCACAAGTACTTCGATGAGTACGACGCCGCCTTTGGCAAACTGCGCCAGCTGCACGCGCGCCGTACGGCGACAGTGGCGTCGGGGCTGGAGCAACCGGCGACCGCGATCGTTTCTGGACTGAACAAGGTCCTGGCTTCTGCTCGCGAAATCGGTGACCAGAATACGGCGGTTAAATCGTCGAACGCGCTGCTGAGTTACTACGAGGCGTCGGCCGCCACCAACAGTTACCTGCTGCGGGCCGACGCGGGCGTTGCCGCACGTTGTGAAGAGGCCACGACCCGCCTGCAGAAGCAGGTGGCCGGTCTCCTGCGGGACCAGCAGATGGCCGCCGAGCTCGACTCCAGTCTCGCTGATCCGGAGAAGGACGCGCTGCTGAAGTCGGTCGGCGAACAGATCGATCGCTACATCGCCGGTTTCCAGGAAGTGACAGCGCTCTCAGCCCAACAGTCGGCCATCGTGCGCGACGACCTCGCGCGCCTGGCACCGCTGTTCTCGGCTGAAGTATCCGGTGTGTTGCGACAGGTGAGCCAGCTGCAGGATGAAGTCGGCGCGGCCGCCGCGCAGAATCACCAGCGCAACCAGGCGTTCGTCATGACGCTGACCTTGGGCGGCATCGTGCTCGGTTGCATTTGTGCGTGGTGGATTGGACGCAGCGTGAGCCGTCCGATCGCTGCTCTGGCGGCGCGGCTGACCTCTGGGGCCAGCTTCACGAGCAACGCCGCGGCGCAGGTCTCGGGTGCGAGCAAGGCAATGGCGGACGGATCTTCCCGGCAGGCCGCTGCGCTCGAGGAGAGCTCCGCGTCGCTGGAGGAGATGGCTGGCATGACCAAGGCGAATGCCGACAACGCCCAGCGCGCGAAGCAGCTGGCGAATCAGGCGCGCCAGGCCGCCGACACCGGCACCGCGGACGTGAAAGAAATGCGGACGGCGATGCAGGCGATCGTCGCTTCGTCCTCCGAGATTTCGAAGATCATCAAGACAATCGACGAGATCGCGTTCCAGACGAACATCCTCGCGCTCAATGCGGCGGTTGAAGCCGCCCGCGCGGGTGACGCTGGATTGGGTTTTGCCGTCGTCGCGGACGAAGTGCGCGCGCTGGCGCAACGCTCGGTCCAAGCGGCGCGGGAGACGGCGCAGAAGATTTCGGACGCCACGTCGCGCTCCGAACAAGGCGCGCAGATCAGCGAACGCGTGGCCAAGAGTCTCGACGAAATCACGACCCGCGCCCGCGAAGTGGACGATATCATCGGCCAGATTGCCACGGCTTCGCACGAGCAGAGCCAGGGCATCATTCAGGTCACTGGCGCCGTCGCGGACATGGACAAGGTCACGCAGTCCAATGCGGCCACCGCCGAACAGACTTCTGCCGCCGCCGCCGAACTCGACGAGCAGGTCACGCAACTGCAGCGCATCGTGCGCGAGCTCGAGGTCATGGTGGGTGGTGACGCCCAGCCGGGCGCAAATCAACCGGAGTCGGCCAGGATCGTTTCACCCGTTGCGGTGGCGGCGCCGGCGGTCTCCACGCCGAAGCCGTCGACCAAGGGCAAAGGACGTGTCCTGGGCACGCCGCACCGTCCAGCGACCGAATCCAATGGTCACGGTGGTTGGGTCCCGGTTGAGCAGGAGGCGCACGCTCCTGGGACAAACGGGCGCAACGGAGCGTCGAAGTCGTCTGCCAAGGAGAAGGCCTCCAACGGCCAGGACGACGAGCACCTGCGGTTCTTCCGCTAACGCTTTCCCGCTGGGGGAAATGTCGCCCGCACTGGTGCCGGAAACGGCCTGGTGCGGGCTTTATTTTTGACCGTTCGCCGCCGGTGCAGGCGCTGCCGTCGGCGGCGGAAGCGTCAGGGACGGGGGCGGCAGGGAAACGGGAGGCGGGCGCAGCGACTTGGAGTCCTCGGCGTCGGGCGTGAGCCGCACGTCCGCTTTGGGTTTTCCGGCGGGAGCGGCGGGCGGCGTCAGTGGAGCCGCCGCCTTGCGCTGGCGCGGTGTTCCTTCGAGGGTAGGGATCTCGCGCCGGTTCAACGTCTCCGCGAGCTCAATGGCGCGGCGTTCGGCTGCCGCGATTTGCTCCGGGCGGCGGGAGAGTCGTTGGCGGACCTGCTCCAAACCGGCGGTGGCATCAGCTCCGCGCTGTTGAGCCACGGTCAGCCATGCGAGGCCGGCCACGTAGTCGCGTTTGACGCCGCGAGCACTCACCAGCATCGCGCCGAGGTTGTACATGGCCTCCGGCACGCCGGCGGCGGCTGCGCGCAGGTAGTAATCGACCGCGGTCGGGTAGTTCACCGGCTGGTTGAGCAGCCCGTCGTGGTGAATCTTGCCCAGCCGGAAAAGCGCATCCTTCTGACCCGCTTCGGCGGCGTCTTGATACAGCTTCAAGGCGCGCGTCGGATCCGCTTTCACCTGGTCGCCGTGCTCGAGCAGGCGCGCGTATTCAAATTTTGCTGACGCGTCCCCCTTCTCCGCGGCCGCGGCGAGATCTTCCACGGTCGACCACCCGGAAGCCTTGCCCTCGGTGCTCACGAGCACGGGCGCCTGCGCCTGCGAGGCGTCGGCCCCCTTCCTCGTCTTGGGTGCTGCGACGGCGGGCAGGATGGTCAGCAAGACCAGGGAGGCCGGAGCCAGGAGGCGGAGGAGGGGCGGGCAGGTCATGGGCACAAAAAGATCGCGCCACCCAGATGAGTGGCGCGGGCGTGTTACCATTCAACGGTTGCGCCGAAGCTCAACCGACCGACGCGTTATTCGTTGTCGGAGCCGTTGGCGCCACCCGTGACGGTGGTGCCGCCGGTGATGTTCACCTTCGAGAGCACGGCCTCGGTGATCGTCTTTGCGAGATCCGGCTTTTCCTTGATCGTCTGCTTGGCGGCATCGCGGCCCTGGCCGATCAGCTCCCCATTAAAGGAGATCCAGGCGCCCTTCTTCTCCAGCACCTTGTGTTCGATGCCGAGGTCGAGGACCGAACCCGTGGCGGAGATGCCCTCGTCGTACATGATGTCGAATTCGCACTCGGTGAACGGCGGCGCGACCTTGTTCTTCACGACTTTGATCTTCGTCCGGTTGCCGATGACTTTGCCGTCCGGCGTCTTCAGCTGATCACGACGGCGGATATCGATGCGGACCGAGGCGAAGAACTTCAGCGCCCGGCCACCGGGCGTCGTCTCGGGGTTGCCGAACATGACGCCGATCTTCTCACGAATCTGGTTGGTGAAAATGCAGATGCACTTCGTCTTGCTCACCACCGCCGTCAGGCGGCGCATGGCCTGGCTCATCAGGCGAGCCTGCGAGCCGACGGTCGCATCGCCCATCTGACCGTCGAGTTCGGCCTTGGAAACCAGCGCGGCGACGGAGTCGATGACAATCACGTCGATGGCGTTGGAGCGGATGAGTGTCTCGGCGATGTTCAACGCGTCTTCACCCGAGTCGGGCTGGGAGACGAGAAGGTCGTCGAGGTTCACCCCGACGACACGGGCGTATTTCGGGTCGAGGGCATGCTCGACGTCGACGAAAGCCGCCAGACCGCCGCGACGCTGCGCCTCGGCGATGACACTCAAACAGAAGGTGGTCTTACCGGAGGATTCCGGGCCGTAGATTTCAACGATACGGCCGCGGGGCAAGCCGCCGACGCCCAGCGCGAGGTCGATCGCGAGTGAGCCGGTCGAGAGGGTCTCGACCTTCATCTTCTGGGCATCGCCCAGGCGCATGATCGAGCCTTCGCCGAACTGTTTCGTGATCGCGCTGATCGCGAGATCGACGTTCTTGCGCGCGGCAACGATTTCGGAAGAGGCGGAGGAGGCGGCTGATTTGGCAGGAGCGGCGGCAGAGCGGGCCATGAGAGGAAAAGAAGGGACGTGGGACGATAGCGGGGTCGCTTGGAAAACGAACCGTGGCACTCGAATCTAGCAGTGCAAGAGTGGACCCGCGCGGATTTTTTCTCGCGCGGTTGCCGCGGTTGCGCGGCGGGCCACGGCCCGTGCGCTCAGGGCAGCGTGCTGCTCGTCGCAGGCTTGAAGCCAACGGCGAACCAGACGGCGGCAACGATCAGGCCGAAACTCACCGCGTAGTTCCAAGTGAGCTTCTCTTTCAGCACCGCCCACGCGAAGACGACAAAGACCGCCAAGGTGATCGCCTCCTGCAGGATCTTGAGTTGGTAGCCCGTGAAGGTGCCGGTGAGGTATCCGGAGCGGTTGGCCGGGACCATCAGGCAGTACTCGAAAAAAGCGATGCCCCACGAAACCAAGATCACCACGAGCAGGGACTTCCCTTCGAGCCAGCGAAACTTCAGATGACCGTACCAAGCGAAGGTCATGAAGACGTTGGAGAGCGCCAACAGAAGGATTGTTCTCATGAAGAGATCAGGCACATTCGCCTGCCCCGCACCGCCACGCGATGGCGAAATGGCGCCATGAACACGGATCAGCTAAAGCCAGACTTTCGCAAAAGTTCCTCTTGATCGTGCCTCCGTCGCCCGTTTATTTCCCCGAGCTTTTGTCCCGCCAACCCACCTCCGCATGAAGATCAAAGCCTATCTCAAACCACACTGTGGCTGGTCCAACGGCGTTCGCGCCATCATGCGAAAGTACCGCTTGGAGTACGAGGATCTCGACATCATCAACAACCGGGACCTCTACGCCGAGATGGTGCAGAAATCAGGGCAACCGCTCTCGCCGTGCGTGGAAGTCGACGGAGTCATGCTCGCCGACGTATCGGGCGAGGAAGTGGAAAACTACCTGCTTTCCAACGACTTGGTTAAACCGACGGCGGCCGAGGCTGACGCTCCGACCAACTCTGCCTGCTCCGATGAGGAGCACGCCCGCATGGCTTCTAAAACGATTCGATTCTTCTGACGCCGAGGGCACCCGCTGACGCATTGGGCCGGCTCTCGTCCTGACGAGGCCGGCTTTTTTTGTGTCAACTCAAGGTGCTCCAACCCGTCGTTCCGCCGCCGCGGCGCAGATTCTGCAGCACGTCCCGTCTCCGTCCCACCTCCCACCGTCCCCCCGAATTTTCCGTTACATGGCCAACATTATTCCGTCCCCGCTCTACCATCCGGACCAGGAGCACGACGCCTGCGGCGTCGGCTTCATCGCCAAGCTGTCCGGGGAACGCACGTATGACGTGATCAACCGGGCGGTGGCGGCGTTGAAGGCGCTGGCGCATCGTGGCGCCATCGATGCCGACGCGGTGACAGGCGACGGTTGCGGATTTTTGACGCAGGTTCCCGTCGAGCTGTTGCGCGAGCATTTGGAGAAGAAGAAGAAGCCGCTTTATCGGGACTCAGACCTCGGCGTCGGTATGATCTTCCTGCCGCGGGGTGACGACTACGCGCAGTCGCACTGCAAGAAGATCGTTGAACAGGCGGTGAAGGCGGAGGGGCTTGCGTGGCTCTGTTGGCGCGAAGTGCCGACGGTGGACACCGGGTTGGGGCGGAAGGCCTTGGAGACGCAGCCGCTGATCGTCCAGGCTTTGGTTGCACGGAAGGACGAGAGCACGGACGACGAGTTCGAGCGGAAGTTGTTCCTCGTGCAGAACACGATCGAGCGGAAGGTGATCGAGTCGAAGATCAGCGGGTTCTACATCTGCTCGTTCTCGTCGCGGACCATCGTTTACAAGGGCCTGCTGACCCCGCACCAGATCCGCAAGTACTTCACTGACCTGCGCTCTCCGAAGTACCTGTCTTCGTTTTGCGTCTTCCACCAGCGCTACTCGACCAACACGTTCCCGACGTGGCACTTGGCGCATCCGTTCCGGATGCTGGCGCACAACGGCGAGATCAACACGATCCGGGGCAATCGCAACCTGATGCGGGCGCGCGAGCGCTCCACAGCCTACGGCGTTTGGGGCGAGCGCTTCCACGACCTGAAGCCGCTCGTTCAGCCGGACATGAGCGATTCGGCGACCTTCGACAACGCCTTGCAGCTCATCACGCTCGGCGGTCGCAGCCCGTTGCATGCCTGCATGATGATGATGCCGCCGGCGTGGGAGAAGGATAAGGACCTCTCGCCCGAAGCCCGCGCATTTTTCCGCTACCACGCCTGCATGATGGAGCCGTGGGACGGCCCCGCCGCCGTGGTGTTCACGGACGGTCGGGTGATCGGCGCCGCGTTGGATCGCAACGGCCTCCGCCCGGCCCGCTACAAGATCTACGACGATGGTTACGTGATCCTGGCGTCGGAGGCCGGCTTGGTCTTCGATTTTCCGGGCAAGGTCGTTGAAGCCGGGCGCCTCGGCCCCGGCCGGATGCTCGCGATCGATTTTGCGGAGAAGAAGTTCTACCGCGACGACGACGTGAAGAGCCGGTTTACAACCGATCCGCACTTCCGGTCATGGTGTGAAGAGCACCTGGTCAACCTGCACCAGTTTGCTCCCGCGCCCGTGGAGAACGTCGACGATCCGGCCGCTCCGGATCCGACGGAGCGCGGCGTCACCGAGGCCGAGCCCGAATCGTTGGCCAAGACCAGCGTGGCCGCGGCCACAATTCCGCAGCAGATCGCGTTCGGCTACGAACTCGACGAGATGGAAATGGTGCTCCAGCCGCTCGCTGAAGGAAAGGAGCCGACCGGCTCGATGGGCGACGACACGCCGCTGGCGGTGCTCTCGCGGCGTCCGCGGTTGTTGTACACCTATTTCAAGCAGCTCTTTGCGCAGGTCACAAATCCGCCGATCGACTCGATCCGCGAGAAGGCGGTGATGTCGCTGTCGATGTACCTCGGCGGTCGGCTCGGCCTGTTCGAGGAGTTTCCGAAGACTTCCGGTTTTGTGGAGCTCAACACACCGGTGTTGTTCAACCACGAGGTGACGGCGCTCTTCGACGTGCCGTTCCTCAAGAACCGCGTGGTCCGGCTAAGCGTGCTGTTCGATGCCTCCGGTGGTCCCGAGGCGCTCGAGCCCGCCGTGAAGGCGCTGGCCGCACGCGCGCAACAGGCCGTTGAAGCAAAGAACGCCAAGCTGATCATCCTCTCCGACAAGGGTGTCACGTCCGACAAGGTCGCGATTCCGATGCTGCTGGCGGTGGGGGCCGTGCATCAGCAACTGGTGCGCGCCGGCCTGCGCTTGAAGTGTGACCTCGTGGCCGAGACGGGCGAAGCGCGTGAAGTCCATCAGATCGCGTGCCTGCTCGGAATGGGCGTCAACGCCGTCAATCCGTATCTCGCGCTCGACGTCGTGAGTGACCTTGCCGTGACCGGCAAGGCGGGCGAGGGGACGACCGCGGCCAAGGCCCGCGCGAACTATCAGTCCGCGATCGACGCCGGTCTGCTCAAGATCATGGCGAAGATGGGCATCTCGACGCTCTTCAGCTACCGCGGTGCGCAGATCTTCGAAGCCATCGGTCTGTCCCACAAGGTGGTGGAGGAGTGCTTCTATGGCACGCCCTCGCCGATCGGTGGTGTCGATTACGTGCACATCGGCGAGGAACTGTTGCGGCGCCACGCACGCGCTTTCCCGGCACTCGATGCGGCGGATCCGGATAATGCGGGACAGGCGTCCGCGCCCTCGCTCGCCGCCGAGGGGTACTACCGCGTCAACAAGCGCGGGGATGGCGAATTCCACGGCTGGAATCCGAAGGTGGTCGCGTCGATGAACAAGTTCGTTCGCGCCGGCACGCTCGAGAGTTACCAGGATTGGAAGACTCAGTCCGACGATCATCAGCCGCTCGCGCTGAAGGACCTGCTGCGGATTCGTTTTAATGCGGCCACCCCCGTCTCGCTGGACGAGGTCGAGCCGATCGAGGACATTCGGCGGCGGTTCACCACTGCCGGCATGTCGATGGGCGCGCTTTCTCCCGAAGCGCACGAGACCCTGGCGATCGCGATGAACCGGATCGGCGGAAAGTCGAACTCCGGTGAAGGTGGCGAGGACCCCGTCCGCTTCTCCATTCGTGAGAATGGCGATAACGCGAATTCGGCCATCAAGCAGGTCGCGTCCGGCCGCTTCGGTGTCACCGCCGAGTACCTCGCGAACGCGAAGGAGATCGAGATCAAGATGGCGCAGGGCGCGAAGCCGGGTGAGGGCGGCCAGTTGCCCGGCCACAAGGTCTCGCCGCTGATCGCGCGGCTGCGCCATTCCGTTCCCGGCGTGACGCTGATCTCACCGCCGCCGCATCATGACATCTACTCCATCGAAGACCTGGCCCAGCTGATCTTCGACCTGAAGGAGGTTAACCGTCGCGCGAAGGTTTGCGTGAAGCTCGTCTCGTCCTCCGGCGTCGGTACCGTCGCCGCCGGTGTCGCCAAGGCCTACGCCGACGTCGTGCTTGTGTCGGGCCACGACGGGGGCACGGGTGCATCGCCGCTCGCTTCGATCAAGAACGCCGGTTCGGCGTGGGAGATCGGTGTGGCCGAAGCGCATCAGGTGCTGATGATGAACGGACTGCGCGGTCGTGTGGTCTTGCGCACGGACGGTGGCATGAAGACGGGACGCGACATCATCATCGCGACCCTGCTCGGCGCCGAGGAGTTCAACTTCGGCACCGCCGCGCTCATCGCGGCGGGCTGCGCGATGTTCCGTGTTTGCCATCTGAATACGTGCCCGGTCGGCGTCGCCACCCAGCGGGAGGACCTGCGGGCCAAGTTCCGTGGCAAGCCGGAGAACGTCATCAACTTCTTCAACGCCGTCGCTGAGGACGTCCGCCAGTACATGGCGAAGCTTGGCGCGCGCACGCTGAACGAGCTCGTGGGCCGCGTGGACCTGCTCGAGCAGATCGACGATCCCTCGAACTCGAAGACCAAGGCGATCAACCTCTCCGGCCTGCTGCACAACCCGGATCCGTCCGGTGAGCTGGAGCGTCACAACACCCGCGATCGCAACGAGCGCATGCCGGACGGCAGCCTGGACGAAGCGGTGTTGCAGGAGGCTCGCGACGTCATTCTCGGCAAGTCCGCGCGTCTTGTCGCCCGTTACAAGATCACCAACGTCAATCGCGACGTGGGCACGTTGCTGTCGGGCAACATTGCCTACCAGAAGGGCAACGCGGGTCTGCCTTCGGGCACGATCGACCTCACCTTCACGGGTTCCGCCGGCCAGTCCTTCGGCACGTTTCTCGTCAATGGCGTGCGGCTCACGCTGTTCGGTGAGGCCAACGATTACGTCGGCAAGGGTATGAACGGCGGCGAAATCATCATCCGCCCGAAGCCGTCGGAGACCTTTGTCTGGAAGGACCAGGCGATCATCGGCAACACCGTGCTCTACGGCGCGACGGGTGGTCACCTGTTCGCCGCGGGCCGGGCGGGCGAGCGCTTTGCCGTCCGCAACTCCGGCGCGATCGCGGTCGTTGAAGGGGTTGGCGATCATGGATGTGAATACATGACCGGCGGCCTCGTGGTGATCCTCGGCCGCACCGGCAAGAACTTCGGCGCCGGCATGTCCGGTGGCCTGGCGTTCGTGTACGATGCGGAAAACCTGTTCGACCGCCGGATCAATCCGGCGATGATCGGCCTCGAGCGCCTCGGCGACGAAGAGGAGACGGCCAGCCTGCACAAGTTGGTCTCGCTGCACGCGAACCTGACCGGATCGCCCCATGCGAAGGCGTTGCTCGAAGACTGGGCGCGCACCGTCGGCCGGTTCTGGAAGGTCGTGCCGCATCCGCCGACGCCCACCACCCCGAAGCCGGTGTTCGTCTTCGACCCGGCCAAGGCCCCCGTCGGCGCCTGAGGGTTTAAGCAACGCCGCCGTTCCAACTGGGACGGCGGCGTTTTTGTATTCGGGCACCAGTTACGCGTCGTAACGATGAGGCGTGACGCGCAACAGGAGGACGTGGAGCGTGCGGCTCGCTCAGCGTTCCCGGGCCAGCTCAGCGCAGGAAGTCCGGCAGGTTGACGCGCAGGACACTCGCGACCGGCGTGCCGTTTTCCAGCGCCGGCAGGAAACGGGTGCGCGTCAACACGTCGCGCGTCAGCCCGACGACGCGCAGGGGTTCGCCATTGCCATCGAGCACCTGCTGAACGCGACCCTCGGGATCGATGTGCAGCTCGGCTATGGGCGGCAGATCACGCGGGTCGAGCCGCGCGCGAAAGTTCGCCGGCGCCGTCTCCCAAATCGGCACTGCGTCGACCGTCCTGTCGCGATGGGTTCCGAGGTGATGAGCCATGAGGACGGTGTACGCTTGTTCCTCCGAGACCGTGACGGCCTTGTCCGACAGGTTGCTCGCGTACTCCGCTCCATACACATACAAATGAATGCGGGTCTCGACGAGTTCGTAACCTGGGGGCAGGCCCGCCGACCAGAGCCGGACCTGCCGCTGATTCTGGTCCTCGGTGCCAATCTCCTGGGTGTAGATGAAGCGGTAGGATTTTGTCTGATTTGGCAGCCGGTAGTCCACCAGCATGACGATATACG
>JAEWIY010000136.1 GCA_023386835.1 Verrucomicrobiota bacterium
TGTTTAATCCGCCCAACGAGGCGTCCGGACCCGTGCAGACACCCATCAACATCGAGGCGCGGGCGCTCGGCACCAACGTGGTCGAGAGCTACACCTATCGCTTCTTCGTGAATGGCGTTCCGATCGGTGAGAGCTCGGTCATCGGGCCGCCCAATTCGGCGACCTATCCGCAGTTCACCCCGCCCCGTCCTGGCGTTTATTACTTCTCCGTTACCGCTACCGACGGCATGACGACCGTCAGTTCGCCGGCCGTTCGGTATTTCGCGACCGGCACCGCGATCACCAGTCCGCTCGATAATACGATCGTGCCGATCGGTTCGTCGGTGACGATCAAGGCCGACGCCACTCCTCCGGCAGGCTTCATTGAGAAAATCGAGTTCTGGGTCAACGGCGCCAAGGTTGGCGAAGACAGCACTGCGCCGTATTCCATGAACTACACGCCGGTCGGCACGGCCGGTCAGATTCATACGATCACGGCGATCGCCACGGATAACAACGGTACGCAGCTGCCCGTCAGCGCGCCGGTCAACTTGCAGTTGGTGAATCCGGTTGGTGTTCCGCCGACGGTCTCGTTCGCCGCTCCCCTCGACGGTGCGATCCTTCCCGTTCCCAACGGCACTCCCATTCCAATCTCCATCGTGGCGAATGACCCGGATGGCCGGATCGAGCGCGTGGAAGTCTATGTCGACGGCGTACTGTTCACGCAGGACTTCAGCTTCCCGTACACGGCGAGTTGGACCCCCACGGCGGTCGGACAGTACCAACTTTCCGCGCTGGCGTATGACGACAAGAACAACGTGGTCACCTCGCCGGTTGTGACGGTGAGTATTTCCGCGCCGCCAACGGGCGCTATCTCCTCACCGGCCGCAGGCACGACGGTGACCGTCGGCTCGCCGACGGTTCTCGTGGCCAACGCGGCGGATAGTGATGGCAGCATCGTGTCCGTCGATTTCTTCGCGGGTGAGGTGTACATCGGCAGCGATAACACGGCCCCCTATTCGGTGGCGTGGATGCCGGCCGAAAGCGGCGCCGTTTCGCTGACCGCTCGCGCCAACGACAATGTCGGCCTCTCCACCGTCTCTGCGCCAGTCTCCGTGAACGTCACGGGTGGTGGCACTGGCGGCAACCCCGGCGGCCCCGGTGGTCCTCCGGGAAATCCCGGCCAGCCGATTGGTGCCGCTCCGACCACGTCGCTGATTGCCCCGACCGCCGGAACCGAGATCCCGGTCAACACGCCGGTGACCCTCGTCGCCAGCGCCGCGGACACCGATGGCAACATCGTCAACGTCCAGTTTTTCGCCGGCACGGTGCAGATCGGTGCTGATGCCGCTTATCCTTACAGCGCCACCTGGACGCCAACCAGTCTCGGCACCTATACCCTGACTTCCCGCGTCACCGACGACGCCGGCAACGTTGTGGCCAGCTCCCCGGTGATCGTCACCGTGGTGGATCCCAGCCCGGGCTTGCCGCAGGTCGCGATCACCTTCCCAACGCCCAGCACGGGGATCGGAGTCGGAACTCCGGTGGTCGTGTCGGCTTCCGCGATCGATCCGGACGGCTCCGTCGCTGGGGTGCAATTCTACGTCAACGGCCAGCCGCTCGGCAGCCTGGACACGGCGGCGCCCTTCAACGCTACTTGGACGCCCAACTCAGCCGGCAGCTATACACTGACCGCGCGGGCGACGGATAACACCGGGAACCAGGCGACCAGCGAGCCCGTGGTCATTGTGATCGGCGGCAACTCCGGTCCGACGGTCACGATCACGTCGCCGGCCAACAACGGCTTCGTCTTCACCGGCACGCCGATCACCGTCAGCGCAAACGCGACCGATGTTGACGGCAGCGTCGTCAGCGTCTCCTTCCTCGCCAACGGTGCCCTCGTCGGCACGGCGAACAGCGCGCCGTTCAGCGTGCAGTGGACGCCGGGCTCCGCGACCTCGTATTCACTCGTTGCCTACGCGACGGACAATACCGGCAACGTTTCGGCGTCTGCCCCGGTGACCGTTTCGACCACGCAGAATCAGGCTCCGACGGTGCGCATCACCTCGCCGGCGGCCGGTGCGCCGATCCAACTCGGCACCACGGTTACGGTGCGGGCCACCGCCACCGACATGCTGGGCACGATCGGCTCGGTCCAGTTCTTCGCCAACGGCGTCGCCATCGGTAACGGCACGACCGGCACGGGCGGCTACATTGTCAACTGGTCGCCGACCTCGGCGGGCATCTACCGCCTGACGGCGATCGCGACCGACAACGGGGGCGTCTCGGCCCAGTCTGGCGAAGTGCTGGTCGCGGTGATCGACCCGTATGAGGGCGAGATCGACACCGTCTACGGCGGGAAGGATTTTGGCCTCTATCTGGCCGGCACCGAAGTGGGGCGCTTCACCCTGGTCAAACAGGGCAATACGAGCGCCACGCTGATTGGTTATTCGACCAGCGGCACGCCCAAGGTGTACTTCTACCGCGGCATGGAGGTCGACGCCGGCGGCACGCTCGTGCTGCGTGACGGCGCCAACTCGATTGTCACCGGCATGGTTTCACCGGCGGGCGCCTCCGGCACGTTCGACAATGGTCGCGCGAGCTTCAGCGGCCCGGTTGCCTTCGGCAACTCTGGCTACCGTGGTCCCACGGGCTTGTTCCTGGGCAGCCTCACCGGCAAACCGGCTTCGGTGGTCACCGGCATCGTGGGTGGTGACGGCACGCTGACCTTGCACATCAAGGATGGCACGACGGACGACGCCGGCGCGGGCAGCCTGGGCGCCAACGGCAACTTCGCCTTCAACCTGACGAAGGGCAGTTCCGTCACCGGTCGCTTGGACCCTGTCTCCGGATTCCTGTCGGCAACGGTCACCGGCCCGATTTCCGGTGCCGCGTTGGCGACTTCGTCCACGAGCACTCCAGCCAGCGATGGTTTCCTGCGCAACCTTTCGACGCGTGGATTCGTCGGCACGGGTGACCGTGTGATGATCGTTGGTTTCTACATCGACGGCCATACGCCGAAGCAACTGCTGATCCGCGGCATCGGCCCCGGCCTGACGCCTCACGGTGTCACGGGTGTGCTCGGTGACCCGATGCTCCGTCTCTTCAACGGTGATCGCGCCTTGGTGGCGGCCAACGACGACTGGGCGGGTAATCCTGTCCTTCGCGCGGCTGCGACCAGCGTGGGTGCGTTCCCGCTGGCTGACGACAGCCTCGATTCCGTGATCCTCGTGACCCTTGCTCCGGGCGCTTATTCCGCCCAGATGAGCGGCGTCGGCAATGTCACCGGTGTGGGCCTGATCGAGTTGTATGACGTCGATGCACTCGCCCCGTTCTCTTCGCAGCGACTCATCAACGTCTCGACGCGTGGTGAAGTGGGTACGGGCAACCGAGTCCTGATCGCCGGCTTCAACGTCAACGGATCGAGCCCGAAGCGCCTCCTGGTGCGCGGTGTTGGACCCACGTTGGCTAATCACGGGGTCACGAGTGCGGTGGCCGATCCGCGTTTGCAGATCTTCCAAGGCCAGACCGTGATCCGCGAGAACGATGACTGGGCGAACGGCAACGATCCGGTTGCGATCCGGACGGCTGCGGCCTCGGTTGGCGCGTTCGAGCTGGTCAACGGCAGCAAGGACGCCGCGCTTCTGATCACGCTGCCGCCGGGCACCTACACCGCCCAAGTCTCCACCGCGGGCGCGACTGGGGTGGGCTTGGTCGAGGTCTACGAAGTCGACTAAGCTCGGCCTCCAGGTCACAAAACTTCAGCCACGGCCTCACCGGCCGTGGCTTTTTGTTGAGTGTCGACGAAAGCGAGGGCGGACGAATCCGTTAGCCAAGCACGCCGGCGGTGCTAGAGTGGCGGCGTCATGTCTTCGTCGCGTGCCGCACTTCCGGCCGGTTCACCCAATCTGAACTTCGCCGCGGTCTTTGTTCGACTGAAACCGCATATGGCGGCTTTGGACGCATTCCTGCGGCAGCAGATCGAGGCTTTTGAGCCGGAGATCCGCGAGATGGCGGATTACTGCATCGACACGTCCGGGAAACGGATTCGCCCGGCGCTCGTGTTCCTGAGCGGCACCCGCGAGGGCGATGCGGTCGCCGCGGAGCCGCAGGTGGCGCCAGAATTGGTGCGCGTGGCGGCGGTCGTCGAGCTGGTGCACCTGGCGACGTTGGTGCACGACGACATCATGGACGGCGCCGACTTGCGGCGAAATCGGGAAACCGCCGCCCGCGCTTATGGCCCCGAGGCCGCCGTTTTGCTGGGCGATGCTGTGTTTGCGCATGCCCTGCATCTCGCGGCTCAGTTCCCCACGACCGCGGTCTGTCTCGCCGTTTCAGAATCCACACGGAAGGTCTGTACGGGAGAGATCATCCAGACTCTGCGCCGCCGCACAGTCGACGTCAGCCGGGCGGACTATTTCCGGGTCATCGACCTCAAGACCGCTGAACTTTTCCGCATCTCCTGCCAGCTGGGCAGCCATCTGGCCGGTTATCCAACCGACTTTGTGAACGCGGCGGCGGAGTTTGGACGGCGGCTCGGTGTTGCTTATCAGATTTACGATGACCTCGCGGATTTCTTCGGCGAAGAAGGCAAGATCGGCAAAACGCTCGGTACCGATCTTCTCAGTGGCAAACTGACGCTTCCGCTCCTCGAACTGGCTGATCGGCTGCCGGCAGACGAGCGTGAGGTGTTGATGCAAGAAATCGGCGGGCAACGGACCCCCGACCTCGCTGGCCGGATCGCTCAGATGGAGAGCCTCGGGATCTTCGCCGCGGTCGCTGCGACGCTGGAGGAGGAACTCGCGGCCGGAGAGGCAGGGTTGGCGCGCTTTGCCCAGCTCGCTCCAACGCGTCAGTTGCTCGAGCTTACCCAAGTCCTCCGCCAACAGGTGGAGCTATTGCGGCGCTAAGGTGTGGCCCTGGCCGGTGAGTTTGGGCGGGGAGGGCCGGGGCAAAACCTGCCCGTGTTTGGGGTATTCAGGGCCGGTTTCCCGTTGCGTCCCCGCAGGTTTCAGCCAGCGTAGGGGCACCCCAATGTCGATGGTGTCCAAAGTCCTTTCCAAGACGCTTGTGGCTTCGCCCGAACGCCAACAAGAGGCGGATTCGGATTGGACCTTGGTGCGCCGGGTGCAGGAGGGCGACGTGGCCGCCTTTGACCAGCTCGTGGTAAAGTACCGGGAGCGCGTTTACGCCGTCGTCTACAACATGACCTCCAACCGGGAGGACGCGTCTGATCTGACGCAGGACGCCTTCATCAAGGCTTTCCAATCGATCAATCGCTTCCAAGGGCAGTCATCGTTCTTCACGTGGCTCTACCGGATCGCGGTCAATTCGACCCTCACGCATCTGCGAAAAGCCAAATTGCGCAGCTTCTTTAGCTTCGAGAAGCTGCACGAAGACGACAAAACAACCGAAATTCTGGCGCAACTGACTGACAAAAAGGGCGCGGATCGGGAGTTCTACGTCAAGGAGCTGCAGGAGAAATTGAACGAGGCGATGCAGAAACTGTCTATTAAGCATCGCACAGTGGTGACCTTGTTTGAAATTGATGGCCTCAGTCATGAGGAGATTGCCGAAGTGGTCGGGTGCTCGGTGGGCACGGTCCGGTCCCGGCTGCACTATGCGAAACAGCTGCTGCAAGCTGAACTTCAGCCTTATCTGCGTCCATGATGTCTGAGCAACGACCCGAACCGAAGATCACGCTTGAAGATTTGTTGCGGGTGAAGCGGGCCGAGCGCCCGCCAGCAGATTTCTGGGCTGACTTCGACCGTGAGCTGCGGACGAGGCAACTGGCTGCAGCCGTGGAAAAAAAGCGCTGGTGGTTCGCTTTACCGCGCGTACTGACTGGGCTTTCGCGCTACCAGCTGCCCATGGGTGCAGCTGCGGTGTTTGCTGTGACTTTTCTGACCGTGCGTGAGTATCGCGAGCCGGGCTTTCAGCCGGAGTATACGGCTCCCGCGGCGGCGGCGTCCGTGTCGGAAGCGGAAGAGGCGGAGCTCGGTCTCACCGCTTCGCCGAGTACGGTCGTGGTGGCGCAGGAGCCCGTCGTTGATCCGATTGAGCTTCCGACAGCTCGTGTGGAGCCGGTCCGGCGTACACCCGCCGTTGCGGTGGCAACAAACGAGCCGGAGCCCGCGCGCGCCCAACCGGTGCTCACCCCCTCGGCTCGTTCGATTGCGGTCAATTTGGCCGCCGTCGAGCCGGAGATGGGATCCCTCCTTGGCAACCGGGTGCTGAAAACGACGACGAAACCCGTGCGCGAGCCCTTGGCCGAGCTGACGGCGCTTCGAGACGCGCGCCGCGAACCGTTGTTCGCCTACAACTCCGACCTCTCCGTCGATTCGGCCGACCGTGATGCCTCGCGCGCGACCGATCGGATCGGTAGCCGAATCAGCGAGACCGAACTCTACGATACGGTGCGGCGGCTCAGCGGCGGTGCAGACCGCCTGACCCTCCGGTTCTAGAGCGCGCTTCAGTCACGTAAGGTACGGCGGCCGGCATTCGGCCGCTTTTTGCTTTTTACGGCAGCGGGCTTACCGTCGCGCGATGCGAACGGAATGTGACTCCATGGGTGAAATGGCCGTGCCGGCCGAGGCGTTGTACGGTGCGTCCACGCAACGCGCCGTTCTGAACTTCCCCATCAGCGGGCGGGGTCTGCCGCCGGCCTTCATCCGCGGTTTGGGCCTCGTCAAGCGTGTCTGCGCCGAGGTGAACGGCGAACTGGGGCGACTCGACCGCACCAAGGCCGACGCGATCATCCGAGCCGCCCAAGAGGTGGCCGACGGTCAGTCCATCGAGCACTTCCCGGTTGACGTGTTTCAGACCGGGTCGGGGACGTCCACCAACATGAACGCCAACGAAGTCATCGCCAACCGGGTGAGCCAACTGGCCGGTGAACCGATCGGCTCCAAGCGCCCGGTGCACCCCAATGACGACGTGAACCTAGGCCAGTCGTCGAACGACATCATTCCGACCGTGCTGCACGTAAGCGTGGCGCTCGCGTTGCGACAAACGCTCCGACCGGCGCTGGTGCATCTGCAGCAGCAACTGGCCGAGAAGGCGCGCCGCTTTGATTCAATCGTGAAGATTGGCCGTACCCACTTGATGGATGCGACGCCGCTGACGTTGGGCCAGGAGTTTTCGGGTTACGCCGCTCAAATGGAGAAGGCTGTCGAACGCATCGATCGGGCGGTGCAGACACTGACCGAACTGGCGATCGGCGGAACGGCCGTGGGCACGGGAATCAACGGGCACCCGGAGTTCGCGCAGCGCGTTTGCGCGCGACTCGCCGAGGTGACGGGAATCCCGTTCGTGGAGGCGCGCAATCACTTTGAGGCCCAGGGCGCCCGCGATGATGCGGTGGAGGTCGCAGGTGTGCTCGCCACGGTGGCGGCCAGCCTTACGAAGATCGCAAATGACATCCGGCTGCTCGGCTCCGGTCCGCGCAGCGGCTTGGGCGAACTGAAGCTGCCGGCCACCCAACCCGGGTCTTCGATCATGCCGGGGAAGGTGAATCCCGTGATGAGCGAGATGCTCGTGCAGGTGGGGATCTATGTGCAGGGCCTGAGCACGTCGGTGCAGATCGCCGGCCGCGACGGCCATTTTGAGCTTAATGTCACGATCCCGCTGATCGCGTACGCCCTCCACGAGTCGGTGACCTGCCTGGCGAACGCGGCGCGTGTCTTCGCCGAGCAGTGTGTTGCGGGACTCGAGGCGGATGAAGCCCGATGCCGCGAACTGGTTGACCGGTCGCTTATGCTGGTCACGGCGTTGAATCCACATATTGGATACGATCGGGCCGCCCAGGTGGCGAAGGAGGCCTACGCGACGGGCCGGACTTTGCGGGAGGTGGTGCTGGCCAAGGGTTGGCTGGACGAACAGACGCTAGATCGCGCCTTGGATCCGGTCTCCATGGTGCGTGCGCGCGCCTAGTCGCCGTCGTCGGGATTGCACCGGCCATCGGGACCGCTTTTGTGCGCGCCATGGCTTTCCACCAGGACATCCTGAGCGTGCGCACACGAGGGCAGGGGACGTACGAGATCACCGATCAGGTGGCCCGTGTGGTGGAGGGCAGCGGGACGCCGAATGGGCTGGTGCAGGTGTTCTGCCAGCACACGAGCTGCAGTCTCGTGTTGATGGAAAACGCGGATCCGACGGCACGTCGTGATCTCGAGCGTTGGCTCAACCGGCTCGTGCCCGAGGACGACCCGGACTTTCAGCACACCGCGGAAGGCTCTGACGATATGCCGAGCCACATCAAAATGGCCCTGACGCGAAGCGGAGAAACGATCCCGTTTCGCGACGGCCGCCTGCAACTCGGCACCTGGCAGGGTATCTTCCTCTGGGAGCACCGACGCGCGCCACACACGCGGCGGATCGTCGTGACGGTGCTCGGCTGACGAGCCAGCACAAACGTCAATGGCGGGGGCGGAGGGCGCGTTCACCGCTCGTATCAACCGAGGTTCTACGCGCTCCCATCCGTGTTCGTGACCGGCGCGGCGCCCACTCTTGTTTTGCGAACAGGCGGGATCTTCGCGAGACTGTGGTTTCCATGACGCTGCTGTCTGCCGCTGCCACGCTGCTCTTGATCTTGGATCCGTTCGGCAACCTGCCGTTGTTCCAAGGCATCCTGGCGCGGGTCCCGGAGCATCGGCGGCGTCCGATCCTGATCCGCGAGATCCTCATCGCGTATGGGTTGTTGATGTTCTTCCTGCTCGTGGGAACACCGCTGCTCTCGTTCCTCGGGCTGCAGCAGTCGTCCCTCAGCCTGGCGGGTGGCATTCTGCTCTTCCTGATCGCAATCGGGATGGTTTTTCCGCGTGCAGGCATGCACACCTCGACCGAGGAGGACGAGGAGCCGTTCATCGTTCCGCTCGCCACTCCGTTGATCGCCGGCCCCAGTGGCATCGCCTTCATTCTCCTTCTGGTCAGCCGCGAGCCCACGCGCTTGATTGATTGGATGGTCGCCGTCTCGCTGGCCTCCGCCGTCTCGGCGGCCATTCTGATCAGCGGTCAGCGCGTGGTGCGACTGCTCGGACCTCGCGGGATGCGCGCGGTGGAACGGCTGATGGGCATGTTGCTCATCCTGATCGCCGTCCAGATGGTGATGAACGGCCTCAGCCTCTACCTTGAGGTGCTGCGCCAGCCCTGAGCGGACATGCCATAAATGCCGAAGCGGTGGTGTCACTCAGGACAACCACCGCCTCGGAGTTATCCGGGGCAGACTCAGGACGTCTTCGACGGCACGCAGGCGCCGCAGCCGTTGACGAAGAAGTCGTTGCCCTTGTCGTCGACGAGGACGAACGCCGGGAAGTCTTCGACCTCGATCTTCCAGACCGCTTCCATGCCGAGTTCCGGATACTCGAGCACCTCGACCTTGCGAATGTTGTCCTTGGCCAGGATCGCCGCGGGTCCGCCGATCGAGCCGAGGTAGAAACCGCCGTGTTTCTTGCAGGCCTGCGTCACCGCGGCGCTGCGATTGCCCTTCGCCAGCATCACCTTTGAGCCACCGAGGGACTGGAACAGGTCGACGTAGCTGTCCATCCGGCCCGCTGTAGTCGGTCCAAAACTACCGGAGGCGTAACCCTTCGGCGTCTTGGCCGGGCCGGCGTAATACACCGGATGGTTCTTGATGTAGTCGGGCAGGCCCTGTCCGGCATCCACCCGTTCCTTCAACTTGGCGTGGGCGATGTCGCGTGCGACGATCATGGGCCCGTTCAAGAGGACGCGCGTCGTCACCGGGAGCTTCGAAAGCTCGGCCAGGATCGACTCCATCGGCTGGCGCAGGTCGATCCGCACGACGTTGTCCGTTTTCAACGTGCGTTCCTGCTCGGGGATGAAGCGCCCGGGATTGGTCTCGAGTTTCTCCAGCCAGATCCCGTCGCGGTTGATCTTGGCTTTGATGTTCCGATCCGCGCTGCAGGAGACGCCCATGCCGACGGGGCAGGACGCACCGTGCCGCGGCAGTCGGACGATGCGGACGTCGAGGGCGAAGTACTTGCCGCCGAACTGCGCACCGATGCCGCTGCTTTGTGCGAGTTTCAGCACCTTCTGCTCGAGTTCGACGTCGCGGAACGCGCGACCGTGTTCATTGCCGGACGTCGGCAGCGCGTCGAGGTACTTGGTTGACGCGAGCTTCACGGTCTTGAGGCAGGCTTCCGCGCTCGTGCCGCCGATCACGAAGGTGAGGTGATAGGGCGGGCAGGCGGCCGTGCCGAGGTACTTCATCTTGTCGACGATGAAGGTCTCGAGGCTCTTCGGGTTCAGCAGCGCCTTGGTTTCCTGGAAGAGGAACGTCTTGTTCGCGGAGCCTCCACCCTTTGCGACAAAGAGGAACTTGTACTCGCCGCCGGTGGTGGCGTGCAGGTCGATCTGCGCGGGCAGGTTGGTCCCGGTGTTGACCTCTTTCCACATGTCGAGCGGAGCGGTCTGGGAGTAGCGGAGATTCTCTTTCGTGTAGCACTCGTACACACCTCGGGAGAGCCACTCGGCGTCATCGGCGCCCGTCCACACGTGCTGGCCTTTCTTGGCGTAGATGGTCGCGGTGCCGGTGTCCTGGCAGAACGGCAGGATGCCTTCGGCGGCGATTTCCGCGTTCTTCAGCAAGGTCAGCGCCACGTAGCGATCATTTGGAGACGCTTCCGGATCGGAAAGGATCGCGGCCACCTGCTCGAGGTGTTTGGGCCGAAGCAGGAACGAGCAGTCCCGCATCGCCTGGTGAGCGAGGTAGGCGAGAGCCTCGGGCGCGACTTTCAGGACCTCGTGACCCTCGAAGGTTGTCGTCGATACGCCTTCGCGAGACAACAGGCGGTACTCCGTTTCATCCGCGCCAAGCGGCAGCGGATCCTGGTAGAAAAACGACGGCGTGGCCATAGCTGGACTTCTGTCTAGTGAATCGAGTGCGCGGCAGGGAAGAAATTCGACGCAAATGCGCCACAATTCGCACGATTTGCGGACCGCATAACGGCTTCGCCGGACAGCGGCACGACCGCGACTGTTCTTTTCGGGACGCTACACGATCTTCAATTTCGGCAGATCCTGTCCGTCGACCAGCCCCACGGGGCGACCGGCACGGTCGACGACGATCAAGTCGTCGATCTTGTGCGCTTCGAACAACTTCAGCGCTTCGACCCCAAGGGCATCCTCGCGAATGACCTTCGGTTGACGGGTCATAAAGGTGGCAACCGGCTTCTGCAGGAAGTCGGGCCCGGTGAGGGCGCTGCGGCGGAAATCGCCATCGGTCAGGATCCCCGTCAGTTTGCCGGTGCGCGGGTGGACCAAGGCGATGCTGCCGCTCTTGGCCCGCGTCATCTGCAGAATGGCTTCCTGCGTTGTGACGGTTTCCGGCGCGACCGGGAGTCGGTCACCGGATCGCATGATGTCGCCGACTCGCAGAAGCAGCACGCGGCCAAGATTTCCAGCCGGGTGAAAACGCGCGAAATCGTCGCGCGTGAGCCCGCGCGCTTCGAGCAGCACCATCGCCAAGGCATCCCCGAGCGCGAGCGCCGCCGTCGTGCTGGCGGTGGGCGCGAGCTTCAACGGACACGCTTCCCGTGGCACTTGGTAGAGCAGGCGCAGGTCGGCTTCGCGCGCGAGGTCTGAATCCGGTTGGCTGGTACACGCCACGACCTTCACGCCAAATCGTCTCAGGAGGGGCAACAGGCGCAGAATCTCCTCCGATTGGCCGCTGTTGCTGAAGAGAATCGCCACGTCGCCTTCCGCACACAAACCGAGGTCGCCGTGCAACGCTTGCGTCGCATCGAGGAAGCACGCGGGCACACCGGTGCTGTTGAAGGTGCCGACCAGCTTGAGCGCGATGTGGGCGGACTTGCCGACACCGGAACAGATCACCTTGGCGCGGTGGGTCACGGCGGCTTCGACCGCGTGCACCACTTGCACAAAGGCTGCGTCAAGAGCTCGTGCCGTAGCCAGCAGGGCTTGCTGCTCCACGCGGATACATGCGCGGGCTCGCGCCAGGGCGGTTTTCGGGGCGACGGCCATTTAGGATTTGTGTCAGAGGTTCTCGTTGCGAGATTTGAACCCAAGTTTGCCGCCTTCAATTTCTTTTCCCGCGACATGAGGATACGTCCACTTCTGTGGCTGTTGGCCTGCCTGATCCTGGGGCTCGTGGGATGTGAGCGTGTAACCCCTGAGGATCGGACGGCCGAGATCGATGAGCCCGCCTATCGGCGCGGCAAGGAGTTGCTGCGCCAAGGCCGCGACCAGGAGGCGCTCGCGTCGTTCATGCGCGTGATCGAGCAGCGCGGTGACAATGCTCCGGAGTCCCACCTCGAGGTCGGGTTGCTCTACCAGCGGCAAGTGCGCGACCCGATTGCCGCAATTTATCACTACCGGAAGTTCGTCGACGCGAAGCCGCATTCGCAGCAAGCCGACCTGGTGCGGCAGCGCATCGCCGCCGCGATGCGGGAGTTTGCGGATACACTGCCGCTCAAGCCGCTGGAAAACCAGGAGAAGCGCAACGACTTGTACGAAGTCGTGGAGCGGTTGCAGCGCGAGAACACCGAGCTGAAGGACCAACTCGCGATGGCGCGCGCCAATGCGGCGTTGCTCGCGGGCGGGACGCGGCCGACCGTGGCCGATCTTTCGATCAACGTCAGTGGCGAGGGTCCCGCGACTCCGCAGCCCGCCGGACCCAACATCGTTCGCGAACCGTCCCGCACCACGACGGTGGCCAACTCTCCGATCACCCCGGCGCCGCTGACGCCCGAGGAGACCAGCCGGACGTGGCAGCCGCCCACGCGGCCGTCGGAAGCCTCGATGGTGGGCCCAACCCCGCCAACCGCTGGTGGCACGCGTCGGCACATCGTCGCGAGGGGGGATACCCTGTCGAATCTCGCGCTTCGCTATTACAACGACCGGTCACGCTGGCGCGACATTTACGCGGCCAACCGCAACCGGATGAGCAGCGAGAACGATCTCCGGATCGGCATGGAAGTGCTGATTCCCTGACGCGGACACGCACCGGTTGGGGCAAGATACGCCCAGTGCACGCCAACCCGTGCGCAGCGGGTCGGGTAGGGTGGTGGCATCTTCAACAGCGTTTCCGCCGCCCATGACAACTTTGCCTGAACCGTCCGTCGCACCCACGACGGCTCACCGGGTCCCGCTCGATCTCGAACTCATCCGCAAGTACGCGATTCCCGGACCGCGTTACACGTCCTACCCGCCCGCCACGCAATTCCACGAGAACGTCGCCGCGTTGGACGTCGACGGAGCCATCGCGGCGGATAACGCAGCCGGCGCCGGCCCGCTCTCGCTTTATTTTCACCTGCCGTTCTGCGAGACCCGCTGCTGGTTTTGCGGCTGCACGACGATCATTACGCGACGGCACGATTGGGCCGACTCCTACGTGCAGGATCTGACGCGGGAAGTGGACCTCGTGCTGGAGCGTCTCGATCGCTCGCGCCCCGTGGCGCAGATGCACTTCGGCGGCGGCACGCCGACCTTCTTCTCTCCGGAAGCGTTGCTTCGGCTCGGCCGGCTGGTGGAGCGCTCGTTCTCGTTCACGCCTGACGCGGAAATCAGCGTCGAAATCGATCCTCGGCGGGTCACGCCGGCCCATATCGGGGCGCTGCGCTCCATCGGCGTAAATCGCGCCTCGCTGGGTATCCAGGACACGGATCCGGCCGTGCAGAAGGCGATTCATCGCGAGCAGCCGCAGGCGCTGAACCGCCGGACCGTGCAATGGCTGCGCGACGCGGGCGTCTCTTCGGTCAGCCTCGATCTCATCTACGGTCTGCCGTTGCAGACGGTCGACACGATCAACCGCACGATCGACGACGCGCTCGAGCTCGCGCCGGATCGTCTGTCGATCTTCGGCTACGCGCATGTGCCCTGGATCAAGCCTGCGCAGCGTATCTTTGACCAGCGGCAGCAGCTGCCGGGACCGGAGGAGCGCCTGGCGATGTTTTCGCTCATGCGTGAGCGTCTGCTGAACGCCGGGTACGTCGACGTCGGTCTCGACCATTTTGCCCGGCCGGAAGACGAACTCGCGCGGGCGCACGCGACGGGTGGGTTGCAGCGCAATTTCCAAGGCTACAGCACGCGCGCCGGCACCTCGCTGTATGCCTTCGGCATCTCCGCAATTTCTCAAACGCCGGACAGCTACCGGCAGAACTACAAGTCGCTCGCGCTGTATCGCGCCGCCCTCGCCGAGCGGCGATTGCCGGTTGAGCGCGGTTATCGGATGACGGCGGAGGACCAGCGCCGTCGGCGTCTGATCATGGGGATCATGTGCGACCGCCGTCTGGATTTCGCCGCCCTCCAGCAGGAGTTGAACGTGGAGGTGAAAACCGAATACGCGCGGGAGCTGCAGGCGCTGCAGCCGTTTGGGGCCGATGGACTGGTGGAGATCGACGACGCGGGCCTGCGGGTGTTGCCCCCGGGCGAACCGCTGTTGCGCGTCATTGCCATGCAGTTCGATGCCTATCTCGCCCCGGGCCGTCGGCACTCCTCGACGGTTTGAGTCGTTGGGGAGCCCTTGCCAATTGGCCGCGGCTCGGCGACGATGGCGCAGCCCGATGTCAGACCTCACCGACCTGTATCAATCGGTCATTCTCGACCATAACAAGCGCCCGCGCCATCGCGGCAAACTGCCGACCGCGAATCGCGTCGCGTCCGGCGACAATCCCACGTGCGGCGACAACTGTACGGTGTACCTGCGTGTAGACGGCGACCGCATCGCGGAGGCGTGGTTCGAGGGCGCAGGTTGTGCGATTTCGCAGGCCAGTGCGTCCCTGATGACGACGCAGTTGGAGGGCCGCACGATTGACGAGGCGCGCCAGGCGTTTGCCGATTTCAAGGAGATCGTCACCACTGGGCGCGAGCCGGAGGAGTTCTCCGAGATCGCGGCGTTCGCTGGTGTACATGCTTTCCCGGCCCGGATCAAATGTGCCACCCTCGCGTGGCATGCGGCCTTCGACGCGCTGGAGCGCGGCCAGCCGCAGTCCTGACGGTCCTCCAGTTGACGCCGTCGGGGGCCCGGGGCGATGCTTCCGGTCCACGTGTTGATGCGAGCGCTCCTGAATCGCCATGCCTGATTTCTCCAATCTCCGGATCGACTTTCCCGTGCTCGACCAGCACGTCGGCGGGCGACCCCTGGTGTACCTCGACAACGCCGCCACGACGCACAAGCCGCGGTCGGTGATCGATGCGGTTGCGCGCTTCTACGAACGCGACAACAGCAACGTGCACCGGGGGCTGCACGCGCTCTCCATGCGAGCGACGGATGGCTACGAAGCGGCGCGCGCTCGGGCTGCGAAGTTCATCGGCGCAGCGGATCCGGCGGAGATCGTCTTCACGCGCGGAACGACGGAAGCGGTCAACCTCGTCGCGCAAAGCTGGGGTGGCGCGAACCTCAACAAGGGTGACGTCATCCTGCTCACCGAGATGGAGCATCACTCCAACCTGGTCCCATGGCAGCTGATTGCCGAGCGGACCGGGGCCGTGGTGCGTTATGTGCCGGTCCTCGGTGACGACGCGGAAATCGGGCTCGATCTGGACGCGCTGGAGAAACTGCTGACCCCGCAGGTCCGCATCTTCGCGTTTACTCACGTTTCGAACACGCTGGGTTGGATCAATCCCGTCGCGGATCTGTGCGCGCGGGCCCGCGCCGTGGGCGCATTGACGTTGGTGGACGCCGCGCAGTCCGCCGGGCACGAACCCCTGGATGTGGCCGCGCTCGGCTGCGACTTCCTCGCCTTCTCCGGTCACAAGATGGCGGCGCCGACCGGCATTGGTGTGCTCTATGGGCGTCGTGAATTGTTGGACGCAATGCCGCCGTGGCAGGGCGGTGGCGGCATGATCGCGTCGGTGGAGTTTGGTCAAAGTCGCTGGAAGCCGTCGCCCGAGCGTTTCGAGGCGGGCACGCCGAACGTGGCGGACGCCGTGGGCTTGCACGCGGCGATGGACTATCTCGATCGACTGGGACGACCGGCGATCGGTGAACACGATCGCCAACTCGCTGCGCTCGCGATGCAGGCGCTCTCCGAGCTGCCGGGTATCCGCATTCTGGGGCCGCGTAAGGCGCACGAACGTGCGGGGCTGGTCAGCTTCGCGTTCCGGGAAGTGCACGCGCACGACGTCGTGACCTTCGCCGATCAGGATGGCGTGGCGCTGCGCGGCGGGCATCATTGCAACCAGCCGTTGATGCGAAAACTCGGGTTGCCGAGCACGAGCCGCGCGAGTTTCTACGTGTACAACACGCCGGCGGACATCGACGTGCTGGTGCAGTCGCTCCGCAAGATCCTGCACTTTTTCGGGGGCAACTGAGTCCCGCTGCGCGGGCGGCGAGCCACTCTCGGCGCGATCAAATCACCCGGGTCGAGTTCTCCTCCCATGCCTGAACTGCCCGATATCACGATTTATCTCGAGGCGCTGGAGGAGCGGGTGGTGGGACGGCGGCTGGAGCGGTTGACGATTCACGATCTGTTTGTGCTGCGCACGGCGCGACCGCCGGCGTCCGATCTCGAAGGCCGGCGGGTGGTTGGCCTTCGACGGGTCGGCAAGAGGATCTATTTCGCTTTCGAGGGCGAACTGGGTCTGTTGTTCCATCTCATGATCGCCGGTCGTCTGGCGTGGACGGATCCCGGAGGGAAGCTGGTGACGCGAAACCGGCTCGCGACGCTGTTCTTCGACAACGGGGCGTTGACGCTCACGGAGGCCGGCACGAAACGCCGGGCGGCGCTTCATGTGCTCGCGGGTGCCGAGGCTTGGCGCACCCACGATCCCGGAGGTCTGGAAGTGCTGTCATCCTCGCTCGAGGATTTCAGCGCGCAACTGAAGAGCGAGAATCACACGTTGAAGCGGGCGCTGACGGATCCGCGGCTGTTCAGTGGGATCGGCAACGCCTATTCCGACGAGATCCTGCACGCCGCACGACTGTCGCCGGTCACGCTGACGCACCGGCTGCAGCCGGATGAGGTGGAACGGCTGCATCGCGCGGCGATCGATGTGTTAAACAGTTGGATACATCGGTTGCGGCAGGAGGCGGCCGGAGCATTTCCGCGGGAGGTCACGGCGTTCCGGCCGGAGATGGCAGTGCACGGCCGGTTCGGGCACCCGTGCCCGGTGTGCGGCACGGCGGTGCAACGCATTCGTTACGCCGAGAACGAGGTGAACTACTGTCCCACCTGCCAGACGGAAGGGCGGTTGCTGGCCGATCGCTCCCTGTCCCGACTGCTGCGGGAGGACTGGCCGCGCACGATCGAGGAGGCGGAGGCGCTTCGCTCCAGCGTCGCCGGGCGAGCGACCTAGGCAACGGTCGGCTCGCGGCGCTTCACATCAACCGGTTCTCGCGGACGACCTGCTGGTACCAGAGCGCGCTGAGTTTCGGGATGCGCTGCTGGGTCTTGAAATCGTTGTAGACGATCCCGAAACGCCGGGCGTAGCCGTCCTCCCACTCGTAATTGTCCATGAAGGACCAAAGGAAGTAGCCCTTGATCGGCACACCGTCCTGGATCGCGGCATGCATCTCCCGGAGGTTGTTGCGCAGGCATTCCCGTCGATGCAGATCATCCACCCGGCCGTTCACCGGGGCATCGTCGTCGTAGCCCGCACCGTTTTCGGTGATGTAGAGGGCCGGCGGATTCCAGAGCTCGCTGACGTAACGAGGCGCCCAATACAACGTCTGGGGCGCCAGTTGCAGCCACGGGCTGTCCGCCCGCGGGAAATGCGCCGGGAAAGGCACCCGATCGGGCTGACCACGCCGGCCGGCACGGACGTAGTGACCGGTGTAGAGGTTCAGGCCGAGGAAGTCCGTCGGCAGGGTGATCAGCGCGAAGTCGCCCCGTGCCACCTTGGGCGCGGCGGCACCGGCCGATTTTAGGTAAGCGGTGGCATAGCGGCCGCGGTAGATCGCGTCGAGCACGCGAAAGTTGTCTTCCCGGAACGTCCGCCGGGCCGCTGCAATGTCGGCGTCGGTATCCGTGACGGGAAGGGAAACGGTTGGGTTGTCCGTCAATCCCACGCGTGCGCCCCGGCCGCCATGTTCGCGGACCGCGCGGACGGCCTGGCCGTGGCAGAGCAGGGCGTGATGGTACGTCTGGTTGACAACGGCGGCGCTTTCCTGGGCGCCGGGCGCCTTGCTGCCGACGCCATAGGCCAGGTGGGTGAAACAGGAGATCTCGTTGAGCGTGATCCAGTTTTTCACTACGCCACGGAAGGCGCGCACCACCGTGTCCGCGTACGTGGCAAACGCGTCGACGACGCTACGCACACGCCAGCCGCCCTCGTCTTCGAGCGCCTGAGGCAGATCCCAGTGGAACAACGTCACCCACGGCGTGATTCCGTGGCGCTTCATCGACGCAAAAAGGCGGTGGTAAAAGTCGAGGCCCGCCTGATTCACCGCTCCCCGGCCCTGTGGGAAGATCCGCGGCCAGGCGATCGAGAGCCTGTAATGCTTCAACCCGAGTCGCGCCATCAGGGCGAAGTCGTCGTCGAAGCGGTGATAGTGATCACACGCCACATCGAGCGTATCCGCGTTGTGGACCTTGCCCGGCACACGGGAGAACGTGTCCCAGATCGACGGGCCCTTGCCGTCGGTAAAAGCAGCTCCTTCAATCTGCGGGGCGGCAGCGGCGACACCCCAGACGAATTGGCGGGGAAAACGATACGCGGGCATAGGAGGGCGGGTGGCTCGGGTTCGAAGCGCGCGGCGCTCCGGGAGGATGGCGGACGCTGGCCGACGCGTTCGATCGGCTCAACGAGCCGGAGGACGCTTACGTTTGAGTAGCGGACTTGCGCGCCAGCTCCGCCGGAGCCAGAAACCGGGGTGGTGAAGCCGCTCTCCCCTCCGACGATCAAGGACGTAGCCCGGGCGGCGCAGGTTCACTACTCGACCGTTTCGCTCGCCCTGCGCGACCATCCCAGCATTCCCGTTCGCACCCGGGAGCGGATTCGTCGCGCGGCGGAGAAGATCGGCTATCAACGAAATCCGGTCCTTGGCGCGTTGAGCCGTTTCCGGCGTGGCGCGCAAGCGACCCAGCCGATGCCGCGACTGGCGTACCTCGTCAACCGATCACCCGAACTAGGATTCCACCGACACCTGTACCAGCAGCACTTCCTCGCCGGTGCGCGGGATCAGGCCGCTGCCCTCGGCTACGAGCTCGAACTGCTCTTCGTGGCCGAGGACCATCACGATTCAGAAAGTCTGGCCGCTTATCTTCGTGAGGCCGGTATCACCGGCCTGGTGATCGGCGCGTTTGAACCGGGTTTCGCCGACCTGTTGCTGGACTGGGAGCACTTTTCGGCCATCAAGATCGACTCCCGTCACGTCGGCCCCGACGTCGATGTCGTATCGAACGACCAGCTACAGGTGGTCCGCCTGGCCTTTCAGCGCTTGAGCGCGCTCGGTTACCGCCGCATCGGGCTCGCGGTGGGCCGATCGGACGAGGAGAGCACCGATCACCGGCACGCCATGGGCTACCTGATCGAGCAGTCGACCCTCGCGCCAAGGGATCGTGTGCCCCCACTGCTGTTTCCCTACAACTGTGATGCGGCTACCGTCTCCGGCCTGATCGGTCGTTGGGTCCGACGGCACCGGGTGGACGCCGTGTTGTGCAACTGGTTCAACCTCCTCGAACTGCTGCAGGGGGCGGGCCTCCGCGTCCCGGATGAGATCGGCTGCGCCTGCCTGTGTTTGCTTGAACCGCGCCCGCAGCTCGCCGGCGTCGTGCCAAACCTCCGCATCGTTGGCGCCAATGCCGTGGCTGGATTGGCTTCGCTGATGCGCGCGGGGGAGCGCGGTGTCCCCGAAATCGCCACCACCACCTATGTCCCCTCCGTCTGGCAGGAAGGCGCGTCCGCGCCGGCGCGCCGCTGACGCCCCGACTCTCAACCAGGCCGAGCGCGCCGTCTCTCCGACGATGCGGGATGTCGCCGCGCGCGCCGGTGTGCACCAGACCACCGTCTCGCTGGCCCTGCGTGATCACCCCAGCATTTCAGCGGCGACGCGTCGGCGGATCCGGGAGGTGGCCGAACAGCTCGGTTATCGACCCAACCCGTTGCTGAGTGCGTTTAACCTGCATCGGATCGCGAGTCATCCGGCGAAAGGGGCGCCGACGGTGGCGATGATTTTTGATGCGCAGATGGATCCTCGCGCTCCCGGTCATGCGTATGCGCGACTGCTGTTGGACGGCGCGCGATCGGCAGCGGCGGAACGCGGGTATCGCGTTGAACCGTTTGTTTTGAACGAAAGCGGGCTGCACGAGCGCCGGCTCGCCCGGGTGCTGGCGACCCGCGGCATCACGGCGGTGGTGTTCAGCACGCTGGGTCTGCACAGCAAACCGCTGGAGCTCGACTGGCCGCGGCTGAGCGCGGTGAAGATTGAGTCGCTGCAGGTCCGGCCCGCACTCAACGCTGTATCCGCGGACCAATGGCAGGCGGCGAGGCTCGGCCTGCGCCGACTGCGGGCGCTCGGCTACCGCCGCGTGGGCCTGGCGGTTGCACGCGAGGACGAACAACGGCTCGGGGAACCGTTTCGGACCGGCGTCTTGGTCGAGCAGGCCTCGATGCCGGAACGGGATCGCGTCGCTTCGCTCGTGTTCAATCGTCCGGATCCGAATCTGCGCCATGTGCTGGCTCAATGGGTACGCGAGCAGCGAGTCGACGCGGTGATGTCGAACTGGAACAACATGGTCGAATTGCTGCGGGGTGCAGGGTTGCGCGTGCCGGAGGACGTCGGAGTGGCGTCGCTCGATCTGCCAAGCGCCGGCACCGAGCTGGCGGGAGTTGAGCAAAATCACCGACTCGTCGGGCGGCGCGCGGTGCGGCAGGTGCTGATGCAGCTGCAGGCGCATCAACTCGGTTTGCCCGAAATGGCTTCGGTGACGTTTGTGCCTGGTTGGTGGCGCGAGGGAGCATCCGCTCCGCTGCGCGCCGCCAAGGCGACCTAGGGGCCGGCGAGTTGCCTTCGCGGCGTTGCGGAGGGGCCTGCTTATAGCCGCAAAAAGTGACTCACGGATGCCAAGCTGTGCGCAGCCGGGCCGGCCAGGTCGTGGCATCATGGGCTGATCAGATCGGACGTGTTTCCGTTTCGCCCCCGCCGCCGTCATGCCACATCGCTCGCCACCCCTCGCCACTCTCGACGCCAATGAGGCCGTAGCCTCCGTGGCTTACCGGCTCAACGAAGTCATCGCGATCTACCCCATCACACCGTCGTCGGCGATGGCCGAGTCGTGTGATGAGTGGTCGGCCGCCGGGCGGCCAAATCTTTGGGGCGAGGTGCCGCGGGTGGTGCAGCTGCAATCGGAGGGTGGGGTGGCGGGCGCGGTCCACGGCGCACTGCTCGGCGGCTCGCTGACGACGACCTTCACCGCGTCGCAAGGGCTGCTGTTGATGATCCCGAATCTCTACAAGATCGCGGGTGAGCTGATGCCGTTCACCTTGCACGTCAGTGCGCGGGCGCTGGCCGCACAAGGACTGTCGATCTTCGGCGATCACAGTGACGTCATGGCTTGTCGCGCGACCGGCTGCGCCCTGCTGGCCTCCAGTTCCGTGCAGGAGGCGCAGGACATGGCGTTGATCGCCCATCTCGCCTCCCTGAAGGCGCGCGTGCCCTTCATCCATTTCTTCGACGGCTTCCGGACCTCACACGAGGTTTCGAAGATCGCCACGCTTCCGGACGACACGCTGCGCGCCCTGATCGATGAGAAGGATATCACGTCCTTCCGCGCCCGGGCGCTAACCCCGGACCGGCCGACGATTCGTGGCACGGCCCAGAATCCCGACGTGTACTTCCAGGGGCGGGAATCGGTCAACCGCTACTACGACGCGCTGCCGGCCATCGTGCAGGATCTCATGACGCGGTTCGGCGAACTGACGGGACGTTCGTATCGCCTGTTCGACTACTACGGCCACCCGGAGGCCGAGCGGGTGGTCATTGCGATGGGCTCGGGCATCGAAACCGTGCGCGAGACGGTGGAATGGATGGTCGCTCGCGGCGAAAAGGTCGGCGCGCTGGCCGTGCGGCTGTTCCAGCCGTTCCACATCAAGTCGTTCGTGACGGCGCTGCCGGCGACGGTGAAGGCGCTGGCGGTGCTCGATCGGACCAAGGAACCGGGCTCGCTCGGCGAACCGCTTTATCTGAGCGTCATCGATGCGCTGGCAGAAGGGCGTTCTCCCCTCGCGGGATCACCGCGCGTGGTGGGTGGCCGTTATGGGTTGGGCTCAAAGGAGTTCACGCCCGGCATGGCCAAGGCCGTGTTCGACAACCTGGCGGCGTGGGACACGCGCAACCATTTCACCATCGGTATCAACGATGATGTGACAGGCACTTCGTTGAACTATGATCCGGACTTCGACATCGAAGCGGCGGATGTTCGGCGGTGCGTGTTTGTTGGACTCGGCGCCGACGGCACCGTCGGAGCGAACAAGAATTCGATCAAGATCATCGGCGAGCAGACCCCGAATTACGCGCAGGGATACTTCGTCTACGACTCGAAGAAGTCCGGTTCGATGACGGTGTCGCACCTCCGGTTTGGCCCGCGCCCGATTCGAGCACCCTATCTGATCCGAGCGGCGGACTTCGTTGCGTGCAGCCAGTTCAATTTTGTCGGTCGCGCGGACGTGCTCGGGTTCGCTCGGCCGGGAGCGACGGTGCTGCTCAACTCTCCGTATGAGCCGGGGGAAACCTGGCGCAAGCTGCCGCGGGACTGGCAGGCCGAGATCGTGCGCAAGGAGATCAAGCTCTACGTCATCGACGCCACCAAGGTGGCGCAGGACGCCGGCATGGGTCGTCGGACCAACACGGTGCTGCAGACCTGTTTCTTCGCGCTGTCCGGAGTGCTGCCGCGCGAGGAGGCGATCGCGGAGATCAAGCGGACGATCAAGAAGACCTACGGACGGAAAGGCGACGCGGTCGTGAAGATGAACTACGCCGCGGTTGATGCCGCGCTGGCAGGCCTGAAGCCGGTGCCGTACGCCGGTGTTTCGCCCGAGGCCGTGGCCAGCGTGCCGCCGCGGTTCGACCATGCGCCGAACTTTGTGCAGCGCGTCACAGCGCGGTTGCTCGCGGGTGAAGGCGACCTGCTGCCGGTGAGCGCGCTGCCTCCGGATGGAGCCTGGCCCACGGGCACAACGCAGTACGAGAAACGCAACATCGCGCTCGAGCTGCCCTCCTGGGACCCGTCGATCTGCATTCAGTGCAACAAGTGCGTGCTGGTGTGCCCGCACGCGGCAATCCGCGCCAAGTTCTACGATCCCGCGGTCGCCGAAGGTGCGCCGGCCGGGTTCCAGTCGGTGCCGTTCCGCTCCAACGAATTTCCGGGTCGCAAGTACACCATCCAGGTCGCGCCGGAAGACTGCACCGGCTGCTCGCTCTGCGTGCAGGTATGTCCCGCCAAGGATAAAACCAACCCGCGGCACAAGGCGCTCGACATGGTGCCGCAGGCGGACCGGCTTGAAACGGACCGGCTCAACTGGGACTTCTTCCTCAACCTGCCTGATCCCGATCGAGTGCCGTTGAAGCTCGACGTGAAGGGCACGCAGTTCATGCGGCCGCTGATCGAGTTCTCCGGCGCCTGCTCGGGTTGTGGTGAGACACCGTACCTCAAGCTGCTGACGCAGATGTTTGGCGACCGGCTCGTGATGGCGAATGCCACCGGCTGCTCGTCGATCTATGGCGGCAACCTGCCGACCACGCCGTATTGCCAAAATCGCGACGGTCGCGGTCCGGCTTGGGCCAACTCGCTCTTCGAGGACAACGCGGAGTTTGGCCTCGGCTTGAGGCTCGCCCTCGACCGCCATGCGCAGACGGCGCAGGCGCTGGTGAAGCAGCTGATGCCAAAACTGGGTGAAGAGCTTGCCCACGCGCTGCTCTTTGCCCCGCAGGGGACCGAAGCGGAGATCGCTGACCAGCGGGCTCGCGTCGTTGAGCTGCGCCGTCGTCTCGAGAGCATCAAGGATCCGCTGGCGCACCAGTTGTTGCAGGTCGCCGACCATCTCGTGCGGAAGAGCGTCTGGATCGTCGGTGGAGACGGCTGGGCTTACGACATCGGCTTCGGCGGCCTCGACCATGT
>JAEWIY010000023.1 GCA_023386835.1 Verrucomicrobiota bacterium
AGCTTCGGGTCTGCACCTGTGCCACACTCGCACTGCCGCGGCGCTCGTGCGCCGCCCGGCCCCGCGTGATGCGCAACGCCTCACGTTCGGGCCGGCGCGAGGCCGGCAGTTTGTCGCGGGAATTGGGGAAGATGTTCGTACCGACCAGCGTGCTCTTCCTCGTTGCCAGAGCTGAGGCTTTCTCCCCCGCGGTCGTGCGGACCTGCTGCTGCGGCAACCCCTTTTTGAGCGCGGCGACCATCCCGCCGGCCTTCTCAATGTCCTGGAACAGCGTCCAGGCCTTGCGGGCCAGTTCGTCGGTCAGCGTCTCCACATACCAGGAGCCACCCGCCGCATCCGTCGGCACGGTGAAGCGGAACTCCTCGGCCAGGAGCGTGTGCACGTTGCGCGCGATCCGGCGGGATGAATCGTCCGTGCGGCCGGAGGCTTCGTCGAACGGCGCCACATGCACGCTGTCGGCCCCACCGAGCACCGCTGAGAGCGCCTCCGTGGTGCTGCGCAAGAGATTCACCTGCGGGTCGAGAAGGGTCTGATCCCAACGTCCGGTGCGCGCGTGCACGGCGGCTTTGGTCGCCAGTTCAGGCGCGGCACCCAAGGCGAGCACCACACGCGTCCACAGGACGCGCCAGGCGCGAAGCTTCGCCACCTCCATGAAGAACTGCGGACCCGCCGAGAAGCTGAACCGCAACCGGGGCGCCACCACGGCGAGGTCAATCCCCCGCTTCTGCAGCTCTCGCACATACTCGACGGCGGTCGCAAGCGCGTAGGCCAGCGCCTGAACGGCGTTGCCCCCGGCATCCTGCCACAGGCTCGCATCCACGCCGATCGTCCGCAGCTGCGGCGCCTCGGCAGAAGACCAGCGCGTCCAGCCCGCCATCTGATCAAAAAGCTCGGAGCACGCGGCGGGCAGTCGGCCCGCCTCCAGCCAGAACGCCACCGGATCCACGGTCAGGCTGCCGCGTAGTTGCGCAGGACTTACACCGCGCGCCCGTGCCTCCTCCAGCACCAACGCTGCCAGCGCCAGCGGTTCGGCGCCCGCGCGGACGTGCAGCGGCACCGCCGACAGGTCAACTCCCCGCAAGGCCGCGGCCACGTCGTCGTGATCCAGCAAGGACACACCGCCTTCCCCGGTGAACTCCGCCGGCGCCTCGTCCGGATCAAGACCCGCGCGCGTCGCCAGGTCCGGCGTCAGCGCCACGCTGTCCTGGCCGGCCATCAGATCCGCCAGCAACGCCCGGTTGAATTCGTACGCCCGCTGCGCCGTGATCTCCTGGCACACCTCCCAGCGGCGTTCGCTGCCCGCGGCCCGCGGCGCAAAGCCCCGTAGGTACGGTGCCTCGCCCGGCGCACGGTCCAAGTGAGGCAGGCGGAGCGTGTCCGCCCGGGTGTAGAGCGGACGCAGCGCAATGCCCTCCGGTGTCCGCGTCATCAGCTTCTTCTCGAAGGGAACGCCTTTCAGCTCCGCCTCCACCTGCTGCCTCCAGGCAGTGAGCGCGCGCGCGAGCTCTTCAGGGGGAGCATAGCCAGTATCGTGACGTGTAGTCTCCATGGTGCGACCAGATTGGATGCGGTTCGAAATCCAACCGTAGCAGCGCCGCAAAACCGTCGCTCCGCATATCTTGCCAAAGCATAGCCATCGCGCGCGCCGTGGACCCGCCCCGCCGGCCCAGCCATTAGTTTTCAACCCGCCTCACAGCTTGCGGCTCAACCATGAGTGGAACTTATCCACGTTGCAGCCGCGCGAGGTTGATCCACCGAGGTCGTAAGCGCAAGTTAAGCCGCAAATCAGCTGCTTGTAGCCGGGGTTTCTCCCCTGGCTCCGGGACGCGCAACCTACAGTAATTCCGGTTCTTCTGTTGGGTGGCATTCGGTGTGAGACGATGCACGGGCTCTCCACCTGACGCCTCCCGCGGTTTCCAGCAGGCTTCGCAAGTGATGCTCACGTTTGGGCAATCCATGCGAAGCCATGCCCGCGTAATTCCGGCAGGATGGGCACGTTCCGCCGCCAACCTGTTCGCCATGATTACGCGCATTGATCACCTTGGAATTGCTGTTCGTTCCCTCGACCAGGCCGTTCCGTACTACGAGAACGCCCTGGGGCTCCGTTGTGAGCACCGGGAGGAAGTGCCGTCGCAAAAAGTGCGCACCGCCTTTTTCACCGTCGGCGAAACGCACCTCGAGTTGCTCGAGCCGACCTCTCCAGAGAGCCCGGTGGCCAAGTTCATCGAAAAGAACGGCGAGGGTATTCACCACGTGGCGTTCGCCTCCGACAATATCGACCAGCAGCTGCGGCACGCTTCTGATGCCGGCGTCCGGTTGATCAACGAGGTGCCGTTTGAAGGCGCGGCCGGCAAGCTGGTCGCCTTTCTCCACCCGAAAAGCACCTTTGGCGTGCTCACCGAATTCTGCGCCCCGAAAGCGAACTGAGCTGCCGCCCTGCGCCTGCTCCCTGATCCCAACGCACTGATGCCAATCGCTCCCGCGCTTCTCGAAAAACTCGAGGCCAACCGTCGCGCCGCCCTGCTCGGCGGCGGCGAAGACAAGATCAAGGCCCGTCACGACAAAGGGCTGATGACCGCCCGTGAACGGCTCGCCGCGCTCTTCGAAGGCGGCACCTTCATGGAGTTCGGCCAGCATGCGCAGCACGACTGCCACGACTTCGGCCTCGCCGACAAGTCGTTCCCCGGCGACGGCGTCGTCACCGGTGTGGGCTACGTCGAGGGCCGCCCGGTCGCCGCCTTCAGCCAGGACTTCACGGTGGGTGGCGGCGCGCTCGGCCGCGTGCACGCCAAGAAGATCTGCGACCTGATGGAGTACGCGATGCAGGCCGGCATGCCGGTCATCGGCATCAACGACTCCGGTGGCGCCCGCATCCAGGAAGGTGACGATTCACTTTCCGGATACGGCCAGGTCTTCTTCAAGAACGTGCTGCTCTCCGGCGTCGTGCCGCAGATCTCGATCATCGCCGGCCCCTGCGCCGGTGGTGCGGCCTACTCGCCGGCCCTGACGGACTTCATCATCATGACGAAGTCCAACGCCCAGATGTTCATCTGCGGCCCGGAGGTGATCAAGGCGTCCACCGGCCAGACCACGACCATGGACGAGATCGGCAGCGCCGCTGCGCACGCCGCGATCAGCGGCAACGTGCACTTCGTCGCCGAGGATGAACAGGGCGCGATCGGCCTGGCCAAGCGCCTCTTCAGCTTCCTGCCGTCGAACAACGTCATGGATCCGCCCCACCGGCCGGCCAGCACGCTGACGCTGGACCTCGACGCCGGCATGAACGAACTGGTGCCGGCCGACCCGAAGGCGCCGCTCGACGTCAAGAAGGTCATCCACCGCCTGGTCGACGAGGGAGACTTCCTCGAGGTCCACGCCGATTTCGCCAAGAACATCGTGGTCGGTCTCTGCCGTATCCAAGGCATTGTGACCGGCATCGTCGCGAACCAGCCGGCAGTCAAGGCGGGCACGCTGGACATCGACGCTTCCGACAAGGCCGCGCGCTTCATTCGCTTCTGCAACATCTTCAACATCCCGATCCTCACGCTGGTCGACGTGCCCGGCTTCCTGCCCGGTGTGGCCCAGGAGCGGGGTGGCATCATCCGCCACGGCGCCAAGATGCTGTTTGCCTACGCCGCCGCCACCGTGCCGAAGATCACGGTCATCCTGCGCAAGGCCTACGGCGGCGCGTACCTCGCGATGTGCAGCCGCGACATGGGTGCAGACCTCGTGTTCGCCTGGCCGACCGCCGAGATCGCCGTCATGGGCGCCGAAGGGGCCGTCAAGATCCTCTTTAAGCGCGAGATCTCCGCCGCCGAAGACAAGAAAGCCAAGGAAGCGGAACTGGCCGCGGAATACCGCGAAAAATTCGCCTCCCCCTACGAAGCCGCGGCCAAGGCGATGATCACCGACATCATTGAACCGGCCCAGACGCGCAGCATTGTCGCCATGGCCCTGCGCAACACGCTCTCCAAGCGCGAGACGCGGCCACCGAAGAAGCACGGCAACATTCCGCTCTAATCGTCCACGCCGCGTGCCGTTTCAGCTCTCGAGCGAGACCGGCGCGCGGCCTCCACCGCTCCCCCTTTCCACCCTCCGCGTATTGTTCATGAAAAAGCTCCGCGTCACTGTTGAAGGCAAAGCGTACGAGGTGCTCGTCGAAATGCTCGATGAGACCCCGGCCTCTGCCGCCGTTCCGTCCGCGCCCCGGGCTCAGCCCGCTGCGGTCACCGCTCCGGTTGCGAGTACGCCGGCTCCGGCGGCTCCCGCCGCTGCGGCGGCGCCGGGCGACATCGTGAGCCCACTCGCGGGCAAGATCGTCTCGATCGACGTCCAGGTCGGGCAGTCGGTCGCGGCCGGCGCGCAGGTCGCCACCGTCGAGGCCATGAAGATGAACACCTACATCTATGCGACGGCCGCGGGTAAGGTCACGGCCGTCCTCGCCAAGGCGGGTGACTCCGTTGAGGAAGGCGCTCCGCTGCTGCGCCTCGCCTGAGTTGGCCACCCTGACGCTGCTGACGATGAGTACCTCTTTCTTCGCCTGCCCGCCGCCCCTGGCCACGCTGCCGGAATACCCGATCGTGGGTGAGTCTTTACTCTACCAGGCCACGGGACTCGCGGTGGTGCTCATCGCACTTTGTACCATCTGGTTTCTGCTCGAACTGATCGGCGTTTTCTTCAAACGCGCCGACGCTCGTGTGAAAACCGCCCCCGTTTCTCCTGTCGCGACGGCGGCACCAGCGGTTGCCAGCGAACCCCCACCAGGCACGATCCCCGCCGAGGTCGTCGCCGTCATCGCCGCCGCCGTGCACGTCACGCTGGGTGGCCGTCACCGTATCCACTCTGTCACTCCGGCATTGAGTCCCGTCGACTGGGCCCGCGAAGGGCGCCGGGAGATCTTCGCCTCGCATAAGCTCCGCTGAGCCTGTCCGCGCCATGGTTTTTGCTTCCCTGCTCGACTTCTTCCAGACCACTGGTTTCTCGGCGGTCACCTGGCAGATGGCCCTCATGTGGGCCGTGGCCGGCGTCCTCCTCTGGCTCGCCGTCGGCAAGGGCTTTGAGCCCCTGCTGCTCGTGCCCATCGCCTTCGGCGCCCTCATTGCCAACCTGCCGACCCGCGGTGTCATCACCGCGGAACTACGGCCCGACGGCGTGTACGAGTCCGCCACCTTCAAGATCGAAGGTGAGGTGGTGCCAGGCGAACATGCGGTTGCGCCCGGCGCCGCCGCCACGACCCAGGTCGTGAAGGTGAACCGGGTTGAGGGTGGTCTCTACGACTTCATCTCCCAGGGCGTGAAGCTGGAGCTCTTCCCGCCCCTGATCTTCCTCGGCGTGGGAGCGCTGACTGATTTTGGTCCGCTCATCGCGATGCCGCGAACGTTGCTCCTCGGCGCCGCCGCCCAGCTCGGCCTCTTCATGACCTTCATGGGCGCCAATTTCCTCGGCTTCACTGCCAAACAGTCCGCCTCGATCGGCATCATTGGCGGTGCGGATGGACCGACGGCGATCTTCCTCAGCAACAAGCTCGCGCCCGAGTTGCTCGGCGCCATCGCCGTCGCCGCCTACAGCTACATGTCGCTCGTCCCGCTGATCCAGCCGCCGATCATGCGCCTGCTCACGACGGACAAGGAGCGGAAGATCCGCATGAAGTCGCTGCGCAAGGTCTCGAAGCTGGAGAAGCTGATCTTCGCCATCGTCGTCATGATCGTCTGCATCCTGCTCGTACCGGATGCCGCCGCGTTGATCGCGATGCTGATGCTCGGCAACTTCCTGCGCGAATGCGGCGCCACCGAACGGCTCGTAAAATCCGCCCAGAACGAGATCATCAACGTGCTCACCATTTTCCTCGGCACGAGCGTCGGCATCACCATGCGCGCCGAAAGCTTCCTCGCCCCGGCCACGTTGAAAATCATCCTGCTCGGCGTGGTCGCCTTCGGCGTCTCCACCGCTGGCGGCGTGCTCGTCGCCAAGTTGATGAACGTGCTCAGTCCCAAGAATCCCGTGAATCCGCTGATCGGCTCGGCCGGGGTCTCCGCCGTGCCGATGGCAGCCCGAGTCTCGCACAGCGAGGGCCAGCGGTATGATCCCCACAACTACCTCCTGATGCATGCCATGGGCCCCAATGTCGCCGGTGTGATTGGCACCGCCGTTGCGGCCGGATACTTCATCTCCACCCTCGGAAACTAACCACCCACTCGTGCGGTTTCCGCCGCACTGTTGACCTGCCATGAAACTTCCCTTCCCCACGCTCACTCCTGCTGAAGCTGCCGCCATGATCCGCGATGGTGAAACCGCTGGTTTCGGCGGATTCACCCCCGCCGGTGCGGTCAAGCTGATCCCTGGCGCCATCGCCGAGAAGGCTCGCGCCGAGCACGCCGCCGGACGCCCTTTCCAGATCGGCGTCATCACCGGCGCGTCCACCGGACCCTCGCTGGACGGGGCCTTGGCCAAGGCCGATGCGATCAAGTTCCGCACTCCGTATCAGTCCGACCCGGACTTGCGCCGGGCGATCAACGCCGGCCGCACGAGGTTCTACGACATGCACCTGAGCATGCTGCCACAGGTCGTGCGCAATGGGTTTCTGGGGAAAGTCGACTGGGCCATCGTCGAAGCGAGTGAAGTCACCGCCGACGGACAGATTGTGCTCACGTCGGGTGTCGGCGCCGCTCCCACCTTCTGCCGCTGTGCGGACAAGATCCTGATCGAGCTGAACCGCCGGCATCCCGCGACGCTGCGCGGCATTCACGACATCTACGAACCGGCGGATCCTCCTTATCGCCGCGAGATTCCGATCTACAGCCCGTCTGATCGCATCGGCACGCCGTACATCCAGGTCGATCCAAAGAAGATCGTTGGTATCGTGGAGTCCGATTGTGCGGACGAAACCGGCGGTTTCGCCGAACCGAGCCCGATCACCACCAAGATCGGGCAGAACGTCGCCGAGTTTCTCGCCAACGAAATTGCGGTCGGCCGTGTACCGAAGGAGTTCCTGCCGATCCAGTCGGGCGTGGGCGACATCGCCAATGCCGTGCTCGGCGCGCTCGGTGAGCACCCGGGCATTCCCGGTTTCCAGATGTACTCCGAGGTGCTGCAAGACTCGGTCCTCGGGCTGATGCGCACCGGCAAAATCACGTTTGCCAGCGCGGTCTCCCTCACCCTGAGCCCGCCGATGCTCAAGTACCTGTATGAGAATCTTGATACCTTCCGGAACCGTCTGGTCCTCCGTCCGCAGGAGATCACCAATCATCCGGAGGTTGTCCGCCGCCTCGGCGTCATTTCGGTCAACACTGCCATTGAGGTCGACCTGTTCGGCAACGTGAACAGCACGCACATCCTCGGAAAGAGCATGATGAACGGCATCGGCGGCTCGGGCGATTTCACACGCAACGCCTACATCTCGATCTTCACCTGCCCTTCCATGCAGAAGGCCGGTGCGATCAGCACCATCGTGCCGCTGGTCAGCCACGCCGATCACAGCGAACACTCGGTGCAGGTCATCGTGACCGAGCAGGGCGTCGCCGACCTGCGCGGCAAGGATCCGCACGAACGCGCCCAGTTGATCATCGAGCGCTGCGTCCATCCGGACTACCGGCCCGACCTTGAGCGCTATTACCGGCTCTCGCTCGAGAGCCACACTCCGCAGGCGTTGGGCAACGCCTTCGGCATGCATCTCCAGTTTCTGCGCACCGGCTCCATGAGAGGTGCGCAGTGGGCGGCCTGAGCGGCGGAAACACTCAGGATGCGCCTAAAAAAGAGGCGCCGGCTCGTGGGTGGGCCGGCGCCTCGCCTTTTTGGGGGGGAGGCGGCGGGGGGGAAAGAG
>JAEWIY010000074.1 GCA_023386835.1 Verrucomicrobiota bacterium
TACGCCCACGCCACCATCCTCGGCGGAAACACGGTCATCGGCGCCAACTCGATCATCGGCGCCAACGTCTGGCTGCTGGAATCGATTCCGGCCAACAGCATCGCCTACTACAAGGGCGAGAACCTCGTCGTCCGCTCGCGCCGCCGGAAGGAACAAGCGATCGAGTGCGGTTCCCCGGACGAGTACCTCAGCTGGGATCCCGGGATCTAGGCGAGGCCGGGGTGAAGAGCAGAGGTTAACAACAAGGTCGCCAAGGCCGCGAAGGAAGACCCCTTCGCGCACTTTGCGCCTTTCCAGTTAATCTCACCCGGCCCGCCTCGCTCGCTCTTCCTTCCGTGTTCTCCGCATTTTCCGTAGGCCCCACTTCATTCGCGCCCATTGGCGTGATTCGCGGGCACCCCATCGCCGTTCTTGGCGACCTTTGCGCCCCTGATGTTAATTCCATCGGGCGCGCCCCATGCGCTCTCCTGTCTCTTCTCTCCTTCTTCTGTGTTCTCCGCGTCTTCCGTGGGCCCTCTCCTCCTGCGCGTCCGTTAGCGTGATTCGCGGGCGCGACTCTAACGGCGCTGGCGGTCGCTGAGCGCGCGTGCGATCTCGGCCGCGAAGAACGGGCCACGGTAAATCATGCCGGTGTACACCTGGACCAGCGTCGCGCCCGCATCGAGTTTCTCACCGGCGCTCTCGGAGTCGGTGATGCCACCCACGCCGATGATGGGCAGGCGCCCGTGGGTCGCCCTGGCCACGTAGGAGACGATCTCCGTGGAACGCCGCCGCAGTGGCGCGCCGCTGAGACCGCCGTTTTCGTTGACCGCGCTGAATGGACCCGGCCGGGCCAGCGTCGTATTCGTTGCGATGATACCATCGAGACCGAACTCCTCGATCACGGCGAGCACCGCGTCGATTTGCGTGAAGCTCAGGTCCGGGGCGATCTTCAGCAGGAGCGGGCGCTTCGCCGCGCCGCGTTCACGGTTGGCCCCGGAGACCGCGCCGAGCAGTTCGCGCAGCCGCTCCTCGTCCTGAAGCTTGCGCAGGTCCGGCGTGTTCGGGCTGGAAACGTTGAGCACCAGGTAATCTGCGTGGTCGGCCAGCCGTCGAAAACTCGCGAGGTAGTCCTCCACCGCCTGCTCAAGCGGCGCCACCTTGGATTTGCCGAGGTTGATACCAAGCGGGATCCGGCGCCGACCCGGCGGTGCCTGCCGGGCGAGCCGCGCCGCGACGGCCTCGGCGCCTTCGTTGTTAAAACCCATCCGGTTGATCACCGCTTCGTGCTGGGGATAACGGAACATGCGCGGCTTCGGGTTTCCTTCCTGCGCCAGCGCGGTGACCGTGCCGATTTCAACGTGACCAAACCCCAGTGCCGCGGCGGCCGGCCAGGCCGTGGCATTCTTGTCGAAGCCGGCGGCCAGTCCGATGGCATTGGGGAACGTCAGCCCAAAGGCCTGGATGGGACGAAAACGTGATGTCGGCAGCCGGTGCCGCGACTCCAGCCAGCGGCAGAGCGGCCCCACCGCCCCAAGGCGCGCCAGCGCCTTGACCGCGCGCTCATGTGCGTGCTCGGCATCGGAACGGAACAACCGTGGCCGCAGGAGCTTTTCGTACATCACGTCCATGCGAGCGACACTGGAACGGCGAAGTCGAAACGCAAGGCGCACCCCGCCCGGACCAATCAAAGTGAACGCCCGGCGGTTTTGCGTGTCTGGCGCGCTCCGCTCGTCCCGCCGCGCACGTTTTTCCCTCGGAAGTCAGGCGCTTCTCCCCAGCTTTCACCGAAACTACAAGGAAGTCATTTTCGTGGTTTGACTCGCGCGAAAACCCACCTTTTTGCTGCGACGACCTCTAGCAATCCGGACAACATGGCAAAATCCTCCGCAACTCTCGATTGGTGCATCGTAAGACTCGGCGATGACCACAACTGGTGGGTCGACGAAGTCAGCGACCCGGTGCGGTGGGACGTCGACGGTCTCAGCCTCGTGGACCCGCGCCAGGTGGCGCACCTGATCGAGTTGGTGGAGCCGCTGCGCGACTACGGTTTTGACCAGGACGTGATGGACCTGGCTTTCCTGCCCTTCCGAATCGAAAAGGATCTCGGCAACGGCCGCGTGCGGCTGAAGCGCGTGAAGGAGTCCCTGTTCGAAACGGAGGAAAAGCTTTTCGCGCTGCCGGACATCGTCGACGAGGAGAACGGCCCGTACGCCGACCTGCTCGATCATCTGACCCGCTGCCGCGTCAAGATGCTCAACGACCTGTTCGACTTCGAATCGAAGCTGACGGTCGACGAGGTCGAGGACGAGATCCGCGAGGAGCAGAACGCCAGCTTCATCGAGGGCAAGGCGGTCCATTGCTTCGCGGAGCTCACCGACATTCTGGAATACGTGCCCGCCGGATGGGAGGGCGAAGAGGACGAAGAAGCTGCCTCGGACGAAGACATCGACGAGGACGAACTCCCCGAGATCGACGAAGCGGATGAGGAAGCCCTCAAGGGCGACGCCTCCCTCAAATGGGACGAAGACGAGGAGTCCGAGGAAGAAGGTGAAGGCGACTCCGACGACGAGGACGAAGACGAGGACGGCGATGACGAGGAAGAAGAGGAAGACGAGGACGAGGACGAATCGCCCCGCCGCGGCTCCCGTCGCCGCTAACGCTTCGCTCAGCGCGCGCCGCTAAACGCTCAAAGCTTACTCTGAAAAGGCCGTCGCGAATCCGCGGCGGCCTTTTTGTTTTTGTCGTTCTGGAAGGCGGCAGTTCAGCCGCGCAGGACCTTCGCCATTTCCTTGGCGAAGTAGGTCAGGATCAGGTCCGCGCCCGCGCGTTTGATCGCGAGCAGCGACTCGTGCCGGGTCCGGGCCAGATCGAGCCAGCCCAGTCGGGCGGCGGCCTGGATCTGGGAGTACTCACCAGAAACCTGATACGCGGCGACCGGCTTCTTCACGGCTTCGCGGACGTCACGAATGATGTCCAGGTAAGCCCCAGCCGGTTTCACCATCACCATGTCGGCGCCTTCCGCCACGTCGAGTTGGACCTCTTCAATCGCCTCGCGCCGGTTCGCGGGATTCATCTGGTAAGTGGCTTTGCTCAACAGCCGGGTACCGGCTGCCTTCGCGCTCCCCACAGCATCACGGAACGGACCGTAGAAGGCGGAGTTGTACTTCACCGAATACGCCAGAATGCCCGTGCCGCTGTAGCCGGCCGCATCCAGCGCCCGCCGAATCGCGCCGACCCGGCCATCCATCATGTCGGACGGCGCCACCAGATCGACGCCGGCCTCCGCCTGCAACACCGCCATGCGGCTGAGGATGTCCACCGTGCGGTCGTTATCGACGTCATCCCCCGCCGGCGTGAGCACGCCGTCGTGGCCGTGCGTCGTATACGGGTCGAGAGCGACATCGGTCACGACCACCATCTCCGGCAGCGCTTCCTTCAAGGCTCGGACCGCCCGCAACACGAGACCTTCCCGATCGAGCGCGCAGGAGCCCACGTCATCCTTGAGCCGGCTCTCCAGTTTGGGAAACAGCGCCACCGCGGGCACGCCCAGGGCGGCGAGTTCGCGGCATTCGTTCACGAGATCCGGGATGCTGTAGCGGAAGACGCCCGGCATTGAGCTGATCTCCTGCGGCGGCTCCGAGCCTTCGACGACGAAGAGCGGCGCGATGAAGTCCGCGGGTTGCAGCACCGTTTCCGAAACCATCTGGCGCAAGCCGGGTGAACGGCGGAGCCGGCGCGGGCGTTGAATCAGGTCGAGACAAGACGCTTCAGACATGGCAAAGACGGCAGCCTAACCCTCGCGTCTGCGTTCGCCATCCCAAACCCGGGCGCCCAATGAACACCCAGGCGGCGCGTGAAGAAAAACAACCTTTCCGCTGGCCCTGAAAACCTGCTAGCGAACCCTTTCCTGCATGGCCCTGAAGCTTTTCGATTCGCTCGCTCGCGAAACCCGGGAGTTGCGACCGGCTCAACCGGACGGTGTGTTCCGCTTCTATAATTGCGGTCCCACGGTTTACGCGCCCGCGCACATCGGAAACTTCCGGACGTTCGTGGTGAACGACCTGATCCGGCGGCTGCTCGAACTGGAGTTCGGCCCGGACAAGGTGCGGCACGTGCGCAACCTGACCGACGTCGACGACAAGACGATCCGCCGCGCGCGCGAGGAAGGGCGTCCACTCGGCGACGTCACGCGGCAGTGGACGGAGAAGTTTCACGCGGACTGTGCGGCGCTCAACTGCCTGCCGCCGCACGAGGAACCACGCGCGACCGATCCGCGTTTCATGCGCGAGCAGGTCGACATGATCGAGGTCTTGCTGCGCAAAGGGAACGCATACCGCGCGCACGATGGCTCGGTCTACTTCAAGGTCGCCTCATTTTCCGGGTACGGCGCGCTCTCGCGGGTGAAGGAGCGCGAGTTGAAGATCGGCGCGACGGTCGCGGCCGACGCCGACGAGAAGGAGGACTTGACGGATTTCGCGCTGTGGAAGGCGCACAAGCCCGAGGATGGCGACGTGCAGTGGCCGGGACCTGAGGGCGCCGCCGCGGGCCGACCGGGCTGGCACATTGAGTGTAGCGCGATGAGCCGGGCGTTGCTCGGGCCGACGATCGACCTGCACACCGGTGGCGTGGATCTGCTCTTCCCGCATCACGAGAACGAGATTGCCCAGAGTGAGTGCTGTAATGGCGCGACGTTCTCCCGCCACTGGTATCACAGCGAGCACCTGCTGGTGGACGGCAAGAAGATGAGCAAGAGCCTCGGCAATCTCTACACGCTCGACGATCTGAAGGCGAAGGGGTTCTCGCCGATGGCGCTGCGTTACGCATTGCTCGCCGGACATCCGCGGAAGCAGCTCAACTTTACGCTCGATTCGCTGCACGCCGCGGAGAAGGTGCTGAATACGCTCCGGCATTTTCGCGCCCAGCTCACCTCGTCGCCTGGTTCCGAGGCTGTGTTCGAACCGGTTTTTCAGGCGCTGCACGACGATCTGAATACACCGGCTGCGCTGGGGGCGCTGTTCACGGTGGTGAATCGCGGCCCGTCCGGCATCGACGTGGCGGCGTTTGAGCGGGTGCTCTTTGCCCTCGGGCTCGATCTGCAGGCGCCCGCCGCACCGGCGGTGGAAGTTCCGGCTGAGGTGGTGGCGCTGGCGGAGAAACGCTGGGCCGCCAAGCAAGCGAAGGATTGGAAGACGGCTGACGCTCTGCGCGGCGAAATCACCGCCGCCGGCTGGCAGATGCTGGACCGCAAGGACGGTTACGACGTCAAACGGCTGAAAGGCTGACCCCGCGCTGGTCTGCACCGGCGCGTTGACACGGCTGCGGTTTCCCGGCGCTCTGGCCGTTCGGCCCTGCATTCGTAGGCAGGACCGCAACCCACGCTGCCATGGCCATGACTCCGCTCGAAGAACTCCGGCACTCGTGTTCGCACGTGCTGGCCACCGCGATTCTTCGCCTTTTTCCCGAGGCGAAACTCGATATCGGACCGCCCACCGAGACGGGCTTCTATTACGATATCGATCTGGATCACAAACTGACGACCGAGGATCTCGCCCGAATCGAGGCCGAGATGAAGAAGGTCATCGATGAGAACCAAAGCTTTCAGCGCCGCGAAGTGCCGCGCGAGGAGGCGGTTGAGATCATCAAGCGCATCGGCCAGGAGAAGTACAAACTGGGCCGCCTCGCGGACATCCCGGAAGGCGAAGCGATCTCGTTCTACCAGAACGGCGAGTTCATCGACCTCTGTGCCGGCACGCACGTCCGGTACACGAAACAGATCAAGGCGTTCAAACTGCTCTCGATCGCCGGCGCGTACCATCGCGGCGACGAGAAGAACAAGCAGTTGCAGCGCATTTACGGCACGGCTTTCCCGACGAAGGATGAACTCGCGCAGTACCTCGAGCGGCAGGAGCAGGCGAAGCTGCGCGACCATCGCAAGCTCGGCAAGGACCTCAAACTGTTCGTCATCGATGAGGACGTCGGCCAGGGGTTAATCCTCTGGACGCCCAACGGCGCTGTCATTCGTCAGGAACTACAGACCTTCATCGCGGAGGAGCTGCGGAAGCAGGGGTACCATCAGGTCTTCACGCCGCACATCGGCAAACTCGCGCTCTACAAGACGTCTGGGCACTTCCCGTACTACAAGGAGTCGCAGTTCACCGCCTTCGCCGAACCGGAGGAACTGCAGCGCATGGCGGACGAAGGTTGCTCCTGCGCTGAACTGACGACGCGCCTCGAAGGCGTCTCGGCGGCTTTTGCGGAGGAGATCAACCGTCGCACTGGTCGTCAGACGATCACCGCGGATCGGGTGCTCGACGCAGAGCGGTTGCTCGACGGCTTCATGCTGAAGCCGATGAACTGCCCGCATCACATCAAGATCTACGCGTCGCAGCCGCACAGCTACCGCGACCTGCCGCTGCGCCTCGCGGAATTCGGCACCGTTTACCGCTGGGAGCAATCCGGCGAACTCAACGGCATGACCCGCGTGCGCGGCTTCACGCAGGATGACGCGCATCTTTTCTGCACCGAGGAGCAGGTGGCGCAGGAAGTCCTGGGTTGCCTCGAACTGGTAAAGATCGTTCTGACCACGCTCGGCATGAGCGACTATCGAGTCCGCGTCGGCCTGCGTGACCCGAATTCGGACAAGTACACCGGCACGCCGGAAGTGTGGGACAAGGCCGAGGCGGCCTGTCGTGAGGCGGCGAAGACGCTCGGCGTGCCTTTCACCGAGGAGCCCGGCGAGGCGGCGTTCTATGGCCCGAAGATCGACTTCGTGATCAAGGACGTGATTGGTCGCGAGTGGCAGCTCGGCACGGTGCAGGTCGACTACAACCTGCCGGTGCGTTTCGACCTCACGTACATCGGCGCTGACAACCAGCCGCACCGACCGGTGATGATCCACCGCGCTCCGTTCGGCTCGATGGAGCGGTTCTGCGGTGTGTTGATTGAGCACTTCGCCGGCGACTTCCCGGTCTGGCTGGCGCCCGAACAGGTGCGGCTCGTGCCGATCAGCGAGAAGGTGCTCGACTATGGTCGCGACCTGCTCGGGCAGTTGAAGGCGGCCGGCGTGCGCGCGACCCTCGACGAACATTCGGACAAACTCGGGGCGAAGATCCGCCGCGCTGAACTTGAGAAGGTACCCTACACCCTCGTGCTCGGCGCGAAGGAAGCCGAGGCCCGCGCCGTCAGCGTGCGCTCCCGCGCGCGCGGCGACGAAGGCGTGCATCCATTTGGTGAATACCTCGATCGGCTGAAGCGGGAGATCGCCACGCGCGCCTTGCCGCAGAAGCTCGAAAAGAAGAGCTAGCGTAGTTGGCGCGGCGGGCGGTCAGGCCCGCCGCCGCCGGCTGCGCATCCGGTACAGCCGCTCCGTAAACCCACCCTCGCGCTCGAACGCGGCGGCCAGGGCGGCGATCTGCCGGTCGAGCAAGGCGCACGCGACCGCCAGCAGCGTGAGCACAGCATTGGCGGCGATCTCGGGGTGGGTGGACTTGGTGGACGAGGTGGACTGTGTGGACGGCTCCAGGCCACCAGCGGCTCTCGAAGCTTGGTTCTGTAGACCAGGTCCACAGCGTCCACCCTCACCACGCTCGACCACCCACATCTGGTGCACCCACGCGGCTACCTCTTCGAGGCTCTGGCACCGGCGGTCCACTAGGGCTTGGCGGCGCGGGTCGTCGCGCGGCCACTCCGGCAGTCCACGGTGCCGCAGAAAATCCTGATAATCCAGGCGTAGCTCCTCCAAACTCGCCCGTGCCACGTTGGTGAGCTTCAGCTCCATCTTCTTCGAGGTGCCGCTCGCCTTTGAGCCCTCGGCGATGTTCTGCACGCCGCTGCGCGCGGCCTGCACCATCTGATCATGCGTCCGACTGCGTTTGGAGATGTAGCGGTCGCAAAATCGGGTCGTCGCGTCGTAGACGAGTTGCGCCACCTGAAAGCTGCGGAGGTGGCGATAACCGCCATGCGGCGGCAGGAGGGGATCGGGGGGCATGGCGCTTGAAGAGCAGCGCCGAAACGGAAGTCTGCAGAAAGGCGCGTCTCCGGAAAGCCCAAGGTGGGAGCACACGCTCCTTTGACCGGCAGGTCTCGAAGCCTCACGCTGCGCGGCATGACCGAACTTCCTGCCTGGAAACCTGAACTCGACGCGATCGTGGGCGCGCGGCATGGCGGGCAGGTCGCCGGAGTGCTGGCCCGGCTGCGCGACTTGGGAACGCGTCACCCCAATATCGCCGAGATCCACTACCAGATCGCCTGGACCTGCGAGGTCATGGGCAACCCGGCTGAAGCCCTGCCCCACTACGAGAAGGCGGTCGCGCTCGGATTACCGGGGAATGAGCTCTCGGGAGCGTTGCTGGGGCTGGGCAACACCCTCCGCGTGCTGGGCCAACCCGAGCGCTCCCGCGAGGTGCTCGAGCGGGCGCAACTCCAGTTTCCGGAGAACCGCGAGTTTGATGCCTTTCTCGCGCTGACGTTGCACGACCTCGGCGAGGCTACACCGGCGGTCCAGCGCTTGCTCAACCTGCTGATTGAAACGAGCGAAGACGTCGGCATTGCCGCGTACCAACGCAGCCTGCGTTTCCATGGCGAACGTCTGCAGCCGCCGACCCGCCCTGCCCCGGCTGGCGAAACTTTGGCCTAGTGCTCGCGGCGCACGCGACGTTGCTCGTGCGCGTCGAGCATCATGCGCACGAGGCGCCGGCTCGTGCGGGTGCGCAGCACGGCCGACCAGGCGATGACGATCACGCCAAGCGTCAGCAGGATCTGCAAAACCACCACCAGCGCGGAGCGAGTCCGGGCGGACGTGCTGACCGCGTGCGTGTAAGCGCCCATCGGCGCCGCCGCCAGTTGCTGGATCACCGGCTGCCGCTGCCGATCCACCCGGCCCAGGGCGATGACCCGGTCGCCAGGTCTGAAACCGCGGTTGCCTTGATTCCAGTGGTACCACGGGTCGTCCGGGATCTTCGAGGCGGAGGTGAGATCGTAGCTGTTTTCGGGCAGGAGCCAACGTCCGCCCGACCAGTGCAATTCAACCGCCGGACGATGCTCATCGACGACCCGTGCGGCTCCACTGCCAAAGCGGCTCAGCCGCTCGGTCCGCGTCCACGCCATCCGCCCGCGCCACAACTTCGATTCGGCATCGACGGGCTGAAGTTCGCCTCGCAGCGCAAACACCTGACCCGGCCGGAGCCGCTCCATCTCCTGCGGCGTATTCACGACCGCGATTTCCGCCGACGCGGACGTCGGGTGCAGATTCCAGCTCCAGACTAGCCACAGGGCCGCGACCGTAAACATCAGCCATCCCAGACGGACCGCCCACGAAGCGCGGCGGGCAAAGGCGGTGGACAGCATCATCGGGGTAAGGGACAAGACGCTACGAACGCGCCGCCACTCATTGCGCCGGACGGAGCCGGCGAACAAGGGACGACGCGGCAGGGCTCAAGCAAGGGGTGGCCGAGCTGCCAAAACACGCTCCACGTTCAGGCGAACGTCGAAAGTGTCAAAAATTTACCGGTTGCTCGCGCTCTTTCCGGCATTTACCCGGCGTCCCTCTACGGACCATCCCCGAAGGCCGAGGCTGCCCGTTTGGCTAAAGCGCGGCCTCGCCGCGTTCCTCGGTCCGCACTCGGATAACGTCCGCCAAGTCGGCGACAAACACCTTCCCGTCCCCGATCTTGCCCGTGCGCGACGCCCGGATGACAGCGTCGATCACCTGCTCGGCGGCGGCGTCCAGGACCGCAATCTCGACCTTCACCTTGGGCAGAAAATCCACGTTGTACTCGGCTCCCCGGTAGACCTCGGTGTGCCCCTTCTGCCGGCCGAAGCCTTTGACCTCGGTGACGGTCATGCCCTCCACCCCGAGCGCGGAGACGGCCTCCTTCACTTCCTCGAGTTTGAACGGCTTGATGATGGCGGTGATGAGCTTCATGCGAAAGTCCTGACCCAATTTGCGCTCTTCTAAGCAACTCGCCGCCCGACCGCTCCTGCGGCATCGAGCCCGGCGAGGGCGCTTAAAAAAAAGAGAGCAGCCGGCACGCACGTGCCGGCTGCTGAAGGTTTCAAATCCGCTTGGGCGTTTAGATCGCGGCGTCGCCGCGCTCGTCCGTACGAATCCGGACCGCTTCCTCCAAGTTGATCATGAAGACCTTGCCGTCGCCGATCTTGCCGGTCTTGGCTGCCTTCACGATCGTATCGACCGTCTTTTCGGCCAAGTCGTCAGTCACGACGATCTCGATCTTCACCTTGGGGAGAAAATCGACGGTGTACTCGCTGCCGCGGTAGATCTCGGTGTGACCTTTCTGACGACCAAAGCCCTTCACTTCGGTGACGGTCATACCCTCGATACCGATCTCGGAGAGGGCTTCTTTCACCTCCTCCAACTTGAACGGCTTGATGATGGCGATGATGAGTTTCATGCGTGGTAAGTTGAGGGTCGGTTATTAGTTATGTACCTCCCGCCGCGGTGCAAGTCTGCGCAACCGTACCGCAGCGGGAACGTTCATCAGCCTTTGTGCGCGGGGGTGAAGTCGGGATACGCTTCGTTGCCATGCTCGCCGATGTCGAGACCTTCAGTCTCTTCCTCGAGGCTTACGCGCAGGCCGAGCGTGGCCTTGATCAAGAAGGCGAGGATCAGCGAGGCGACGAACGCCGTGACGCAGACCGCGACGCAGCCGACCGCCTGGTTCACCAGGCTCTTGCCATCGCCGAAGATACCAACCGCGAGGGTGCCCCAGACACCGCAGACGCCGTGCACCGAGATCGCACCCACGGGGTCGTCGATCTTCACCTTGTCGAAGAAGAGGATCGAGAACACCACGATCACTCCGGCGATGACGCCGATGATCAGCGAGCTGGCCATGCTGACTGCGTCGGCACCAGCCGTGATGCCGACCAGACCGGCGAGCACACCGTTGAGGGCCATCGAGAGGTCGGGCTTCTTCAGCACCGTCCAGGCGACGATCATCGAGGTCAGCATGCCCGCGGCCGCGGCGAGCGCCGTCGTGACGAACACGTAGGAAACACCGCGGGGATCCGCGCTCAGCACCGAGCCACCGTTGAACCCGAACCAGCCGAGCCACAGCAGCATCACACCGATGGTCGCGAGCGGCATCGAGTGACCCAGAATCGGGCGAATCCGGCCGTCGACATACTTGCCGCTGCGCGGACCGAGGACCATCACCGCGGCCAGCGCGGCGAAACCACCGAAGCCGTGCACGAGTGTGGAACCGGCGAAGTCGTAGAACCCGATCGGATCGCCGTCCTCATTCAGGCCGCCCAGGCCGAGGCTCGACAGCCAGCCGCCGCCCCACTGCCAGGAACCGGTCATCGGATAGATGAAGGTCACCAGCAGGACCGAGTAGATCAGGAAACTGTTGAGCTTCACGCGCTCGGCCACCGCGCCGGACACGATCGTCGCGGCGGTGGCGGCAAACATCGCCTGGAAGATGAAGTCCGTCCACCAGGTGTAGCCGGCGTAGGCGTCGGTCATCAGCGAGACGTCGTTGTTGTCGACCGCGAACCAGCTGCCGAGGGCGAAGAACCCGTTGAAGTCACCCGGGTACATCGCGTTGAATCCATAAAGTGCATACGTCACCAGGCCGATGGACGCGATGGCGACATTCTTGAACAGGATGTTCGTCGTGTTCTTCGCCTGCGTGAGGCCGGCCTCCACCGTGGCGAACCCGAGGTGCATCAGGAACACCAGCGCGGCGGAGATGAGCAGCCAGAGATTGTTGACGGTGAAGAGGGAGAAGCCGGGAGACGAGGTGAAGGCTTCGTAACTCTCGTAAGGGGGCGCCTCTTCCTGACCGAAGAGCGGCGAGAAAAACGCCAGTAGCGCAAAGACCGAGAGCATCTTTACGCCACTAATCACGTGCTGGGACCGTAGCTTCATAGGTGGTTTAACGAGTAGGTGGTTGCGACTTGCGGCGCGTATCTGGCGGATAGGCCGGTCGCGCTTGAGCACGGGTCATGCCAAGGGGCGCCAATGCGTGAAATCCCTTCATACAAGGGAACCCGCCACGTCCCCGGTCCCACCTGAGGAACATCCCCTGCTCCTCGGCGCTGGACGCAAAATCGCCCGCACGAGCGAAACCGCCCGCTCCCCGGATCAGAATTGACCAGCCTCAGCTCGCCCGCGCCTGCCCTGCTCCTGCAGGCACCGTGCTTCCTTGGGCGGCGTGGCACTTTGGGCGGCGCCCGGTAGCGGTGCCGCCCCTACTTGTTGCCTCAACGATCGTGTCACCCAACCGGATCAACGCGATCGTCCCTTCCCAGCCGGATCTCAGCCCTGCTCGGGCACCACCGTCTGGATGTGCAGTTCGCGGAGCTGCTTCGCGGTCACCGGTGTCGGGCTCTGGGCCATCAGATCCTGGCCCTTCTGCGTCTTCGGGAAGGCGATCACATCACGAATGCTCGTCGTGCCGCACAGGAGTGCCACCATCCGATCAAGACCGAAGGCGATGCCACCGTGGGGCGGCGCGCCGTACGTGAACGCCTTGAGCATGTAACCGAACCGGCTTTCCACGACGTCCGCCGGGATCTTCAGCACGTCCTCAAAAACCTTCTTCTGCAGCGCCGGTTGGTGAATACGAATGGATCCACCACCGAGTTCCATGCCATTCAGCACCACGTCGTAGTGCTGGCCGCGCACGGCCCGCGGGTCGGAATCGAGCAACGCAACGTCCTCCGGCACCGGCGCCGTGAACGGATGGTGCGTGGCTGCATAACCGCCGCGCTCCTCGTCGTACGACATCAGCGGAAAATCGACCACCCAAAGAAAACGCCAGTCGTCCGCGCGCACTGTCAGCAGGCCGCGTTTCTGCTGGAGCGCCGCGCTATCCAATCGGATGCGGCCCAAAATCGCGCAGGCTCGCTCCCACTCGGCCGCGGCAAAGAAGATGATGTCGCCGTCCTCAATCTTCAGTCGCTCCGTCAGCGCCGCCCGTTCCTCTTCGGAGAAGAACTTCACGATCGGCGACTTCCACTCGCCGCCCTCAACCTTGATGAAGGCGAGGCCCTTGGCCCCGAGCGACTTCGCCGAATCCTCGAGCGCCTTCAGCTCGCCTTGGGTCACATCGGCGAGGCCCTTGGCGTTGATCGCCTTGACCGCGCCTCCGTTGGCAATCGTCGCCTGGAAAACCTTGAAGGCCGACGTCCGGAACGTGTCCGAGAAGTCCACCAGCTCGAGGCCGAAGCGCAGGTCCGGCTTGTCGACGCCAAACCGGTTCATCGCCTCCTTGTAGGGCATGCGCAGGAACGGCGTCGGGATCTCCACGTCGAGAACGTCCTTCCAGACCTTCTTCAGCATCCCTTCAAAGATCGAATAGATGTCCTCGCGGGTGACGAAGGAGGCTTCGACGTCCACCTGGGTGAACTCCATCTGGCGGTCGGCGCGCAGGTCTTCGTCACGGAAGCACCGGGCGATCTGGAAATAGCGTTCCACGCCCGCCACCATCAGGATCTGCTTAAACTGCTGGGGCGACTGCGACAGCGCGTAGAACTGCCCCGGATGAATGCGCGACGGCACCAGGTACTCGCGCGCGCCTTCCGGCGTGCTCTTAAAGAGGGCCGGCGTCTCCACCTCGATGAACTCAAGGCCGTCAAAGTAGTCGCGGATCGCCTTGGAGGCCTTGTGCCGGACCCAGAGGTTACGACGCATTTTCGGGCGCCGCAGGTCGAGATACCGGTAGGTGAGCCGCAGGTCTTCGTTGACCTTGTCGCCGCCGGCATCGTCGAGCGGGAACGGCGGGGTCTCGGAAATGTTGTGGATCTCCAGCGCCGACGCGACCACCTCCACCTGGCCGGTCGGCAGCCCCGGATTCTCCGTGCCCGCCGGGCGCTGCACGACCGTGCCGGTGATGCCAATGACCGACTCCGGCTTCAGGTGCTTCAGCTGGCTGGCGAGCTGCGCATCGTCATGCGGCTCGAGCTTGATCTGGGTGACGCCTTTGCGGTCCCGCAGATCGACGAAGACGATGCCGCCTTGGTCGCGAATCGTATCGACCCAGCCAAGCAGCGAAACAGTCGCGCCGACATCGGATTGGGAAAGCTGGGCACAGTGGTGGGTGCGGTGCATGTGCAGGGACGAAAGCGAGCACCTAAGCGGAGCCCCCCGGGCGAGCGCAATGCATTTTCCGGCGCCGGCAATCGCCTCAGCGAGCCGCGTTGGACGACGCGGCCGGATGGAACGTGGGTCGAGCGCGCCTCGCCGGCGTATCCAAGGGTCCATGATCCGACCGAGGCCGCGGTATTCGGCCGTACCCGACAGCGGCCGAACGGCCCGGATGAGACGTTTGCCCTAAGCGTTCGAACGACGGCGCGCTGCAAGTTCACCTGACGAGGAAAGCGTCGCCTCTGGAAGGGGTTCTGCTCATTCCAGAATCCGTCCAACCGCTCTGTCCTACCCCCACTTTGGCGAGCGTCCCAGCCACACGTCCCGGAGGATTCATGCACCTTACCCCCATGTGCCGTCAGGCGCTCGGTGTGCTCGCCGCACTCGCGCTGCTTGTTGGTTGCAACCGCAAGAATGCGCTGCTCGACGACGGCGGCGGACGAACTCCGGAGGATTTCCCGGAGATCGCGGCCGACGTCTTCCAGCCGCTCGACGGCGGCATCGCCCTTGGGCCTGACGAGATCAAGGGGCGCAACACCTGGAACCTGTGGACAGGGGGTAACGAGCAGTTCTGGAATCGGATGGCGCAGGAGAGTTTTGGGCTGATCGACCTCCTCCGCACGATCGACTCGCGGGAACGCGGCACCCGGTTTGCCCGGCTGGGCCTGATCAACCAGCCCGGCCTGCGCCAGGCGTCGCGGCCGGATGAATACGGATTATGGATCGATGAGGTCGTGGAACCCGAGCCCGACGCCATCGATCCGCGGGTTTACGGGCGTCCGACCGGCATTCTCGGTTTCCGGCTCTTCCCCAATCCCGAGTTCGATGAAAAGGCGAGGCGGCAATGGGATGCCGAGCGTTACTACAACGACCCTGATTATGCCGTGAACCCGAAGTTGATCCGGCCCTATCGGGTCGGTGTCTCCTGCGGCAGCTGCCACATCGCGTTTCACCCGCTCCGTCCGCCGGAGGATCCCGAGAATCCACGCTGGGACAACCTCGCGTCCGCCATCGGCAACCAGTACATTCGGGAGGGGGCGGTCTTCGCACCCAACGTGAAGGAAGGCGGCTTCTTTTGGGAGATGCTGAAAACCCAGCCGCCCGGCACCTCCGACACGTCGCGGATTGCGACGGACAATATCCACAATCCCAATACGATCAATCCGATCTTCGAGCTGGGCGCCCGGCTGGCCACGTCGACGCGCGAGCGCGTGTCCGGCGACACGTTGAACCTGCCGACCGTGAGCAGCCCGATGCTCGCACCGATGGTGCTGAAGGACGGCGCCGATTCGGTCGGTGTGCCCGGTGCGACGCTGCGCGTTTACATCAACATCGGCATGTATTCGCAGCACTGGCTGCAGCAGCACAACGCGTTGGTTGGCTTGGCCGAACAGAAGCCCTTCTCGGTCTCGACCGCGCAGGAGAACTCGGTCTTCTGGCGTGCCACCGAGAGCAAGTTTGAGAACATTGCGAAGTTCTTCACGCAGCTGAAACCGTGGCGCCTCGAGGAGGCCCCCGGCGGGAAAGAATTCCTGACTACGGACCCGGAGGTGCTGCGCCGCGGCAAACTCGCCTTCGCCGCCGAATGCGCGACCTGCCACTCCAGCAAACGCCCGCCGAAGGGCGTGGATGAACAGACCTGGTTCGCCGAGGCCGTGCTCCAGGACGACTTCGCTGAGGGCAACTTCTTCGCCGACGAACGCCGCCATCCGATCACCAAGATCAAAACCAACGCCAGCCGCGCCCTCGCGACGAACGCGACCAAGGGACACATCTGGGACGCATTCTCTTCCGACGACTACAAGTCCCTGCAGTCCCCCGGCACGATCCGCGTCTACAACCCGTACACGGACCAGGAGGAGGACTTCCGCGTGCCCGACGGCGGCCCGGGTTACTATCGCACGCCCTCGCTGATCGCGCTTTGGACCAGCGCCCCGTTCCTGCACAACAACGCGCTTGGCAAGTACACTGGCGACCCATCGGTGAAGGGGCGGATGGACGCCTTCAACGACGCCGCGGAAAAGCTGCTTTGGCCCGAAAAACGACTTGGTCACGACTCGATCTGGCGGACCACACAGGAGTGCAACCTGCAGATCCAGGCGGCGGCGCTGCCGACCGCGCTGCGTGCGCTGCTCAAGCCCCATCTCGACTCCGACGGCTACTTCCGCCTCGGTCCCATCCCCGCCGGCACTCCGATTGCGCTGCTCGCCAATCTCGACCCCGACACACCGGTCAAGGAACTCGCGCAACTCGCGATTCGGATCAAACGCACGCTGCTCGAGGTCCGCCTGCGCAACCTCGACGCGGAGGCGACAAAGGAGCTGATGCGCCGCGAAGTGGCACCGCTGCTGTTCGCCGCCAGCAAGTCTCCCGATTTCATCACCGATCGCGGCCACACCTTCGGCAGCGATCTGCCGGATCCCGACAAACGGGCGCTCATTGAGTACCTGAAAACCCTGTAGCGCTCCCTCACCGGCCGGACCTTCACCGCGCCCCGGCCTCAGCCACCGCCTGTCATGACCTCACCCTCCTCTTCCTCGGCGGGCTCCTTTTCCCGCATTCCTCCCGCGCCGGCTCCTCGCCCTGCCGGGACGTCACCCACGGCGTCCCCGACCGCGCTTAACTTCGATACCCTCAAGCGGCTCAGCCAACGCGAACTCGATGACCTGTTCCGCGCCAGCCCCGCCGGGCCCATCCCGCACGGCGATGCGGCGGGGCAGGCGATCGTCTGCCCCGGCTCCTGGTGGAGCCGGTTGATCGCGCGCTTCGTCCACACCTTCGCCTGGCAAGGCAAAGTGTTCACGCCAGATCCGGATGGCCAGGGCGCGACTCTGCAAAACAAGGTGACCGTTGCCGGCGTGAAGGCGATCGTCGCGCGGGTCTACCACACCGCGAGCTGGCTCGATGGTCGCGAGTGTATCGTGCTGGATTACTCGAAAACCTCACTTCTGGCGCGAAAGATTCGCGACGAAATCCGCCTCATCGACCCCGCCACCCGGTTGTACCTGGGCAAGGTTTGGTGGGGAAAGACGCGGCTGATCGATTTCGCGCTCAAGTTTCCCCAGTGAACGGCTGCGTCGCGTTATGCATCTTACCGCGCGCGACCTTCTGAAGAAACCCGCGCGCGACCTGGACGCGCTGTTCTCCGCCAGTGCGCCTGGTGAGCTGCCGCACGGTGAGGCGGCCGGCTACGCACTCCTCACCACCGGCCGCTGGTTCCGCTCCTGCCTGGCGCGGCTGGTACGATGGTGCTTCTGGCAGGGCAAAGTATTCGCCCCCGACGGGCGCTCCCTACGCAATCGCGTCAGCCCGCTCTCCGTCCGGGCGATCACGGCTGAAGTCGCCCCGGGAGAGAGCCGGCTCGATGGCCAACCCTGTATTGTCATCGACTATTCACGCACGTCGCGCGTCGCGCGCTTTGTGCGGGACGAGATCCGACTCGTCAGCCCCGGGCTTTATCTTGGGCAGGTCTATTTTGGACAACGCCGCCGGCCCTCCGCGCGATTCCTCCTCAGTTTCCGGTTCGAACCGCCCTCACGCGTCGGCCGCCGGATCGCGGGCCCCCCCGGGGGGGC
>JAEWIY010000120.1 GCA_023386835.1 Verrucomicrobiota bacterium
GTAGATGAAGATGAAGCAAGCGCCTCTGGCGCAATTGTCTCCTGAAGCGCTGATCAGCAAGTCCACGGCTTACCACTCCGTCTAGGGTCTTACACCAGTTCATGATCGAAGCCACGCGCGACCCGGCCAACGTCCGCGCTGAGGCAGCGCAACCGGGAGAGGCCGGTCGACCTTAGCGTTGGTCCGCCAAAAGCGCGTGCAGCGTTCGCGCGTCCTCGGCGAGCTGTTCCGGCCGGTCCCCCCGGACGAACTCCAGCAGCGCAAAGCGCCGTCCGGCGCTCTGGCGCGCGATCGAGAAATAGTGCCGCCACCGATCGCGATGTGCCGCCAGCGGCAAGCGGACGAGTCGATCCTGCTCCTTTCCCCACGCCAACACGTGCAAATTGCTGATTCGCCCCACCAGCGCGGTCAGGGTGACTGCCGCCCGTTCCGGTGGGTGGCCGTTGGCGGGTTGCCATTGTACCCAGATCCCGGGTACATCCTGCAGCAGCGCCAGGGCTGACTGAATCTCGTCCGTCAACGTCTGCGCGTGATACTCCAACGAGATCCTGACGCCGTGATCCTTCGCTTCCGCCGCCACGCGCCTCACGTCGTCGGTGACTCTGGCCCGGTAATCCGGGTCGGCCTTCTCGGATCCGCGATTGCCGGCCCAAACCCGAATCCACGGAGCCTTCAGCACCGCGGCAACTTCCAGGACGCGGGAGAACTCAGCGGGATCGGATACACCCGCTCGGTAGTACGAACCATACGCGGCCACTTCGAGGCCAGCTTCGACGGTCAGCGCCGCTACGGTCTGCGCCCGTTTCACGTCGCCGGGTGGGCAGTGAATGTCCCCACCCCACTCGATCCCACGCAGGCCATGGCGGACACACAACTCAACGATCGCCGACGGAGAGAGCTGACGAAACGTGACCGAGACCAGGCCCGGCAGAAGAACAGACGTCGAAGATGCGGGCAGCGACATGCTAAGCTCGTTGTTGGGGTTGGGTTCGCATCAAAGCGGACGCCTCAAACGAGTTGGGCTTCGATCGCCGCCTTGTCGATGACGGACCAAACCTGCGCAAGTTCAGGCCGGTCCGCCAAACGAGCAGTGATCGTCGAGGTCGAGGAAGTCGAAACGTGTCTTGATGTCCTCGCGCTCGGCATGGAGGCGCCGCATGGACTGAGCGAAGTCTTCCAACGTTTCCGCATCACTGTCCACGGGCCGCTTCGCTTGGTAATCGCTCCAGGCGGCGATCTCCCACGGCTGACGTTTCAATTGGGCGTGCGATTCGATCCAGGCCAGAATTTCCGCATCCCCGGCACCTTGGCTGATGAACTCCTTCAGGGCGGCGTGCTCGATTCCCACAAACCGGAGGAAGTGCCCGTTCATGCCTTTCGGTCCGTCGTAGTAGTCGCCCAGTGTGCCCGCGATCGCCGCACGCGCCTTGTCGATCAGGCGCGGAAGGATCACGTAACCGCCGAGCCGGACGTAACAGCTGCGCGGCGGGCGTCGGGTCAAATCGTACGCCCGCAGCGGCGGCTTCCCGGACATGTCGCTGTTATCCGGATACACGGGTGAATTGCTGTCCGGCTCGTTCGGAGAGGTCTTCATGGTGGATTGGACAAATTCTCTTCAAACCGGAGTGACTCCGCCATCCCCAAAGGGTTCGACGCCGTTCACGTCGCTTGAGTCGAACTCACATCGACCCGGCCGTCCGCCGCACGGGTCCACGGGAGCGCGCGCATGCCCAGCCGCCCAATGCGACGGCAAGCAAACCGAGCACCATCGCGCCCGCGCCCCCCACCACGCCGTTGCCGCTTCCAGGGCCACCGGTCGCAAAGGTCAGCACCAGGGCACCATTTATCGCCGCAACCGCCCCGGCCATGACGGCGGCGATCTTCCCTCGACTCGTGGCCAACCGATTCGTTGAACGGATCAACGCCACGACGCTGACGATGGCGCTCGCGAGGCCGAGCATCACGGGCCCGATGAGGGCCTGCAACGATGGGCCTAAACATCCGCCAGACGAAAAAAGGGGCCGAGGCTGACGGCGTGCAATCAGGAGGAAGAGTCGTAGACCCCGCTTACCTAATCGGGACCCCGGCCATCTGCGAGGTACTCGATGAGCGGGAAGCACGCGTCGATGCGCTGCTGCGCGCGTAATATGCCGTTACGACGTGCCGCGGCGGCGGAGTACAAGCACATGACCGGGAGTCATCTTGACGGGCGAAGATTGCGGGTATGGGCCGCAATGGCAGCTTGTGCAGATTTTTTGTCACAGGCTGCTTTCGACTCGCTCCAAAGGGACGTATGAACACCCAAATCATTCACCAAACCGCCGCTCAGGTGCTCGCGGGTTCCGTCTCGTTTCCGGAAGTGGTCCGGATATTGCTGAACGCGGGAGTCGAGGCCTACCACGTCGACTACGCTTCATTGCGGAAGACGTATTATGGCACGGATGGAGCGACAGCGGCGACGCCGCTGAACTTCGAGGGACTTCCGATGGTCGCCGAAAACTTCGACGGTGCCGCGCTCAAAGCGGCGATCCTCGACAGCCAGCGAAACGGCCAGAAGTTTCGCGAGTTCACCCGACGCGCAATGGCTGCGGGCGTCCAAGGCTACATTGCGTTTCTGCGTGGCCAACGCGTGACCTACTGGGGCCGGCTTGGCGACCAGCACATCGAGCGGTTTCCAGGCGCAGAACCGCGGCGGACATGAACACACTCGCCAATGACCGCGGCCACATTTTCTTTGTCTACCGTGAGGAAATCGCAATGAACGGCGGCACTCAGCCCGACGCGGGATGCCCTCCGGTCGAGGAGCCGCACGCCGACGAAGGCCGACTCGTCGCGGCAGCGAAGGCCGGAAATCTCGAGGCGCTGGATCGCCTGCTCCGCGAGCATCAGACTTGGATCTATAACCTGGCGTTGCGCATGGTGTGGCGAAGGGAAGCCGCGGAGGATGCCACGCAGGAGATACTGCTTAAGGCGGTGACGCATCTCGGCAGCTTCGAAGGGCGCAGCAAGCTTTCCACTTGGTTGTATCGCATCGCGATCAATCATCTGCTGCAGGTGCGCAAGTCCGAGATGGAAGAGTGGCGCATGACATTCGCCGACATGGGACGGTCGCTCGACGATTGTGAAGACGCCGAACTGCCCGATGAGGCGGCGCTGCCGATTGGACATGCGCTGTTGGTCGAAGAGGCGAAACTCGGATGCGTGACTGCGATGCTGATGTGCCTCGAACGACGGCAACGCCTGGCCTTCATCCTCGGCGAAGTCTTTGCTGTATCCAGCGGCTTCGGCGGTGAAGTGATGGAAATCTCGGCGGAAAATTTCCGGCGGTTGCTGGCTCGAGCGCGGCACGAGCTCTACCAGTTCATGCACGACAAGTGCGGTCTCGTAAATTCGATGAACCCGTGCCGGTGCACCAAAAAAGCGGGAGTGTTCATGAAGCGCGGCTGGCTCGATCCCCACAAGCGGCAGTTCAGTGCTGAACGACGAGCGACGGTGCACGATCTTGCCCCTCGAGGGATGCACGAACTCCAGGAGCTGGAACGGGCATATGCCGAGATCTATCGCGGTGCGCCCATGTGTGAGCCTCCGGACGGACTTGCTCGCCTACGACATGTCCTGAGCGCGGCGGCCATCAATCAGGGTTAATCGACACCTTGAGAGGGATGGATCTCCGCGCACTGACCGTGGGATGCTCAATTCCCGCCAACCTTTTGGGCTGGGGACCGTCTTACGGCAGTCGTTGTGAAATATCCTGGCTAACTCGCCAGACGAAAAAAGGGGCCGAAGCCCCTTCGCTCAGATCAGGCAGCTTCGAAATCCCCGTATCGGCCACCGGCATCACGGCCGTCATCATCGAAGGCGTCACGCCGCAACCTGGATTCCAACGGCAGGCGCTCGGCAACACACCCGCGCTGCCCGCCGAAGGAAGCGTGTGCGATCTGCCTTTCCGCGGGGCCCGCGCCGTCGCGATGCGTTTCGGGGGCGGCGATCTCACGACGGCCTATGCCTACCTGCCCGATCTCGATCGTGAGATCGTGCGTTGCACCATGTATGCCCGGCAGGAAGGCGCGCCGGAAATCACGCTTGAGGGCCCCGCCTTCCCCTTCGATTACACCGTCACTGTGGAGGGCGACGCGCCCATGGAGTTCCGCTTCGAAGTCGAGCTCAAGGACGGTCGTATCGAGAAATCCCCTACCGGCCGCCTGCTCTTCCGTTGAACCGGCTCCGAGTCCGGGAATACGAGGGCACTCGTCCACCTTCTGCGACCGGGACGTCGCCGACTACCTCTGTCGTTTCCGTGGTCACCTCACCCTCACGAACGGCATTCTCCATGTGACCTAGTGGGCACTCGCCGAGGAACTCGCGGTTAACCAATGCCTCCGCCTCCGCCACCTTGTCCTCGAAGGGCATTTGCCACGCTTTGGCTAAATGTCGAGGCGCTCCCACTCGGTCGCAATCGCCGGGCTGCCGGACCAGTTGCTGCTCTCGTTCAACTGCAATTACTCGTGAACCGGATCGCCGAAGACCCTTGCGCCGAGCCGGCCGTTGCCAACCGGAAGCGCCTCGCCCCACTTCGTCGCAGGTTCGCGATACCACATCCGGTATTCGGCCGTGGCGGCCGGCAGACCGGAGGCGATCGCCAGCGTCAGCACAACGGCACGTCGGAGCGAAGGGCGAACATACCAAAGCTTCAGCGGAGACGGCTCAGCGCGAAATCGAGACGCGACCGAAACGAGGACGACCCGTAAGCAACGCGCGTCGACTTTCATGAGGGCTAGGGCAGCGAGGCGGAATCATTCCGGCACAATCTGGTTGCGCCACTCGAGCTTCACCGGGCCGAGCAGGCCTGCAGGCACGAGCGGTGAATCCGTGTCGTAGTGTTTCCACACGCTGAAACTGTGCCGCGGATTCTCGCCTCGCTTCGCGCGATCATATAGCCAGGCAGGCAGCTCCAGGATACGGCCGTCGGTGAACTTGCTCACACCGGGTGGCTGATAATCGTAGGGAACCGGCGTTGCTTCATCACCAATCAGGCGGTTGATCCAGCGATTCGCGACTCGAACTTCGAGCTGATTAGTGCCGGTGCGCAGGAGCGGCGTGACGTCGACTTCGAAGGGCGCGCGCCAAGCCACCCCAGCTTCACGACCATTGACGAAGACCCGCGCGACATCCGCGACCTTGCCGAGATCGAGCAGAGCCACTTGGCCGGAGGCCGGTCCGGCGGGCAACGAGAAGGAGGTGCGGTAGACCGCCGTGCCCGAGTAATGACGGATGCCCGGCTCCGGGCGGTCCGGCCACGAGACCAGTTGCGGGAACGTTGCGTGTGATGGCGCGCTGCGGCCGTCGATGAACTCGACGTCCCATGGACCGGCGACCGACACCGCTGCGGGCAGCGTTGGGAGGTCGACGCGGCGGCGGGTGCCGTCGGAATAATCAAGCTCCAGCTCGGACGCCGTGGTGAGCATTGCGCCCGGCCGGATCGCCGCCAAGCCATCACCGGTCGACGCGATCCATCGCTTCGGCAGATCCTCACGGAATACCACGAATGTTGAACCCCAAGGCTCGAGCGTCAGCGGCAGCGCCACGCCGCTCCTCGTGCGCTGATAAACCGGAGCCGCCGCGTGGATGCCCGTGGCAGGATCCCATATCTCGGGCTTTCGTGCCGCCTGTCGGAAATCGACCTGCAGCGTGCGAGCACGATCCGAGTTATTGAAGACGAAATAAATCTCAGCATCGCTCGTCGTGCGGTGGATGAACTTCACATTGCCGAGCGCCGTGTCGCCGCCGACATCGGGAGCGATTTTCTCCATCGCGAGAATCTCCCTCGGCGTCAGGCCGGCGAAGACCTTGCCGCGGCCTACCGTCTTCGATTTCACGGACGTGCCATCGAGCCCGCCCCAGATTTCCTGCACGAGTCGGTCGAACTCGCCGCGCCCTTCCAGGTCCTTCAGACCGGCGGGGGCGGCGGGCGGCTCGCCGGAAAGACGCGCGCCGTCCGCAACCAGCGTCCGGAGCCGGCGCAGCGTTTGGAGCGTCGCCACCCAAGTTTTCGCCGTGGCTTTTTCAGGCGTCACCAGCAGGCGGAAACGGCCGCCGGAGACATGTTCGATTACACCATCGCGGACCCTCATCCCGGAGAGATACTCCGGATAGCCGACCTCGTAGTCATACCCCGGCAGCGAATCCGCTATGGCCGACGACAGACCGTAGCCGAGGTCTTCGTCCACGAGCAGGCAGACATCCGCGACCGTGCGGCCCTGTTGCAACAGGAATTGACTACGTCCGAGGTAAGCCAGCCAAGCATCGACGTATGGCCACCACGTGTTCAACCGGCCGAAGTGCACGCCATAGCGTCCAAGTGCGAATCCGGGAGCGGCGTCGGTTGGCTGGTGCGTGAGCGAGTGGAGCGCGAACCGGTTCAGCCCCAGCGTGAATGCGTAGTCGCCCGCTCGCTTCAGCGTCGCAGGCGAGTTCTGGAACTTGCCATTTTCCGGCGTGGCGGTGAACGCCTCCGCGGCGACAACGTTGCGGCCGAAGAAGCTTGCAGCCGAAGTCGACATCTTGATCCGGGACGCCCGGCCCGCCGCGTCAGGTACCCAGAACTCGTTCATGGGAATGTCGACGTGGCGGTTGCCGGACATGGGTGTGATCGGGCCACCCTGCGTTTCGGAATAAATCGCGATGCCATGCCGAGCAGCCAGCCGGTGCATGGTCCCGTAGTAGTTCTCGGCCATGAGCTCTTCGATCACGTGTCGGAAATCCCAGAGCATGGCCTCGCTACGGTCGCGCGAGCTCACGATGCGGCCGGTCAGGACGGGCAGCCACGGAATCAGTTCGTAGCCCTTCAACTGGAGAAACTGCTCCGGCAGCGTGGCCGTCCAGTTCTGGAAGCCACCTTCAAAGCTGTCAAAAAGCAGGCCGTTGAATGTGCGCCCGGCGAGGGGTCCAGCCTCGCGGATCACGCGCCCCATCGATTGCTCGAACTGAAACTCGACCGCGTCGGCATCGAGCTTGTCGATTTCCAAGCCATGCCCCTCGGGCACCGCCGGGTGGTTCATCTTGCCGGTCGAGGTGAATCCGAAGCGCAGCACCAGCCAATCGCCGGGCGGCAGATTCACCGCGAGCCTCCCGGTCTTCTCCATTTTTCCTGTGAGATCGATCACCTGCTTTGGCGCGATGCCGGGCACGTCCGCACCGGTCGGGCGCAACACAGGCTTGGCCGCCCAAGCCGCCTTGGCGTCGAGATCGTCGATTCGCTCACTGGTCGCTGGCACCGCGAGCACTGCGATTTCGCGGTAGAACTTGTCCCTGTGCACGCCGCGCGCGTTGTAGAACGGCGTGAGTTCCGGCTCCGCCAGCGTCACTTCGGCCACGCCTCCACCCTTCACCGGAGTCTCGGTCCAGACCAGCCGCTTCATTGAAAGCTTGGGCGTTACCCACGGTCCACCGCTCGCTGACCACCCCGGCGTGTTCATGACGTGGAATTCCAAGCCAAGCTCCGCCGCTTTGCGCAACGCGAACTGCACGTGATCGTGCCAGGCCTCCGATCCATAACGCACCGGGCCCGGCGGCATGTAGATTTCGACGTCGAACATCTGCACGCCTCCCAGCCCCTTCTGCTTGAAGCTCTCCAGGTCGGCGACTATGCCCTCCTTGGTAACGTTGCCGTTGATCCAATGCCACCAGCCCAACGGACGCGCGCTCACCGGAGGGTTGGCAAAACCGGTTGCGAGCGGATCGTCGATTGCAGCGATGGCAGCCGAGGCAACGGCAAAGGACGTCAGCAACAAACGGAGAACCGGTTGCATACAAGAGAAAGCGACAGGGTTTGGGTTAGTCTCGCGAAGTCCGCGAAGGCGACGATCTCGACCGGGGCAATAAGACCTGCCCGCGGCCAGAACGAAGCCTCGCACTGGTCATCCGTTGACTGGCTTCTTTCGGCCCCGCGCTCGCGTTGGGATTCGTATTGATCCCCTCGTCCGCGCTGCGTTCAGCCAGTATCCAAAAGTTTATTCCACCGCGACGCACGCGAAGGTCGCCCGCATGTGGCGCTTCACCCGCAACAATGGCACCACCGAAGACTTTCAGCGCAAGATGAAGCTTATCCAGCGCCGCGCCTACGGCTATTAACGGCTACTTGCCCGAAAGCCAGTACCTCGGTCGTGGTAGCTCACCCACCGTGCGTCGGGGGCTTCCGGAATGCGGTAAAAGATCTACACTGATTTCGGCAGAACCCGGCACTGGCTCCGCGCTGAAGACTGCACAGGCTGGCCAACGTGAATGCGTCTGGTGTCGGTGCTCCTGGTGCTCCTGCTCCGTGCTCGCTGATGCCGCAAGGGGCGACCGAAGGAATCTTCCTCGAAACAGGTAAGTCCGGAAGTTGGGCTGCGGTGTCTGAACGTTGCCTAGTGTTCCCGGAGTTTCATCCGGCCAGTTCGCTCTCTGAAATCGCGTAAGCCTCTCAACAAGAAGGCCCTCCCGAGCAGTGGGAGGGCCTCAAATTGGGTGCAGGGGTTGGATTTGAACCAACGACCTTCAGGTTATGAGCCTGACGAGCTACCAGGCTGCTCCACCCTGCAACAGAAGAAGGGATACCGTGTGAACGGGGCCCGGCACTGTCAACGGACTTTTTCATAGGAAGCTCGCCGCCGTTGTAGCCAAGCAACTTACGATGGTATGACGACCAAACTAGCCAACTTTTGCAGTTTGCCGCATGTTATTTGCATTATCATGCAGGCTGCACCGGGTCATGAGCGCGGTTCGCCCCGCCGCCCCGGACAAGTGCCACCAAATTGCATTGGCACAAACAATGCGACGTGAAGGGCAGAACCGAAACGGCCTGCTCCTGAGGCGGGAGCACGGGGCCATGTTAACCCTCAACTCACATCATCCATGAAACGTCGCAATCTCACCACCATCGTCGTCGCCACTTCCTTGATGCTGCCCATGGCGGCTTTCGCGAACGCCGGCGAGGGCCAGAAGCGGGATCAGGAAAAAGCCAGCCCCTCCCGGGCTGAATGGAAATCGGACAAGGCCCACCTGAAGAGCGCCGCCCACGCTGATTTCCAGCGGGTCGACCGCGAATCGCTTGAGTCTAAAATGACCGCTCAGGAACTGATCGGAAAAACAGTGGTGGGCTCAGACGGTCAGCGCCTCGGCGCGATCCACGATATCGGCTTTGCTCACTTCCTTCCGTCGGAATTTCAGGGCGACGCCAAGTCCACCACCGCTCAGGACCGCGGACTTAACTTCTACGTCGCAGTCGGTGGCGTGCTCGGCGTCGGGGCCGACATCGTCAGCGTTCCAGCCGAGCGTTTCGGTTTTGATCAGGAAAACGACCACCTTACGTTGGACGTGACAGAGGATCAGTTCACGGCCATTGCGAAACCTGACACGGCCGAACGTGAGTTCGCGTCGTCCGCCGCCGGGACCACCTGGACGACCGGTCCGGACGGCACGGCGATGGCGATGAGCGAGGACGGCCTCACTGGCGCGCGCACCGACGTGGCCGCCACGTCTGATCACGAAGACGTCGAGCTGATCGAGAAGGCGCTCAAGGCGGATTCTGATCTGAACGAAGTGGCCGACGACATCCGGGTCACGCGCAGCGGCGACGCGATCGTCCTGAGCGGCGACGTGCCGTCCGAGTCGCAGAAGCACCGGATCGTTGAACTCGCCCGCAGCCACACGGACCGAGAGGTCCGCGATCAGATCCGCACTGAAGCGGCCGCTGAATAACAGCTAACCGACTCACCGGCCACGGTGGATAGTTTCGCCGGCTCCCTCGCGGAGCCGGCGTTTTTGCGTCCCGACGATAGCACGGTTGGCCGTGATCCCTTGCCTGCGGCCGTCCGACCCGCGTTACTCGCGCTGCATGGCCGCTCCCAACCTCATCCCGGATCGTATCGCGGATGCACTGCGCCGCTTTCCGCCGTTCTCGATGCTGCCCGAAGAGGCGGTGGTCGAGTTGGCGCGCGAGGCGGGGGTCCGCGTCTGCGTACCGGGTGATCAAGTCTGGCAACCGGGTGATGCCCCAGGTCCGGAGCTGTATTTTTTGGCGCGGGGGCGCGTGGAGTATTTCAGCACGTCGGATGATCGTGCCACCCTTGTGGACGTCCGCGACGTGGGTGACCTGCTCGGGTTGACCGCGCTGATGCGCAACCAGCGCCTCGATATCGAAGCGCGGGTCGTCGAAGAGAGCATCCTGTACACCCTCCCGTGGAATCAGCTGCGCAAGCTGCTGGCTGACCACGACGACGCCCGCAATTACGTCAATCGCCACCTCTTCTGGGCGACGCGAATCGGAGCGGGGTTTGATCCCAATCTCAGCCCGGAACTGCTCACTGGCGTGGAGGGCACGTCACGCTCGAAAAACCTTCTGCAGACGCATCTCGCCGGCGGCCGGGTGATTGAGCCCCGTTCGCTGGATCGGCTGCTCACCTGCGCGCCGGACACGACCATCGCGACAGCGGCGCAGCTCATGTCGAACCGGCGCGTGCCTTCCATCCTCGTCGTCGATCCGGAGCGGCGGCCGCTCGGGATCGTGACCAATAGCGCGATCGTAAAACACGTTGTCGCCGGATCCACCCCGCGCACTGCGCTGGTGGGAGAAATCATGGCGAGCCCGGTGATCACGGTTTCCAGCCGGTCATCAACGACGGCCGCGATCCTGCTGATGCTGCGGCAACGCATCGGGCAGGTGTGTATCACCGAGGATGGTACACCGAACACGCCTGCTCTCGACGTCCTGACCAACAAGGACCTGCTCGCGCAGAGCGGCCATCACCCCGCCGGGCTGCTCCGTGAGTTTCGTCACGCCCGCACGCCTGCGCGGTTGCGGGAATTGTGCGATGAGGTGGAGGAGATTGCCCGCAGCTACCTCGAGGCCGGCGTCTCCGCGATCCTGCTCGGGCAGATCTGCGCCGAGCTCTACGACGAGTTGCTGCAGCGGCTGCTGGAGATGGCGACGGACGACTTGACCCACGGCGGCATCAAATTGCCCGACGTGGCGTGGGCATGGATGTCCGTCGGGAGCGACGGCCGCCGCGAACAGGTGCTGCGAACCGACATGGACAATGCGCTGGTCTTCGCCAGCAGCGGACGCGCGGCCGCCGACGAGGCCCATCGCGAACGTTTCCTCCAGCTCGCGCAGCGCGTCGTGGCGTTGCTGGTCGAGTGCGGCTTCGCGCGTTGCCAGGGTGGCGTGATGGCATCGAACCCGAAGTGGTGCCGGACCGACGCGGAGTGGCGGGCGGAGATCACCGCCATCGGCGAAGCGGGCGATCCGGAGCGGCTCTTCCGCGGGATCGTGCTCTACGACCTGCGTTACGTCGCCGGCTCGGCTGAGCTCGTCGATCCGCTGCGCGATGCGGTGTTCGACTCCGTGAAGGGCAACGAGTGGTTGCAGCATCGCCTTGGGGAGCTGGTCGTCGAAACGCCGCCACCGTTGAACTTCTGGGGACGCTTTGTCGTCGAGCGCAAGGGCGACCGGGCGGGCGAGTTCGACCTGAAGGCCCGCGGGCTCGCCCCCCTGCGCGACGCCGCGCGATTGCTGGCGCTGAAACACGGGTTGACCCGCCACTACTCCACCGGCGGACGCTGGCAGGACCTCGAGCGGCACGTTCCGCGACTGCAGGAACTCGCCCGACTGGCACGTGAAGGTTACGACGAACTGCTCCGCTTGCGCATTGCGACGGGACTGCGTCGCGGTGACGCCGGACGGTTCATCGACCCGTCGAGTTTGTCGAAGCTCGAGCGTGCCGGTCTGGCGAACGTGTTTGATGTCGTGCGCATGGTGCAGGAACACGTGAAACTCGAGTTTCGCTTGGAAAGCCGCTGAGCCACCCGCTGGCGTATTTGCGGCGCCACTTCATCTTCACCGTCAATGCTGTCCTTCCTTCGCCGTCCCGCCCGCACTCCGGCTGCCGAAGCATACCGCAAGGGCACGCCGCGGCGGCTGCGCCGCGACCAGCCGCTCGACGAATTGACGATCGTCATTCTCGATGCCGAAACGACCGGCCTGACGGTCGGTTGGGACCGGCTCCTGGCGGTGGCGCTCGTCGAGGCCCGCGCCGGCCGGCTGCAGCTCAACCGCAGCGCGAGCTGGTTCGTTCGCCAGGCCGGCGCACCGGTCAACGCCGCGGTCGCGGTTCACGGTATCCTGCCCAACGATACGGCGGAAGGCACGCCCGAGGCGGAGGTGGTCGAGGCGCTGCTGCCGCGCCTGAGCGGGGCCGTGCTGGTCGGGCATCACATCGGCTTCGATGCCGCGATGCTGGATGATGCGCTGCGCCGGCACGCACACGTGCGGTTGCGTAATCCTTTGATCGATACCGCGCGCCTGGCGATGACCGGAATCGATGCGTTCCGCAAGACGGGTTATGTCAACCAGCGCCCGCCCACGCTGGAGGAGCTCTGCGCCCATACCGGCCTGCCCGTCATGGCCCGCCACACGGCGGAAGGCGACGCATTCACGACCGCGCAACTCTTCCTGCTGCTCTGCGCGCGCCTGCGGCGACGCCTCGGGCGCGCCTTGCGCGTGGGTGACCTGCCCGTCACCCGCGCGTGAGATCGAGACGCGAAGCCGCCGCACCCGCGGCTTCGGCGCGTTTCAGAGCTTCAGTCCGCGCAGGTAGGACAGGCTCGGCGGAATATTCGCCTCGGCGTCGACCGTTTCGTCCTCAACGAAGAAGTGCTTCACGCCGACGTCGCGCGCGGCCCCGATGATGGCAGGCCAGTCGAGCTGCCCCTGCCCCACCGCCACCTTGTGCTCCGGCGGCGAGCTGCCGATGTTGAGCCCCGTCGGCAGGCCTTTCGGCATGTCCTTCACGTGCAGCGCCACCCAGCGGCCCTCGTATTTGCGCAGCAACTGCACCGGATCCGCGCCGCCATGGACGACCCAATACACGTCCATTTCGTAGAACACGGTCTTCGGGTCCGTTGCTTCCACCATCTCCTCAAACAGCGTCTTGCCCGCGGTCTGGCCGGGTCCGAATTCGAAGCCGTGCGGATGATAACCAAAGCGGATCCCTTCCTTGGCGAACGCCGCACCCCACTTGTTGAAGTTCTTCGCCGCCTCCATCGCGCGCGCATGATCGAATTTTTCGCGCTCGGGCAGGATCGGCACGATGACATAGGACGCGCCAAGCGCCTTCACCTCGCTCAACGCGCCGTCAAAGTCCTTCACCAGTCGCTCGTAGCCCATGTGAGCGCTCACCGCGCGCAGGCCGCGCTTGTCGAGCTCCGCGCGGAATTGCTCGGGTGACATCCGCGCGGTGCCGGCTGTTTCGACTTCGGTGATGCCGTACTGCTTCACCAGGTCGAGAGCCTCCGTGGGATTCTTGAGGAACGCGCCACGCAAGCTCCACAACTGGAGACCGATCTGCTCGGTGAAGGAGGAACGCGCGTCAGCCGCGTGCAAGAGGGTGCCACCGGCCAGCAGCGCAGCAGCAAGGAGGAAACGGAACGGGGTTTTCATCAGCAATGGGTACCCAGCACCGGTACGTCCGGGCTGCATCCGGCGCAACCTAAACTCCTGTTCCGCTCCAGGCCGGCGCCGGACGCGGCACGCTCAACGGTCAGGGCGTCGCCTGCAGTTCCCGCAGGCGCTCAGCAACCGCTTGGGCGTCTCGCAGGGCGTGGGCGGGCAAAGGATCCACGCCGGTGAACGTCCGCAGCTGCTTCGCGGTTTCGATCGCGACGCCACGCTCGTCCACTTTGCCCTCCGCATCCAGTGGCGCCGGTGCGATGCCGATCACCCGCTCCAGGAACGCGTACGTGGCCGCACGTTTGGACGGGCCATAATCGTGTCCTTCGTCCGGCAGGTGCACGTTTTGCACACGATCAGCCGCGCCGAAGTAGCCGTAGATCTGGCGCAGGAACGGAAACTCCATTTGGGGCACGTGCTGCGTCCAGTCCTTGCCGTCCGAGATGACGAGTTGCGGCCGCGGCGCGGTCAGCGCCGCCAGCATCGCGTTGCTGGCAAAATGATCCGCGCTGCGGTGAACCGGCCGCCCACTTTCACAGGGACAGCCGCCAAAAAAATAACCGGAGACCATCACGACCGGCACACTCGCCGCGGGCCGATCATCCAACGCCGCGAGCAGGAACGCCTGGGTGCCCCCTCCGGACTCGCCGGCCACCGCGATCCGGCGCGGGTCCACGTCCTCCAACGACTCGAGGTAATCCAGCGCGCGGATGGTATTCCAAACCTGAATCGTCATCGCGACTTCGGAGCGATGCGCCTCCTGCCCCACCTGGGCGATCGAGTCTCCGTATCCAAACATGTCGATCGCGAGAACGACGGCGCCCAGGCGCGCCAGCATGGCCGCGCGGGCCTGGCGCGACGCATGGAAGCGACCATGCCGGTCCTCGTCCTCGGGCGAGCGCACGGGCGCGCTGTGACCGTGGGTGTTCAGCACCGCCGGCCGCGGACCGGTGCCGCCGAGGGGGCGATACAGGTTGCCGGCAACGAAGTAGCCCGGAATCGATTCGAAGGCGACGTTCTCGACGGAGTAGCCGTCGTAGTTGCGCCGTGAATGCGCGATCGGGCGCAGGTCCGTTCGGCGCGGCCAGGGCGCCAGGCCCGCGCCCTCCTGCACCCGCTGCCGAACGTGTGTCGCGTACGTCGACCAGCTGTGTTGATCGGGAAACTTCTTCAGGGCGGCCTGGAGGACTGCTTCGCCCTGCTCGGGAGTAAGGTAGTGGCTCTGGCAGAGGGTGGGACCTGACTCGGCGGCCGGCGGCAGGAGTTCGTGCGGAACCCAACCTGCCGCGGAAACAGCTCCAGCAAATCCGAACGACGAGAGAACGACGCAGATGAATCGGGGTAAATTCCGGCGCATGCGCGCAGCATTCATGATCGCGGCGTCGGCGCGAGGGCCTTTTCAACCGGAGCGTCAACCGGGCCGTCGGACTCGCCTCGCAAGCGTGGTTCAACAACGAGACTAAGTTGGACCTCGCCGACGCGCGGACGAACCGCCACGCTGCCGCCCGCTTTCCTCCCCCATGACCTCCCTCGACTGGCTGATCATCGTCGTCTACTTCTTCCTGCTCGCTGGCATCGCCTGGTGGTCCTCCCGTCGGCAACAGACCACGGCCGACTACTTCCTCGCCGGACGTGACATCGGGTGGTTCGTCGTCGGCTGCTCGCTCCTGGCGTCAAATATCGGCTCCGAACACATCGTCGGCCTCGCCGGCAACGGCGCCACCAGCGGCATGGCGATGGCGCACTGGGAACTGCACGCCTGGATCATGCTGATGCTCGGCTGGGTGTTCGTCCCGTTCTACTACCGCTCGGGGGTCTTCACGATGCCCGAGTTTCTGGAGCGCCGCTTCAACTCCGCGACCCGCTGGACGCTTTCGATCGTTTCGCTCGTTGCCTACGTCTTCACCAAGGTCTCGGTGACCGTCTACGCCGGCGCGGTGGTATTCATGGCGCTGCTACCCGACACGTTCGGTTCGCCGGAAAACGCCTTCTGGGTCGGCGCCTTCACCACGGTGGTCCTGACCGGGATTTACACGGTTGTCGGCGGCCTGCGCGCGGTGGTTTACACCGAGGTCGCCCAGACGCTGCTGCTGCTGGGCGGCTCCGCGTTTATCACCTTCTTCGGACTCGGCATGCTGGGGGGCTGGGATGAGCTGAAGCTGAGCCTGTCCGCTCAACCCGAGCAGTTCGCACTTTGGCGGCCCCTGTCGGATCCCGATTTCCCGTGGCTGGGCGTGATGATCGCCTCGCCGGTGGTCGGCATTTGGTATTGGTGTACTGACCAGTACATCGTGCAACGTACCCTCGCCGCGCGGTCGCTCAAGGACGCCCGGCGCGGCGCGATCTGGGGCGGTTTCCTCAAGGTTCTGCCGGTCTTCATCTTCCTCGTTCCCGGCATGATCGGCTACGCGCTCTACCAAAAGGGTATGCTGCCGCTCGCCACCAACGCCGACGGCTCCGTCCGCGGTGACGCCGTCTTCCCCACGATGGTCGCTACCCTGCTCCCCGCCGGCCTCCGCGGCATCGTCGTCGCCGGCCTGCTCTCCGCGCTGATGAGTTCGCTCGCGTCGCTCTTCAACTCCTGCGCCACGCTCTTCACCGTCGACATCTACGGCAAACTTCGCCCAGGCCGCCCCGATCGCGAGCTCGTCAAAGTCGGCCGCATCGCCACCGGCGTCGTTGTCGTCCTCGGCATCCTCTGGAT